>JBKJQZ010000036.1:0-37280 GCA_046594835.1 Acidimicrobiales bacterium | reverse complement strand
GAGAGCCGCGGCTCCAACATCGACCCGACGCCGGTGATCGGCACGATCGGCTTGATCGAATCGCTCGAGCGCCGACCGCCGGGTTCGGCGTTGGTGCACGGCGCGCGTCTCGTGCTCGTTGGCCCGCGTAGCGACGTGTTGACCGCGTCGAAGTGGGCGCGTGAACAGCGCTCGCACGTTGGTGGCGTGCTGCCGCCGCTCGACCTTGCTCTGCACCAGCGCGTCGTCGCGTTCACGACCGGCGTAGTGTCCGACGGGCTCGTCGCCGGTGCGCACGACGTGGCCGACGGCGGCCTAGGCGTGGCCCTCGCCGAGATGGCGATCACGGGTGAGTGCGGCGCGCAGGTCGACGGTGTGAACGGTCACGGCGAGTTGTTCAGCGAGGCGAGCTCGCGGGTGATCTTCGTGGTGAGCGAGGAGACCTTGCAGGAGTTCGAGGACCGCCTCGAAGAGGCCGACCTGCCCTTCGCCCACATCGGCATCGCCAATGGCGACCGGCTCTACATCGGTGGTACGAACCTGATGCCGCTCGTCGATGTGGCCGTCGGCGAACTCACCGCGGCGCGCACCGGCGCCATCCCGACCGCTCTCGCCGCCGGCACCGCCCACTAGCTCGTGCCGCTGCGCCGCAAGCCCGCTGCGCTGCCCCCCGAAGTAGTGCTGCCCGAGGCGGACCGGCCGTCGCCTCCGTTGGGCGCGCGCAACGTGGTGATCGTCACGCTCGACTCGCTGCGGTACGACTCGGCGATGACCGCAGACATGTCGAACGTGGCGCGGCTGAGCGACGTCGAGCGGCGCTTCTCGTACGCGTCGTGGACCGCGCCGTCGCACTACAACCTGCTGATGGGGCTGCTGCCCCACAACTCGCCGAGCCACGTGTACGCCTCGGAGTACTACAAGACCGACTTCGCCCGGTATCCCGAACGCTTCGGCGTTCCCGGCATCGACTTCGCGGCGATGCTGCCGTCGCTCTGGCTGCCCACATATATGCGCAACGTCCTCGGCTACCGCACCGGCGCGATGGTGTCTCTGCCGGTGCTCAACGAGCACACGCCGATCAACCGCGACTTCGACACCTACCAACTCATGCCGAGCCACAACGACATGGACGCCATGCTCGACGCAATTCGCTTCGACAGCGACGCACCGCGGTTCTGGATGCTCAACGTCGGCGAGACGCACTATCCGTACGCGCTGGCCGACGAGGACGCGGGCGAGTGGCCCCACATCGCAGGCGTGCACGGCGTGTTCAAGCGACTCGGCGACAAGACCAGCGAGCCCGCGTTCTTCGACGACGACCAGATGGAGCGTCTACGCGACCGGCAGGTGCGCGCGGCGCGCTACTGCGACAGCCTGCTCACCAAGCTCTACGACATCGTCCCGCCCCGCACCTGGATCGTCGTCACCGCCGACCACGGCGAACTCTTCGGTGAAGCCGGCTACTTCGGCCACGGCCCCATCAACCACGAAAAGGTCCACGAAGTCCCCTTCGCCGAAGGTGTGATTCGGTAGCTCGTGGCGCTACAGGTAGCCGAGGTGGGCGAGTTGTTCGGCCAGCGCGTCGTTGCGCGTGTCGGACTGGCCGGGGCGGGGGACGGTTTTGGGGCGCTCCAACTCGGCGGCGCGATCCAATGCGGCGCGCAGCGGTCGCAAGACCGCGGCCAACGCAACTTCTTGGGCCGACGTGACTGCGCGCGGGTTCATCTCGATCGGATCGGCCACGAGGTCGACGAGCAGTTCGGCGGCGAACCCGCCGGCGGTGGCGCCCGTGCCGTGCGGACGCAGCAACTTGTAGCGACCGTCGGTCGCGCATACGAGCGACATGCCCAGGCGCGCCGCTGCGGCCGCGCCGTCGTCTTCCCAGTCCCACACCTGCACGTCGTGCAGACACTTCTGCGGACTGCCGTCGCCCGGTGCGTCGAGCTGCGCAACCGCAACGCCCGGACCGAACTCGGGCTCGAAGGGGTGCTCATCGACGCCAGCAACGCCACACAGCCACGCCGGCAATGAGGCGAGCGAGAACAGCGCGTCGGTCGGTAACTCCGTCGGGCCCGCGGTGATCAGCGGCACATTGAGCAGCCGGTCGTCGAGCGAGAATGAGTGTCCGAGCAGGTTGCCGTCGCCGAGGTTCTCGCCGTGGTCGGCGGTGAGCACGATCTGTGTGTCATCCAGCAGACCGTGGGCGTCGAGCTGCTCCATTACACGGGCGATCCACGCATCGAGTTGTGACGCGCTCGCGTTGTGCAGGAGACGCATGCGCTCGATCGCGTCGGGCGGAACGTCGAATCCGCCGAGCGCGCACTTCCAGATCGAGCCCACGTTGAGGTACCGGCTCGCCTCGTCCGCGGCGCGCCACCGGTCGGCGGGGCCAAGCGGATTGAACGGCAGTGGTGGCATGTAGGGCGAGTGACACTCGATGAGGTTCACGAACCAGAAGAACGGCTTGCGCTCGCGGCGCGCGATCCAGTCTGCGAGCAGCTCGCCAACCTCGGACGCGCCGTCGTCGAGTCGCGCGCGCACTGCGTCGACGCGCCACGACAATCGGTCGCGAAGGCCCTTTTTGTGCAGACGCCCCGGTCGGCGCTTGGTGACGAGCCTGAACTGGTCGAAGCCGCGGTCGAAACCGGTGTGATCGGTTATCCACGTGTTGCCACTCAGGCCCCTCGTTTCGTAGCCCGCAGCGCGCAACACGCCCGGCAGCGATTCGCCCCGCGACGCGAGCTGCGCGTTGGCCTCGCGGTAGACGAGATCGGAGGTCGCGCCGCGGTGTTGGAAGCCTGCGCTGCGCGGCAATTTCCCGCTGAACATCGACGCGTGCGACGGGACCGTCCAGCTCGCGGTTGCGTAGGCGGACGGGTGCGCTGCGCCGCGTTCGGCCAGCTCAGCGATAGCGGGCGTTGCGCCCTTTTGGGCACCGTACGGCTCAAATGCGTCGCGTCGGGCGGTATCGAACACGACAAAAAGAACGTTGTTCGACACGGCAGGAAACGTTAGGCGTCTGACCGAAGAAACGTGCAGGTGCGCCTATATGCTGCCAGCCAGCCGTAAGGTTCGCGGTGGTTGTGAGTTTCCTCCCAAACGGCAAGTAGGGCCTTTTCCACACCACATGACCCCAAGCACCCGAACCAACTTTCGACTCGCACCCACGTGGGTGCAACGGATGCGGACGTTTTCGGCGTGGCTCTCGGTGTGGATCGTTTCCCTCAGCATTGTGTGGCCTCCGTTCGAGCACTGGGTGCGCATTGGGGCCATTTCCATGGCGTCGTGGGCCGGTTGGGTTTCAGCGACGCAGATCCTGCGCCACCGCAATCGACCCGTCGCCGAAAAGGGCCTCATCGTGGGCGAGGCCGACGAAGTAACCAGCGCAGTCCATCTCTTTTCGAGCTACGCGCAGCTCAACGTGGTGCCCGTTGCGACGGCAACGACAGACGGCCTGCTGCCGACCCGCCTACCCGGCGGTGCGCTCAACGATGCGGTGTCGCTGATCGAGGAGCACAAGATCACGCACGTGATCAGCGTGTCGGCGTCGGTGGCCACCAAGCTCGAGCACGTGCTCGGTCGGGAGCGCCCCTTTGGTGTGCGGATCTCTGCGCTACAGCCCCTCGGTGAGTTGCTGACCGGCACGGCTGAGGTCGTTAACGTCCGCGGCCTGCCCTTCCTCACGCTGGCTCCTCGTCGCGCCGCGGCGGGCCCGGCGTGGGTCGCCAAGCGCGCCCTCGACTACCTCATCGGTGGGGTGTCGCTCGCCGTGCTCAGCCCGCTGTTCGCGCTTGCGGCGATCGCGGTGAAGCTCGATAGTCCTGGCCCGATCTTTTTCCGGCAAGAACGCGTCGGTCGCGACGGCGTGCCCTTCACGTTGTGGAAGTTCCGTTCGATGGTCGACGGCGCCGAGCACATGCTCCCTGAGCTCGCGCACCTCAACGAAGCCGACGGCGCGTACTTCAAGATTCAGGACGACCCGCGGGTCACGCGCGTTGGTCGTTTACTGCGCCGCTTCTCGATCGACGAGCTGCCCCAGTTGTTCAACGTGGTGCGCGGCGAGATGAGCCTGGTTGGGCCTCGCCCCTTCCTCAGGACCGAGATGGACAGCGACCCTGAGGCGTTCGAGTGGCGCGTGCATTTCATGCCCGGCATCACCGGGCTTTGGCAGATCGCCGGCCGCAGCTGGCTGCCGCGCCTCGAAGGCCTACGCATGGACCTGGCCTACATCGAGCACTGGAGCGTGCCGCTCGATCTGCGGATCATGGTCCGCACGATGATCGTCGCGTTGCAGAACGACCGGCGTCCGTCCTACGAGCACCTCCACGCCATCCCTGAGCCCAGCTCCCGGGCCGCGGTGCGGGCGCGCAGCGCGTGGACGCTGGTGCGTCGCATCAAGCCATCGGTGATCGACCCGTCGTGAAGTTGCTCGTCGGCGCATCTGCCGGCGGACACGCCAACGACCTCGACGCGCTGCTGGCCCACGCCGTCGGCGCTTGGCCCGCACCGTCGGCCTACGTCACCACCTCGCCGACGCGGGTAGACGCCCTGCGACGTACCGGCGTACGCGTGCACCTCATCGCGGAAGCCGATCGGCGGGCCCCGCTTCGGGTCGTGCGCGCCGCCCTGGGCGCGTTGCGCGTCGTGCTACGGGAACGGCCTGACGCAGTGGTCACGACGGGTGGCTTGCCGCTCGCGTTCGTGTGCGTGTGGGCCCGGCTGTTGCGCGCCCGCATCGTGTGGGTCGACTGTGTGTCCCAGACCGAGGAGCTCTCGACGTCGGGCCACATTGCGCGCCGCGTCGCGCACCTCACGCTCACGCAGTGGCCCGAGGTGGCGGCCAACACGCCGGGCGTCGAATACGCGGGGGAGACACTGTGATCTTCCTCACTGTGGGTAACCGCTACGGCTTCGACCGGCTCGTCCGCGGCGTTGACGAACTCGTCGCGAACGGCGTGATCACCGACGAGGTCGTCGCGCAGATCGGTGAGGGCACCTACGAGCCGAGCCACTGCGAGTTCGTGCGGTACTTCGACGGTGATGCATATGACGCACACGTCGCGCGCGCCGACGCGCTTATCGGCCACGCGGGGTCGGGGACGATCGCAACGGCGCTGCAGCTCACCAAGCCGTTGCTGGTGATGCCGCGTGTCGCGCGTTTTCGCGAGCACGTGAATGATCATCAGGTCGCAACGGCGCGGCGCTTCGCCGAACTCGGCTGCGTGCTCGCAGCTGCGTCCGTCGAAGAACTCCCCGCTGGCATCAACGCACTGAGGGGCTTCGTGCCCCACCGTCGTATTCCGAACGTGGCCGGCCTCGTTGGCCGAATTAGCGAGTTTCTGGCGCAGTGTTCCTAAGTAAATTCGCGATCATGGACTCGGAGACGACTGAACGCGAGTTCCGTCACGTTCCGGGCCTCGACGGTGTGCGCGGCATTGCGGTGCTGCTCGTGGTTCTTTTCCACTTCGGAAAGCTCTGGCGCACCGACACAGGCGGGCTGCTGCCCGCCGGCTACATCGGCGTCGACATCTTCTTCGTGCTTAGCGGGTTCCTCATCACGTCGCTGTTGTTGAACGAACGGGCGACGACCGGTTCGGTGTCATTGCCGCGCTTCTACGCGCGTCGTGGCCTGCGCTTGTTTCCTGCTCTCGTGACCGTGCTGGTCGGCCACCTGATCTACACGCGCGTGAAGCACGTGCCGATCGGCGAAGAGACCAAGCAGATCGCGTCGGTGCTCGCGTACGTGTCGAACTTCGCGCAGACCTACTGGCTGCCGAAGATGCTCACCTCGGGGCTGAGCTTCACGTGGTCGCTCGCGATCGAAGAGCAGTTCTATTTGCTCTGGCCCGCGGTGTTGCTCTTCGGCGTTTTGCGCTTCGCCAAGAAGCGCACCCACATCCTCATAGTGGTGTTCGGGCTTGCCGCGGTCTCCGCGCTCATCCGCATCTACCTGTGGAAGTTCGGCTCGGGTTACCCGGCTGCGTACATGCGGCCCGACGCACGCGCCGACGGACTCCTGCTCGGTGCGGGCGCCGCGTTCTTGTGGCGCTGGCAGTGGGTGCCGACCAAGTGGCTCAACGAAGTCGCCGTCGTTGCGTTCGCGGGCATCATCGGTACCGCGCTGGTGATCCCACGCCAGTCAACGATCATGTTCTTGGGCGGCTTCACGGTCGTGTCCGGGGCGGCTGCGGTGATGGTGTTGGCCACGGCCGAAGACTCGTGGGCGTTGCAGCCTCTGATGGAGGCGCCGTGGCTGCGACTGCTCGGCAAGGTGAGCTATGGCCTGTACCTGTGGCACGAACTCTCGCTGCGCATCGCGTTCAGCCTGTTCCGGGGGCACGGCCCGCTGATCGTCGGCGGCATCGGACTCGTAATCACCGCGGTCACCACCACTGCGTCGTGGTACCTCGTGGAGCAGCCCTTCCTGCGGCTTAAGGAGCGCTTCGCTCGACCGGGCGCGACCGAAATCGCTGCCCCTGTCGTCGTAGCACCAGCCCCAAAACGAAACCGGTAGCGGTACCGGTCAGCTTCAGCGTCGACGCAGCCACCATCGACTTGCTGCGTTTGCGCAGCCCGCGCGCGAGTTCGCCGAACCCGTCGGGACCGAAGCGACGCCGCAGCAGTGGGGCGGTCACGTTGAAGCCGGCGACCCGGGTCATCTTGCCGACCATCGCCCCGGTACCTAGGCCTACGCCCCAGCAGTACTGCACGACCTGGCGGTGGGTGCGCCAGTCCCGGTGCAGCACGAGGGCAGCGGGTTCGTACTTGCCCTTCCATCCTGTGACCAGGAGGCGCAGGAACAGGTCGTGGTCTTCGGCCGAGAGTAGGCGGGAGCCTGCGCCCATGCGGTCGTCGGCGCCGCCGCAGCCGAGGTAGGCGTCACGGTTAAAGGCCATGCACGCGCCGTGGCCGAGGTCGATCGGATCGGTCGGGCCCACGAAGGTTTGCGGCGGACGGGGGATCGCGTCGAAAGGCAGGTAGGCGTTGTCCACGTCTGCTCGCACTTGGCCGATCACAAAGCCGACGTCGGGCGCGTCGAACGCGGCCTCGAGCACGTCGAGCCAGCCGGGCTGTGGCCGGCAGTCATCGTCGGTGAACACGATGGTGGGCTTGGTCGCCCGCGCCGCGCCGACGTTGCGCGCGATCGAGAGGCCTTTGCGGTCGGCTCGGAGAACCTGCGCTCGGTCCTGGGGCCCGAGGGGTGGTTCGGAGGCGGAATCGACCACGATCAGCTCGTCGTCATCTCGCAGGGTGGGGCGAATGGCAGCGAGGCTTTCGGCGAGCATCTCGGGCCGGTTGCGCGAGCAAACAATGACCGAGGTGCCCACGAGTGCCAGTGTAAGAAGCACCGTGTCCATCGCCGTCGTCACGCCCGCGTTCTGTGCCGAGCACACGCTCGACGCGACGCTCGCGTCCGTGGCTGCGCAGAGCCTGCTGCCCGACGAAGTAGTCGTCGCCGACGATGGCTCCACCGACGACACGGTGGGCGTGGCGCGTCGCTGGTCGAGTCGGTTGCCGCTGCGGGTGGTGGCGACGGGTGGCAACCTCGGGCCAGCCGCGGCGCGTGCCGCCGCGATCGGGGCGTCGTCGAGTGAGCTGATCGCGCTGCTCGACGCCGACGACGCGTTCCTGGCGGATCACCTCGCCTTGATGCACGCCTCGTGGGCGGGCACCGACGACGGCCTCGCGTCAGCGAACACGCTGCGGTGGATTCCCGGGCGCGTTGTGAGCGACGTGGCTCTCAGCGCGATGGCGCCAGTGCCGCCGCGCGCCGAGCAGCTTGCGTGGGTGTTGCGGGGGAACCATTTGAGTATCGGGGCGTTGTTCTCCCGCACTCGGTACGACGCAGTGGGCGGGTTCCGTTCCGAGTTCCGGGGCACCGAGGACTGGGACCTGTGGATCCGCATGGTGCGCGCCGGAGCGGAGGTCGTGCGACCGGTCGAGCCGACTCTGCTGTACCGGCTCTCAGCGGGATCCGTGTCGTCGGAGGACCGGCTGGTCGAGGCGAAGCTCCAGGTCCTCGACGCGGCGGCGCGTGAGGGCGGCTCTGAGGAGCAACCCGTGATCGCGGGTGCGCGGAAGGAACTCCTCGCCGCCGCGGAGTTGCAGCGCGCTTACGTCGCAGCCGCCATGGGTGATCCTCGCGGCGCACGCGTGGCCGGTCTACGAGCGGCGCGCGGTGGTTCGCGTCGGGTTGCGCTGCGCGGTGCGGCGATGTCACTGGCACCCCGCAGCGTCGCGCGTCGCCGCGCGCGCGTCCGCTTCGACACCGACGTCTGGCTCAAGCGCTACCGCCCGTGACCGCCGCGTAGGCGGCGACGAGGGCGCGGCCGAAGGCGTCGGCGGTGAAGTGCGATTCGTACCGGGAGCGGGCCGCGTGGCCCAAGGCTGCGAAGCGGTCGGGTTGTTCGTGTGCGGCACGCAGCGCGGCGGTGAGAGCAACGACGTCGCCCGGCGGCACCAGGACCTCGTCGATGATCTCGGGGATGCCGCCGGTGCGGCTCCCGATGACGGGCACACCTACGGCACACGCCTCGATCACGCTCGTGGGCAGGGGGTCGAACCCGATCGACGGAGCAACGCACACGCGGGCGCCGCGCAGTTCGTCGAGCAAGGCTTCGCGCGACAGCCGACCCAGGAAGCGCACGTGACGCAGACCGCGCCGCGCCGCTTGCCCCTCGAATCCGGCCCGGAGCGGCCCGTCGCCCGCGATTCGCACCGGAACCTCGGGAAGCGCCGCAGCCGCGTCGAGCAGCACCTGTACGCCCTTCTCCTCGGATAGCCGGCCGGTGAACAACGCGTACCCGCGATCCGAACCAGCGGCACGGGCGCCGGGATCGGCGATGCCGTTGTGCACCACGCGGACCCTGTCGCGCGGCACGACCTTCGCGCCGGTGAGCGCGTCGCCCAACGCGCCGCTCACCGCGATGAAGAGATCCACGTTGCGCCGGTGCGAGCCGAGCGCTCGATGCGTGAGCTGCACGGCCGTGGCCGCGACCGACTCACCGAGCGAGCCGCGGTAGCAACGGTGCGCGACCCCGGGCCACGACGCAGCGGTTCCGACGCACTCGGTGCACGCCGCGCCAGCGCGTTCGAAGAACACGTTGATGCACGCGAGGCGGGCGTTGTGAAGGTGCTGCACCACCGCAACGTTGTGGCGCTTCGCCGCGCCGTAGATCGACGGCGACAGCACCTGGAAGTTGTTGTGCACGTGCAACACGTCGGGCCGCTCCTGCGTGATCACGTCGCTGATCGCGCGCGCCGAGCGACGCGACCACACCGCACTCGCCCCCGCGCGCGCCTTGGCGACGGGTGACGCGTCGAGGCCACTGTTGTCGCACTCGTAGCGCACCACCTCGAGGCCGAGCGCTTCGAGCGCCGCGTGCTGCGCGTCGATCACGGCCTCTTCGCCGCCGGGCTCGATGTAGCGCGCGTGCGCGATGAGCACCTTCACGCGCGGTAGCTCGCTTCGAGTTCGGCCCACGGCGTGTCGGGCGTGAGCAGCGTGCGAACCCGCACCGCCGCCGCCGCCCCACGCTCCGCCGCGTGCGCGTGGTCGATAACGAGCGCGCGCAGTCCATTCGCCGCTTCGTCGACGGTGTCAGCGAGCGTGCCTGTGTCGCCGATGAGGTGCGCGTTGCCCGCTAACGACGACGCGACCACGGACCGGCCCGTCCACATCGCCTCCATTACCGCCAGCGGTGTGCCTTCGCTACGCGAGAACAGCGCGAGGCACCACGCGTCGCGCAGGACCGCGACCGCGTCGGTCTGGCCGAGCATTTCAATCGGCGCGTCGAGGGAATCAACGAGCGCTTGGATTTCGTCGAAGCGATCACCGGCTCCGCCCAGCAGCGCGTGCACGTTGTGGCCTTCGGAGGCGACGCGCGCGACGGCGCGCACGAAGATCTCCGGCTGCTTGCGATCATCCAGCAACCCGAGCCACGCGATCGTCGGCGTGCTCGACGCGCTGGGGAACGGGAGCACGTTGAGGTTCGCGAGCATCGGGCTCGCGAACGGGAAGTACGTCCAGCCGCGCACGGTGGTGGGTTCCCCACTCGTGGCCCCCCGCGCGAAGCGCGGTACCAGCGCGAACCACGCACGGCGCAGCGCGCCGTACCCGAACGGGTCGTCGACCGCCGGGTGGGTGCCGTGCGCGCTCACGAAGGGCCGCGGCAACCCGGCGAGGCGACACAACAAGAACGAGCGGATCCCGTGCGCGTGCACCAGCGCCGGGGAACCGCTCGCGCTCCACGCGGTACGCAATGCGGCCCGGGCGCGGCGGACTTCGTTGACGCGTCGCAGCGAACTCACGGCAGGAACGGCCAGGAAACGAACCGGGTCCGTCGGCCCCGTGCCGTCGAGCGGCGCCGCAAGCGAAACCTCCCAATCACGAGCCGCGAACCACGACGCGTGCGTGCGCGCCAGCGCGCCCATCCCACCCGCCAGGGTGTCGCTCACGATCAGTAGCTGCATTGGCGAGCGATCATGCCGCGTAGGGTGAACGTCCGTGGCGAGGCCCAAGAAGTCTGCGCCGCCGGCTGAGTCGGCGGAATTGATCGAAGTGACCGAAGGGTTCGCACCCAGAGGCGTGGCCTACCCCTGGGCATGGAACGCACTCGTGGTGACATCGTTTGCCAACCTGTTGGTTGCCACCGCGATCGGGTTGGTGTTCGGCGCGGTCGGTTACGCCAACGTGATGCGGCAAACGCCGGTGTACCAGTCGTCCACCGTGATGCTTATGGACCAGCCGCTCGCGCTGTCTTCAGGCGACGCAGGTGTGGTCGTGAAGCTCAACGCGCTGCGCGGCAAGTACGTCGCGTTGATCCTCACCGCCGAAGTGATGGGCCCTGCGGCGAAGCGGGCCGCGTTGCCCGTCGGTGTGATGCGCGCCGCGCAACGCCCGATCATCCCGGCCCAAACCCTCACGCTTCTGCCCACGGCGCGGGCGCGCACGCCGCAACTCGCCCAACAGATAGCCCAAGCGACCGCGGACACGGTCGAGGACTACGTGGCCGACGAGCAGGCGGCAACCGGCCTGAACCCTGCGCAACGCATCAGCCTGCGGGTGGTACAGAACGCGCCTCTCGGCGCAAAGGTGACGCCGAGTTCGTCGCGGGGCCGCCAGGTAGGACTGGTGACGGGCGCGGCGGGTCTGCTGCTCGCCTACGTCGCTCTCCAGTTGAGCGCGGCCACTCGTCGCAACCGGTAGGGCATGCCCACCGCCCTAATCGTCGCGGTCGGCTTTGGGCTGATCGCTGTCCATCTTTGGGCGCCGTTTCGCGTGTCGATGGCGACGCTGGTCGGCTCTACGTTTCTGATCCCGGGTGCCCTGCAATTTCCGGGTGCGCCGGCCAACGTGCTCATCGTCCGCGTCGCGCTGTGGACCGCAGCGCTGAGCATCGTGGCGCGGGTCAATCGTGGCGAGGTGCCGGCGTGGGCCGTGCGCCCCACGCGCGTGCTTGTTGCGCTCACGTTGTTCGTCGTTGCCGCATACCTCCTCGGCGTCGCGCGCGGCCCGTTCCCGTCGCGACCTGAGGTCGCGTTCGACCTGTGGCTACTCATCTTCGATCAGGTGCTGTTCTTGTGGGTGGCGACGGTCGCGGTGCGGACGCTGGGGGTGCGACCCGTCGCGCGCATGGCCGTCGGCGCAGTCGCGCTCGCCGCGCTGATCGCCATCGGGGAACGGTTTACGCACGCCAGCTACGCGCGCTTTTGGTTTGAAGGTAGCCCGAGCAACGTGATCGCCGCGCAGAGGCTCGAGCTGCGCGGCCATCGCGTGCGCGTGCGCGGCGCCGCGGACTTCGCGCTCGAGTTCGCGTGGGTGCTCGCGTACTTCCTGCCCCTCGCGGGGATCGTCGCGTTGCGGGCGAAGCGGTGGGTCGCGTTCATCACGCCGGCAGTAATGGTGGTCGCGTTCATTCTTACGATCACCCGCAGTGGCTTCGCCGGCATCGCGGTTGGCGCGCTCATGCTCGTGATCACCGCGCGGGGCAACCGACGGCTGCTGGTCGTCCTCGGCGTATCGGGCCTACTGGCGCTGGTGCTGTATTCGAGCGCCAGCGCGATCCGTCACCCCTACGAGTCCGCTGATCCGGAATCTGAACGCGTGCGGGCCCGGCGTCTCGTCTTGGTCACCCAGGCAATGGCCGAGAAGCCCTTCATCGGCATCGGCCTAGACGGGCTCATTCAGCGCGGCATCAAGGGGACCGACAACGCGGCGCTCGGCACGTACGCCGCGGTGGGCGTGGTCGGGCTCGCGTTGCTGGCCGCCGCGGTGGGTACGGCGATCGTCACCGGCGCGTACGGTGCCGTGCGCGGCGACGACGATGCGGGCCCCATGGCGGGCGCGGTGGTGGGTGGACTCGGCGCCGGACTCCTGGGAATGTTCGCCTTCGACACGTTCAGCGCGCCGATTTCCAGCTGGAACTTCTGGCTTCTCGCTGCGCTCGCCGTGGGGCTGTACGAGGAGGTTCGCGCCAAGCAGGCTGACCTCGCGCCGCGTCCGATCCGGATCACCCGCGACCGCATCGCGTTGCCTGCCGCGGGCCTCGTGCTCGGCCTCGCGATAAACCTGCTGGCGCCTACGCACGTCGCGCTCGAGCTGCGCTTCTTTACGCTCAGCTCCGAATACCTGTCGCAGAGCCGCAAGTCCAACGACGACTACATCGGCCGCGTGCTGGTGGAGACGGTGTGCGACGTCGGCTCACGCGCCGTTGCGCCCCAGGTGAAAGTCGACTGCTTCGACCCACTGAACTTTGGCCCGGGCACGGGCGTGGCCCGGTTGCAAACCGCAGACAGCGCCGCGCTGCGCGCCGCGCTGTTCCGCTTTGGTGGTGCGGCGCGGCGCGTGCCCAACACGCGTCTTATCGTGACTTCGCGTCGCCCTTCGCCCGTCGGACGTCCCACATGGGCGCGGACCGCTCCGGTAACAGGAGTGTTGCTCGGACTAGAAGCTGCGCTGCTGGTGCCGGTCTTCCGGTTACCGCGGGGCCGATTGCGACGGCCGCGGCGTTGGTTGCGAAAGCGACCCGACGATCAGTTAGCGACCGTTGCGGGCTAGGTAGTCGTACACCGGCTGGCCGATGACCGAGGGGGTACCGGACCCATTTGCGTTGAGCAGGCAGTAGTGGTTCGCCGGCCCGGCGCACCAGTCCCAGGCAATCCAACCCACGCTGCGAGCCTCGGCCCACGCGATCGGCTCACGCATTTCGGCGTCCTGGGCTCGAGGCGTCGAGAACTCCGTGATCATCAGCGCACGCTTGCCAACCAACGGCTGCACGAGCGAGTCGTAGGTGGGGTTGTAGCGCTTGCCGTCGCACACGTAGGGCTGCGCGGGGTTCCAGATCTTGGCGTGGCACCAATAGGGGTAGACGTGGGCGCCATAGATGACGTTGGTGTCGCGGGCGAGGGGCTCGACGGCGATCATGCGCATGTCGTTGGCCCACTGCGCGCCCGAGGCAACCACGAGGCCGGTGAAGCCCTGGCCGCGGACGGCGTCGAGCATCTGCTGCATGCCGACGGCGCGGTAGCCGTCGATGATGCCGCCGTTACGCCACACGTCCCAGCTGATGTCGTGGGGTTCGTTGTGAAGGTCGAGCGCGACGTAGGGGCGGTTCTTGTATCGCTTGGCCAGCATCTTGATGAAGTCGAGGCTGTAACGGTCCGGCATCTTTTGGTTGGTGGACCAGCCACCGTTGCCGCAGGTGCGACCCTGGGTCGAGAAGTGGTTGTCGAGTAGCACCAGCATCTTCAGCTTTTGTCCGTACTGGACGATGCGGTCGACGATCTTGATGTAGTTGGCGTCGTACTTGCACATGGCCGAGACGCCGTAGGTGGTGGCGAGTGGGATGCGCACGACGTTGGCGCCCCAACGCTTCATAGCTTCGTAGGTGGGGAGCTCGTCTTGGTAGCCCTTGGCTGAATACTCGAGGCCGTTCTTGGCGACGCCGCGCAGCGTGATGGTCTTGCCGTCGGGGTTGACGACGTTGGTGCCGTACACGTGGTACTTGCCGTCGCCGGTCTTGTTACCGAGGTCGAGGCCCGCGACCGTCACGCTCTTTGCTGGCGCGACGGCGAGCATTGACATGGCCGCAGCGAGCGCGATGGCTACTGCGGTGATACGGCGAAGCGACGTGTTCATATGTGTTCCCAACCCGAAAGTGCTCTCGGTCCCAGCGGTACGACGGGAATCGTACAAGCAGCTACGACGCGCCGTGCCGTCGCGGACGGGATTTCTGGCTGACGAAATGCAACAAATCGGGCACCCGCGGTCAGAACCAGCCGTCTCGTAACGTCTGAGTCGCAATGGTCACGGTCCTCCACGTCATCGAGCGCTACCTCGACGTGTCCTCGGGCTTCGTCCACGCCCAGATCAGTCGGAGCCGCCATTCCGGGGTCGTCGTGTCCGCTCGACCGCTGGTGAACGCGGCGGCCTTCCCCTTGCCCGACGCTGAACTTGGCGCGTTGCCGCGCGCGATTGGTCTCTTGCCCAACGAACTCCAAGCGCGTGTGACCCGAGCCTTGGTGCTGCGGCGCGGCAAGCGATCTGGAGCGCAGGTGGCGCACGCCCACTTTGGCTACGCCTTGCCTTACGCCCGGATCTTGCAGCGACGCGCGGGCGTGCCCGTGGTCGTCTCGCTGCACGGCCACGACGCAACCGCGTGGCCCGGGGAGGCGCCGTGGGCGTACGAACCTCCGGCTGGATTGGTCGCAGCGGTGATCGTGCCGAGTCGGTGGCTCGCGGCACGCGCCGAGGCGTTGGGGTTCTCGGCCTCGCAGATCCACGTGATTCCGTCTGGCGTCGACACGTCGTTCTTCACGCCCACGCCGCTCCCCGATGCGCCGGTTGTCGCCTTCGTTGGCCGACTGGTCGAGAAGAAGGGCATCGACACGTTGCTCGTGGCGTGGCCCCGTGTACGCGCCGCAGTGCCCGAGGCGCGGCTGCGTGTGTTGGGCGACGGGCCGCTCGCTTCGCTCGTGGTGGGGGCTGGTGTCGAGCGAATCCGTCCGGACGCCTCGCAACGGCATGAGCAGGTGCGCGCACTGATGCGCTCGGCCTTGGTGGTCGCGAGCCCGAGCCAAACCGCAGCCGACGCCGACGCCGAAAGCCTGCTGCTCGTGAACATCGAAGCGCAGGCCTCGGGCCGGCCCGTGGTGACCACGCGTCACGGGGGCATTCCTGAGTTCGTGTCCGACGGCCAGAGCGCGCTGGTGGTGGCCGAACACGACCCGCGCGCCTTGGCCGACGCCTTGATCCGCGTGCTGAGCGATCGCTCGCTCGCCCTGCGCCTCGGTGGCGGCGGGCCGCACGTGGCCGCCGAGTTCGACGCGGTGGCGACGGCCGCGCGCGTCGATGACCTCTATGACGAGGTCGTGGCGCGTTCGTCGTAGTGGCCGTCGGTGACGCGCGACGCGAGACCGCGAGCGAACCCGGCTGTGGTGCCCGCGAGCCGCGCCGTGACGCGCACGGCGTCGGTCTTGTGGCGGTGGCGCGCGGCGTCGGCGAGTCGGCGTAGTCCCCACCCCCAGGCGGCTTCGCCGGCTGCTCGTCTCGCGCGGGCGCGATCGGTCCGCACCAACTTGGCGATGCGGGCGCCGTTGCCGTAGCCGTAGCGCCAGTCGAGCTCGATGAGTTGTCTCGGCGAACGCCACTGGTCGTGGCGCGCGACGGCAGCGGGCTCGTAGCGGCCGGTAAAGCCAGCGGCGAAGAGCCGGTCGTAGAGATCGGTTTCGGGAGACGACTTGAAGCGCGCGCCAACGCCCATCGCGTCGTCCCAGCCCCCGATCGCCGCGAGCGCGCTGGCGCGCACGAGCAGGTTGTTGCCGTGCCCGAGGTCGCCGCGGGTGGTGCGGTCGAGCACGGCGGCTTCGGCGTCGTCTTTCACAGCAACCGCAGCGTGGGCGGGAGGGCCGAGGGCTGCGACGCGACCGGTGATGAAGGCGGCGCCGGGGTTGTTCGCCGCGGCGTGCCCAAACGCGTCGGCCCAGCCCGGCTCGACCACAACGTCGTCGTCCACGTAGGCAAGGAGCTGGTTGAACGCGGCGCGCCACCCGGCGTTGCGAGCGCGGTTCACGCCCGGACGGTCGCAGCGCACCAGGCGCGCGTCGGCGGTGGACGCGATCGCGCCTACTCGTGCAATGTCGATCGAGGCAGAGTCGACAACGATCAGTTCGTCGCCTTCGTGCATCGACGCCCGCAACGACGCCACGCACCGCTCGAGCATTTCGGGCCTGTCCCGCGTGGGCACGATGATCGTGAGGCGAGGCCGCATCTATGCGGTCCGCATCAGAGGAAGAGCGTCTTGTACCGCACCGAGCCGGCCACGGTGACTGCGACCTCGGCCACGTCGGCCACCGCGAGTTGGACGCCGGCTCGTGGCCCGGAGTCCTTTACGCGCTTGGCCAGATGCGGAAGTGCGAGTACGAGAGCGCGGCGACTGAACGGTGCGAGCAAAAGCCCCAGCAACGCCAACGCGCCGGTGACGTGGGTGTCCTTCCAGAAGATCCGATACGGCAGCAAGCGACGCAACTGCGGGTGGCGCTTGATCGTGAGCGCGGCGTTGCCCCAACGCGGCAGCGACTTCATGTGCGAGACGAAATCGACGGCGCGCACCGCGTGCCACACGAGCGCGTCGTCGACGTAGGCAACCTCGCCGCCCGACTCGAGCACTCGGAAGGCGAGGTCGGCGTCTTCGGTCGCGCCCCAGAACGCGGGGTCGAACCCGCCGACGCGTTCGAGCGCGGCGCGCCGGTACACGAGGTTTGCGTTCGGGTAGCCCTCGTAGTGGCTGGTCACATTGACGGTGCGCTTAAACAGCCCGTCGACGTGCGCGTCTTCCGGGTGCGAGTCGACGCGGCCCTGCACAAGATCGAGGGTTGGTGCGCTGCGGTCGAACGCCTCGAGCGCGGCCTTGAGCCAACCCGGCGCAGGCTCACAATCGTCGTCGGTGAAGGCGATGATCGGCGCCGACGCGGCGCGCCAGCCTGCGTTGCGCTTCGCGACGGTCCCGCGCTCTGCGATCTGGATCGCGCGCAGCGGGATGCGGTTGGCCCACTCGTTGAGCAGCGCCTTGATGCCCGGGTGCCCGTCGTGCACCACGATCGCCTCAAAGGAGTCGACGTCCTGGGAAGCGAGGCCGCGCAGCGTGCGGGCGAGCAAATCAACCCGGTCAACCGTTGGCACAACCACCGAGACGCGCGCGCTCACGGGGTGTGCTTGGTCCACTCGGGCCACTCGGGATTCGGGGCGCCGGGCACGCCGTTCTCGACGTCGCCCATCCACGGATGCTCCAGTGAGCGCACCACTTCCGCGGGCACACCCGAGGCGAAGACACCGGCGGGAATGTCGCGCGACACCACCGAGCTCGGCCCGACGATTGTCCACGGACCGATGGTGACGCCGCGGCCCACCGACACGCGTGGGCAGATGAACGTGTTGCGACCAATATCGACACCGGCGAACTTCACGTTCTCGCCGACGGGTTCGTCGGGCGTGGTGTGGAAGTGGGTCGAGTCGGCGATGGTGGCGTACTCGGCCATGATCGCGGCGTAGCCGAGGTGGATCGACTCGCCGCTGTGCAGCGAGCAGCCGTAGGAGATCGTGTTCTCGCCGTCGAGCGTGATGCGGCCTTCGATCTGGATCGCCACGTTTTGGCGAAGGTCGGTGCGGATGCCGCCGACGAACGATCCGCCCTTCATGTGAATGACGACGTTGTCGCTCAAGCGCGACTTGGGGCCGAGCGTGAAGGTGGTGTTGGTACCGGGCCAGACGATGACGCGGATGTTGCGACCAATTTGAACATCGGGGGCGAAGTCGAACTCCACCGTGGCCCGCTCGAACGTGGCCATTGCCTTCACCCGAGCGACGAAGAGGCGCTGGCGCGCACGTCGATAGAGAACACGCGCTTCGTACTGGTGGTCGCGCCCGAAAGCCAGCGCAGGCCGAAGCAACTTCTTGACCGGCATCGGGCCAAACTCTAGGTGTGGCGAAGTCCACGCATCGCATGCGTGATTTTTGGGACAGCGCGGCTTCGGCCAGCGCGGCCTTCTACGTGGACACGACCGTGTCTTACGACAACCCGGATATGGATGCGTTCTTTGCAACGGGTGAGCAGATCGTCGCCCAGGCGCTCGCGCCAGTCGCACCGGCGCGTCGTGCGCTCGCAGTGGAGATCGGTGCGGGGCTCGGTCGCAACTGCGCCGCTCTCGCCGCGCATTTTGATCAGGTCGTTGGCATCGACATCGCGCCCGAGATGATCCGCCAAGCGAGTGAGCTCGTGACCGACGAACGGGTGCGCTTCGTGCTCGGGGAAGGCGTCGATCTTTCCGTGATAGCCGACGCGTCGGCCGACTTCGTTCTCTCCTTCACCGTCTTCCAGCACATCCCCGATCGCAGCGTTATCGAGGCCTACGTGGCCGAGGCCGGCCGCGTGCTTCGGCCCGGTGGTGTGTTCGCGTTCCAGTGGAACAACCAGAGTTCGGAACTGCGCTGGCGCATTCGTCGCGCCGCGCTCGTAACCCTCCAGAAGACGGGCCTGCGCAGGGAGCGCTACCACCGCAACGCAGTTGCGTTCTTGGGGACGACCGTGTCGGTCGCGCGTATCGAACGCGCGCTGAGCGCCGCCGGGCTCGACATGGTGCACAACGAAGGAGCCGGGACGTTGTTCTGCTGGGCGTGGGCAACAAAACCCGCGTCGTGAAGCGCGCGACTCGTCTGAGCAAACTTTGCGTGCCGCTCGCGCTGCTCGTCGAACTGGTCGCGCCGTGGTCGTCGTGGGCGGCGCGGGCCCTGGCTCTCGCGTTGCTGCTGGCCCTATGGACGTACGTATACGCGCGCTACCGCTCAACCGCCCGGCGCGTAACCGCCAACGAACGCGAGTTGCTGCGGACCGCGAACTCGGAGACTTACTCGCGTCACTACAACGAGCAGGTACCGACGATCGAAGAGGAGTTCGACATCTGGGGCGAGTACCACCAGCACCGTCACGAGATGCGCTACGACAAGCTCGCCGCCGAGACCGATCGCGCCTGCCCCGACGACGGTGTGGTGCTCGACCTCGGGTGCGGCTCGGCGTTAGTGGCCGACCGCATCGGAGCGCGTTCGGCCACCTACGTGGGCGTTGACTACGGCAGTCACCACATCGCGTACGCGAAGACCAAGCACGACGCCGAGCCCAAGGCGCTGCGTACACAGTTCGCGCGCGCCGACGCGGAGCAGCTGCCTTTTTCCGATGCCGCGTTCGACGTCGTGGTGTTCAGTGAAGTGATCGAGCACCTCATGCGGCCCGAGCGCGCCGTATGGGAGATCGCCCGCGTCCTAAAGCCCCACGGCGTGTTGGTGATGACAACCAACAACGCATCGGAGGCGCCGCTGTGGTCGCCGCTCACGCACCTGTTTGTGTGGATCGAGAAGGCGCTCGGCGCATACCATCCCCGTTTGATCTCGCGCCGACCGTGGGTGTGGCCCCACAAGATGGATCGCTCCATCCTGCCGCCCGGTGCGCCCGATGTGTGGCTGCCGCACACGCACCACATCTACGGCGAGACGCGCGCACTTTTCGCGGCAGCGGGTCTTGACGCCTTCCACTTCTCCACTTTCGAGTTCCCACCGCCGCAAGCGAGGCTCTCGGCGTGGTTCGATGCGCGCGGCGAGCCCGGTAGGCGCGTTGTCGATGTGCTCGAAGCCCTATGCCAGCGGTTGCCGTTGGTGAAACGGCTCGGCTGCCACATGCTTGTGGTGGCGCGCAAGACCCGCGCGCCGATCGCGCCGACGCCGCCGCCTGGGGTGTGGCCTGGTCCGTTCTCCGAAGCGGGTGCGGAAATACGAGCCACGGTGGGCGCGCGGTGAGGCGACGCGATGGCGTGAAGCACGCTCTGGTGCGACGCCACGCGCTCCTGCGCTCCGTGATGCCCCGCGGCTATCACGCCTATCCGGCGGCGGGCGGGTGGATGTATCTCGACGTCCGTGAGTCGCCGATGATGCTGGCGCGCGCCTTGCGCGCCTACGAACCGGCGAAGGTTGCTGCGCTACGCGCCGTATTGCGGCCCGGGTCGGTGTTCGTAGACGTGGGCGGCAACAAGGGCGACTTCGCGCTCATCGCAGCGAAGGCGATGGGTGATACGGGCACCGTGCTGTGTGTCGAACCCGAGCCCGAGAACGCCGAGTGGATTCGCAGGAGCGTGGCGCGCAACGGGTATCGCAGCGTTGCGGTGGCGCCCGTCGCCCTGGCCGAACGCGACGGCGAGGACACCCTGTTCCTCGGTCCGAAGTCGGGCTGGCACACGTTGGTCGAAGATCCGTCGCTCGTCGTTGGCACGATCACCGTGCCGCTTCGCACGCTTGACTCGTTGCTCGCCCAGCACGGCGTCGACCACGTTGACGTGATGAAGATCGACGTCGAAGGCGCGGAGGGCCGCGTCCTCGCTGGGGCGACCAAGGCCCTCGGCGGGTCGAACCCGATGACGCTCTTGCTCGATCTACATCCCAAGCGCGTCGACACTCTGGCCGTGGTTGCGCAACTCCGCGCGTGGGGCTTCCGGTTTGACGCCGAGCCGACGGCGGCCACCAAAGAAACCGTCGCCCGTCGTTGACGTTGTGCCGGGGTCAGCGTTCGTAGACAGCCAGGAGTTGGGGGACGATCGCGTCGTCCCAGCTGTAGCGGCTCGTCGCTTCGAGGCGGCAGGCGTCGCGGTCGGTGAGTGCGAAACTACGAACGAGTGCGTCGGCGAGGGCGGTCGGGGACGCCTCGGTTGCGAGCTCGCCGATTCCCGGCCGGACGATCTCGGCCGGACCGCCGCTGCCTTCGACGGCGACGATTGGCGTGCCGCACGCGAGCGACTCGACCAAGACGAGGCCGAAGGCCTCTCGCATCGACGGCAATACGGTGACCCACGCCGAGCTGTACGCATCGACCAGGTTCGCGTCTGGCCCGAGCACATCGGTTGCGGCGCGCACGCGCGAGGAGGCATCGCGGAGCGCGGGCTGTGGGTCGCCTGGTCCCGCAAGCACGAGCCGCGCGTTCGGGGCCGTCGTCAACACCGCGTCGAAGGCGGCGAGTAGTAGCGGCAGGTTCTTGCGCGGCTCGTCGTTGGCGCTCGCGAACAGAACGGTTGGGCGTTCGCTACGTTCGCCGCGCGCGTGGAAGTGCGCGATGTCAACGCCGCCGTTCACGACTACGCCGTCTCGGCCGTAGTTCGTCGCGAGTAACGCGTTGGTGGCCTGCGACAGGCACACGTAGGCGTCGAGCTTGGCCACCGCGTATTCGAACGCCTTGTGGTCGGGGCGCGTCGAGCGGTACGACCGCATCGGCCCGCCGAGGTCGGTGTACACCGCGCGCGTCGCACGCCTCCGACCTCGATGCGCGGCCGCCGCAGCGTCCGCCGTGCCGAGCGCGTGCCACACGTCGAGGTCGCGCAATGCGTTGGCGAACCGGACGCGTCGGGCGAACGCGGCCTCAGCGCGAAACGGATCGTCGTGGCGCCGGCGATAACGGGTGACGGGTACGCCCATCACCTCGTCGCGCGCTGCGGTCGGTCCCGTCGACACGATGCGCACGTCGTGGCCGGCCCGACCTAGCGCCGCACCGAGCTCATGCAGGTAGCGCTCGCCACCTCGGCGGACCTCGGGCCACGAGGACACGTGGCTGAGCAGAATCCTCACGGCACTCGCAACGTGCGTAAGGCGGGTTCGCCGTGCGCGAAACGATCGGCGGCGGACTGGTGCCACGCCTCCACATCGTCGACCAGTCGGCCGATGGTGAGTTCGCCTGCGACCTTCGCGCCGTTGGCGACGAGTCGTTCCCGCAGCGACGGATCGTCCGCGAGGCGTTGTACCGCCGCCGCGAAAACCGCTGGGTCGCCGAGCGACTCGGGCACGAGTGCGGTGACACCGTCGAGCAGGAACTCGCCCGAGCCGCCCGTCGCCGTCCCGACCACGGGAAGGCCGCACGCCATCGCCTCGATCGGTACCAGCCCGAAAGGCTCGGACCACGTGGAAGTGAAGACGAATACGTCGTGGGCGTGGTAGGCGGCGGGGAGGTCGTGGCGCTCGGCGGTCGCCCACGTGAGCCGGTCGCGCACACCGAGGTCGTCCGCGAGTCGAGTGAGCGCCACGCGATGCGACTCGTCGCCCGCGCCGAACCAGGTGAGCGTCGCGTGTGGCAGGTGTGCGAGTGCGCCGATCGCTGTGGCAATTCCCTTGCGTTCGTCGATGCGGCCGACGCCGATCAGCTTCCAGCCCCACGGCCGGTTGCCGGGGGCGACAACCGGGAAGTCGCGTTCGTCGATCCCCGACCACGTGGTCGCGGCGCGCCCCACCCGCAGTCGCGCGTGTGCGGCCGCGCGCTCGCGAGTGAAGTTCGAAATGAACAGCCCGGTGGCCTGAGATAGATCGGGGAGTCCGCACGGCACGCCCGCAACGACAGAAGCGACGCGGGCAAGAGGTGCGGGTCGGTGCGCGAACAGGCGCGCCCATGGATCGAGCTCGGGTCCGTACACCAGCCAGTCGTCGCACACGTTGCACACCACAGGGACGTCGCGTTCGCGCAGCGTCTCAAGCAAGCCGAGCGACATCGCCCCCATGTTCCATACGGACACGACGTCGGGCGCGATCGACGCCAGCCTGTCGCGGAGCACCCCTTGGTTGTGGCGCTCATCGCGGAGTCGGCGCCACAACGGGGGGATTTGCAACACGTGGTCGTCCCACGCGAAGCGCAGCTGACGGTGGACGTGTTCGTCGTGTTCGTCGGGCACGCCCGGCACGCGCAGGGTGGTCGTCAACACGTCGATGAAGTGGCCGCGTTCACGCAGACGCGTCATTACATCGCGACAGATCAACTCATAGCCGCCGTAGTGATGCGGCGGATACATGTTGGTAAGCGCGAGCAGCTTCATGGTCGCCAGGCTTCGCGCACGGCCCGGGAGTCTGCCATTGTTCGATTGTGAGCAGCAGCGCCCCCGGCCTCCTGCCGTCCGCCTCGGGGTTCGATCTCACCGCGACTCCTCCGCCGGTGCGACGGCTCTTGCGCGACTTGTGGCGGTCCCGGTCCCTCGTGTTCGTGCTGGCGCGCAAAGACTTCTTCGTCCGCTACCGCCGCACGTCATTCGGGTTGCTGTGGGCGGTATTCCTCCCGCTGCTCCAGGCGACCGTGCTCACGGTCGTGTTCGGGAAACTTCTGCGCTCCCGCGCGCCTGACTACGCGGTCTACGTGTTCTCGGGCATGGTCCCGTGGTCGTTCTTCTCGTCGTCGTTCGGGCAAGGCGCAACCGCGATCGTCGACAACACCACGCTGGCCAACCGCATCTACTTTCCGCGCGCGGTGCTCCCATTGATTCCGGTGGTGTCGAGCCTGTTCTCGGTGTCGATCACGCTCGTGCTGCTCATCGCAATGGCGCTCGGCTTCGGCGTGCCGCTCGGGCCCGAGCTTCTCGTTCTTCCTCTCGCGGTGCTGCTCGTCGCGCTGCTCAGCGCGTGCTTCGGGCTCGTGGCCTCGGCTCTGCACGTGTATTTCCGCGACGTTCGTTTCATCGTGTCCGCCGCGCTCACGGTGTGGCTCTACCTCACGCCGGTCATCTTCCGCGTCGAGCAGCTGCCGCACGTGTTGCGGCCGCTGATCCGGGCCAACCCGATGACGGGCATCGTCGAAATGTTCCGGTTTGCGACGGTTGGCGCGTCGGAAGGCTGGCTGTCGTCGCTCCTGGTTACCGCCGCGTGGATCGTGGTGCTGCTGACGATTGCTCTGCAGTTGCACCGTCGCTTCGACCGACTCTTTGCGGACCGGATCTGACGTGGCCGAGCCGCTGATTTCGATCACCGACGCCGGCAAGCGTTACACGAAGTTCGAAGAAGCCCCGATGCTGGCGTCGGCCGCGCTGCGGTTCCGCGCGCGGACCAAGCGCTCAACGCTGTGGGCGGTGCGCCACGTCGACTTCGAGGTTGCACCGAGTGAGTGCGTTGGGATCATCGGCCGGAACGGGTCGGGCAAGTCGACGCTGCTCCAGATGCTTGCGGGAGTGACCGCACCGACCGAGGGCCGCGTGCGGGTGCGGGGAAAGGTCGCGCCACTGATCTCCGTGGGCGTGGGCTTCCACCCCGAGCTGACGGGCCGGGAGAACGTCTACGTGAACGCGGCGATCCTCGGCCTCACGCGCAGCCAGGTCGACGCGCGCTTCGACGCGATCGTCGACTTCGCCGATATCGGCGACTTCATCGACACGCCGGTGAAGTTCTATTCGTCGGGCATGTTCGTGCGCCTTGGCTTCGCGGTCGCCGTGAACGTCGATCCGAGCGTGTTGCTCATCGACGAAGTGCTCGCCGTGGGCGACATGGCGTTTCAGGTCAAGTGCTTCGACAAGATGCACGAGATCCGGAACTCGGGCGCGACGGTCGTGGTGGTGAGTCACAACCTCAACGCAATCCGGCGCATGTGCGACCGCACGATGGTGCTGCACCAAGGGGAGCGCCGCTTCACCGGAGCAACGGCTGACGCGGTGTCGCTGTTTCATCAACTGATCGGCGAGACCCGCGACCTCGACGACGAAGAAGTCGCGTTCGGTGGCCTGGCCACGGTGGAGTCGTGGGATCTCGTCGACGCCGCGGGCGTGGCGCACGGTTACGCCGAGCCCGGCGACCGGCTCCGTTTCGTGGCCGAGGTTGCGTTCGCCGCTCCGCTGGTCGACCCCGTCTTCGCGTTCAGCATCACGAGCGAGCGCGGCGCGATGGTTTACGGCGAGGCGTCGTATGACATGAAGTCCGGTGCCTTCGCGGCCGGGGAGCGTACGACGGTGCGCATCGATGTGGCGCCCGAGCTCGCCACCGGTTCGTACAAGGCGCAGCTCGGTGTGGTCGACCGGGCCGGCAACGAAACGGTGGCCGCGGCCGCGCCGGTTCACTTCTACGCCCACGGCCGCAACATGGTCCAAGGTCTCGTCGACCTCGGCGGCGCCTTCTCCGTGGACCGCTAGCGGGTTGCTTGTCCCCAGAGGTCGCTAATTCCGAGCGCGCGAAGGGGGGCAATGGGGGCTTTGGCGAGGCGGTGGTAGAGGCGACCAGCGCGCCGGTCGGGGAGCATGTCTGTGTAGACGATGGCGCCGAGGGTCACCCGCGCGTCGCCGAAGCCTGCGCCGCGCATGGCGCGCCGTAGCGACCACAGCGACTGCTCATTGACGTGCATGCCGAGTTCGTATTCGTTGCGCGGCTCACGCGGCCAGTCCCGTCGCTTCGCTCGCGACAGCGCGCGCTGCCACTTGTACGTCACCTCATAAATGGTGCGGGTTGGGAACGTGTGGATCAGTAACCGACCGCCGGGCTTGAGTAGCCGGTGCGCTTCGCGCAGCGTCCGGTGAAGCTCGTCGGGCGACAGGTGCTCGACGACGTCGAGCATCGTCACGAGGTCGGCGGTCGCGTCGGGAAGGGGGATAGCGCGGGCGTCGGCGAGGATCACCTCGGCCCGGTTTGCGACGCCGAACGCGGCGATCGTCTGCTCGGCCATTGCAACGGCGGCGGACGCGTACTCCACGCCGATCGCCCGCGCCGCGCCGAGTTTGGCTGCGACTGCGAGTAGCTCCCCACGGCCGGTGCCGATGTCGATCAGCACCTCGCCGGCCTGCAGGCGGGCCTTGCGCAGCGAGCCCGGATAGATCCCGGCCACCTTGGCTCCGTCGGACTCGCGCCACTCGTTCGCGCCGCCACAGGCGTGACGGAAGTAGTCCTCGTCGTAGGCGTCGGGCGAAACGGTGGGCGGCGGCAGTTCCGCGTCAGGCACGCCGTAGTCTGGCCGCGTGCTTAGCCCGATCGCGCGCGTCCCCTGGCAACTGCGTTACCGCGCGCTGCCCCGGGTCGGTTCCACCGCGCGCCGCCTCGCTGTTCGGGCAACGCACCTACACGCCGATGTTGCCTTCGGTCCCCACTGTCGCCTCGGGCCGGGGTTCGCGCTCGAGATCCCCGGACCAGGCACGTTCCGCGTTGGTACGGCCGTTGACTTTCGCCGCGACTTCTTCTGCGAGATCAGTGGCGACGGCAAGGTCGAAATCGGCGACCTCACCGTGTTCACCTACGGCGTGACGATCCAGTGCTCGACCCAGATCTCGATTGGTAAGGGCTGCACCTTCGCCGAGTCGGTGCTGCTCGTCGATGGCAGCCACCGCTTCAAGGACTACGAGCAGCCCATGCGGCAGCAGGGCTTTGACTTCAACCCGATCACCATCGGCGACGGCGCCAGCATCATGGCGAAGGCGACGATCCTCGCCGACGTCGGTGAGCGTGCGTTCGTCGGAGCCGGCTCGGTGGTGACCGAACCCGTGCCGGCCTATTCGCTCGCGGTGGGTTCGCCGGCTCGGGTCGTCGAGTACTTCGGCCCACCGGCTTCGTGACGCCCGACGACCTGACCGTCGTCATTCCCACGCGCGCGCGGTGGGACATCCTCGAGCGCACGCTCGACGCGCTCAGTCGCCAAACTGTGAGTGGCTTCGACGTGGTGGTCGTGGCCGACGGCGACGACCAGGCAATCCCCGACGCGATCGCACGACGCCCCAACGTGCGCGTAGTGACCCAGCCACACGCAGGCCCCGGCGTGGCGCGCAACACCGGCGTCGCGGCCACCGGCCGTCCGCTCGTGCTGCTACTCGGTGACGACATGATCCCGGATCCGCAGCTCGTTGCTGCGCACCTCGACGCGCACAACGAGGCCGACGACGTCGCCGTCGCCGTGCTCGGTCACGTGGACTGGCACCCCGACGCGGGGGTGAACCACATCCAACGTTGGCTCGACTGGTCTGGCACGCAGTTCGACTTTCACCTGATCGATCCGAGCAAGGACGCCGGCTTCGGTCGCTTCTTCTCCTGCAACGTGTCGCTGCGGCGCGAACGGTACGAAGCGGCCGGCGGGTTCGACCCTGCATTCGTTTACTACTACGAGGACCTCGACTTCGGCTGGCGCCTCCACCAAGACGGCACGCGGTTGCGGTACCGGTCAACGGCGCGTGCGCAGCACCTCCACGCCTACGACTGGGAGAGCCTGCAGCGTCGCTTCGACGGGATCGTGATCGGCGAGCGGATGATGGCGGCGAAGCACGCGTGGTTCGAGCCCTGGTACCGCGACCGCATGAAGTCAGCCCTTGCCGAACCGGCGCGCTCGCGCCTGTGGCCGCGCGTCGCGGATCTCATTCCCGATACGGCCGCGGGGCGCGTCCGCGGCGTGCGACGCGTGCGGCGCTTTGCGCGGCGCCGCGCCAACACGCGCATGTACCAAAACCTGGCGCCACGGTTCATGTGGCAGTGGTCAGGCCAGGAAGGCCTCGACGAACTTCGCACCTACCTCGGCGACGACTTCGACGAGTCGCGCTTGGCTCTCCACGCCCACCACGTCCACTCCGAAGAGAAGGCCGCTGAGGACGCAATCGAGTTCTACCGGACTACCGACGCGTACCTCTATGACCTCACTGCCTTCGCGCTGTGGGACACGAAGCTGCCGTACTTCGAGGAGATTAAGGCGGTGCTCGCTCCCGGCGCGCGCGTGCTCGACTACGGCTGTGGCATCGGGACCGACGGCCTACGCCTCATCGATGCCGGCTTCAACGTGGGCTTCGCCGAGTTCGACAATCCGTCGACCAAGTATTTGCGCTGGCGACTTGACCGACGCGGCCTCGCGGCGCCCACCGCAGCGGTGTACGACGTCGACGGGTTCGTGCCCCGCGGCTTCGACCTCGCCTATGCGATCGACGTCATCGAGCACGTTGAGGACGCGTGGGCGTTCCTGGCCGCGCTCGAAACGCGCGCTCCAATCGTCGCGGTCAACTTCCTCGAGGACGCACCGAACGATCGGCACCCGCACCACGCACTGCCCATCGATGCGCTCTTGGCGCACTGTGAGGAGCGCGGCATCATCACCCAACGCACGTTCCACGGCCGCAGCCACTTCGTCATCTACCGCAGCGGAGGCCCGTCGACTTCGCCGATTGGCGACAGGTGAACCCGCGCTTGGCTGCTCCACGCGCCGGCGCCGTGGCGATCACCGCGCACGCGGTGTCCGGCCCAACGCGTCGCACAGCCCGCCGCTTCTAAGCCTCGGTACAACGCGTCGGCGCCGCGCCCGTGTGCGCGTCGGTAGAAGCGGTGCGTGTTGCGCAGATACGCGGCGGTCCGGCCAGACGCGTACAGCTGTTCGCCCGACGCGTTGCCCACGTGGCGCACCAGCGCGGCGGGTTCGAACCACGTCTCGTAGCCCAAGCAGTGGGCACGCCATCCCCACTCGAGGTCCTCGGCGTACATGAAGAATCGTTCGTCGAACCCGCCGACCGCGTCGAGCGCAGGCCGCGGCATCAGCAGAGCGGCACCTACCGCCCAGTCGACCGCGCGGGTGACGTCGTGGCGCCACCACCCGTCAAGCGCCAGCGCGGCCTTGCGGCGCCGCGACAACAGGCGATGGCCGCCGAGGTTCACTAGCGCGGCGACACGCGCGGATGGAAACGGGTGGGTGGAGATCTCGAGCTTGCCTTCGGGCGTCTCGAGCCGCGGCGCGATCGCCGCCGCGCGCGGGTGGGCCTGCGCGGCGGCCACCAACGTGGCGAGCGCGCCCGGGTCGGGCCACGCGTCGGAGTTGAGGCAAAAAAACCACGGAGCGTCTGTGCGCGCGATCAGCGCGTTCATCCCCGCTCCGAACCCCGCGTTGGTCGTGCAGGCGTAGACGTCGGCTTCGGGCACGCGGGCGCGCAGCGCGTCGACGGTCCCGTCGCTCGACGCGTTGTCGTGCACGAACACGCGCAGGTCGACGCCCTGGTCGGAGTCGAGCAACTGACGCAGGGCGCGCACAGTGAGGTCGCGCGTGTTCCAGGTGACGACGCCGACGTCGACGACGGGTCGGTTGCTCACGCGCTGCTGCGAGCGATGAAGGCTTGGATCTCGGTCACGATCGCCTCGGCGAGCCGTCGGTGGCCTTCGGCTGAGAAGTGGTAGCCGTCCGGCAGCGCCCTTTCGAGACCGAGGTCGTCGACCACGGCCGAGCTTTCGATCAGCCGCACGTCAGGATCGGACCCATTGGCGTTCAGCACGACCGAGCGAAGCAGCTCGTTGTATTCATCACGCCGACGCTCCGCGCCGGGGAGGCTGTGGGTGACGCGCGGGCCGGGTGGGTTTATGTCGAGCACGAGCACGAGGCGGTGCTCGTGGCGGGCCAGGAAAATCAGCTGCTGGAACAGGGCGACGAAGCGAGATGGCCTCACGCGGTGCCCGCGGTTGCCCATGCGTTCTACGGCTACGCGTTGTAGGCGACGAAGCCGGGTCCACAGCTTGGGCGCAATCCGTCTCCGGTACGCGCGTGACACACGACTGGTACCCACGTCCCAGGTTTGAAAGTGGTTGTAGACGCCCTGAGGAATGAACGGCGCCTGGTTTTCGACCACGCCGTAGTTGACGATCACCACATCTGCGCTCCAGCCCGCGACAACTTCTTGGTAGCGCTTCACGCCGTAACCGATGTGGGTGAACTCGCGTCCCTCGTTGCGAACCTCGACGTCGAAACCGTCGGCTCGGAGCCACTGCTCCACCAGTTCCGGGTAGGGCCCGTCGAGACGCGAGGCGCGATCGGGCACCATCGTCGCGACGGAGTGACCAATCACGAGGACACGCCACTTGCGCGCGCGGCTGCCGATGGGTTCGGGGTTAGAGGACAAGCGTGCGCTCCCGGATCGATCCCCACAGTAAGCCGAGCTCCACTGCGAGATCGAAGCCAGCACTTGCGATCGACTGCTTCAGTGATCGGTTCTTGTGCGCCCACAGGAAGGGCGCAAAGGTGGCGGCGCCGGCCAGCGCCATGAACGGCGCGCCCAACGCGAAACCGGCTACGCACTCGACCACACCCACGAGCGCTGCGAACGTACGCGCGCTTGCGGGACGCAGGAACACGTCGTGCCAGAGCAGCGAGCGCGCCTCGGGGAAGCGCCGCACGACCGCGTTCCAGTGGCCGTACCGCAGGCCGCGCCGCCAGTGCCAACGCACACCCGGGTACGTCACCGCGTGGTGCACCACGGCGTCGGGCGCGAAGCGCTCTTCGGAGCCGAGACGGTGTACCGCCCATCCCGCCATTGAGTCTTCGCCGAAGAACCCGATCGCTTCATCGAACCCGCCGGCCGCAATCAGCGCAGTACGTCGATAGAACAGGTTGCACGCCTCGTAACGACCGGTGAATGCGGTGAGTTCTTGCGTCGCGGGCCACGCGCCGGGGGGAGCGGATGGGTCGGGCAACGTCTGGCCTTGCACCGTCGCGACGCCCTCGTCGAAGGCTGCTACTCCCCGCTCCAACCAGTCGGGCGCGGGCACGCAATCGGAGTCGACGAAGGCAACGATGCTTCCCTGACTCGCCGCCACGCCCGCGTTGCGCACGGCGCCGAGCGACCCGGTGTGGTCGATGACGCGCAACGAGAGGTCCGTGCGGGCCTGGGCCATCTCGCGGGTGCCGTCGGTCGAACCGTTGTCGACCACGATCACGTCGAAGTCGGAGTAGGTCTGGTGCGCCAAGCCATCAAGACACGCGGCCAGCAGCTCGCGGCGGTCCTTCACGGCGATATTGACGCTTACCGTCGGCGGGCGCATCGCGGGCAGAGGGTACCCTCCGGCTCACATGGCTGACCCCCACGTGTCGGTGATCGTGCCCGTGCGCGATAGGCGAGCGTTGCTCGCGTCGTTGCTCGATGCACTCGCGGCGCAAACCTTTCGCGACTTCGAACTCGTCATCGTCGACGACGGCTCGGCCGACGGCGCCGACGTGCTCGCCGCGGCCGAGACCCGCATGCCCACCCGCGTCGTGCGCAGCGAGGGCGCCGGAGCGGTCGCGGCGCGCACGATCGGCGCAGGCGATGCGACGGGCTGCGTCCTCGCCTTCACCGACTCCGACTGTGTGCCGGCGTCGAATTGGCTGGCTGTAGGAGCCGCGGCGATCGACGCCGGCGCAGATGTGGTGATGGGTCGCACCGAGGCCACCGCGCCGCGTCGGCTACTCGAGCGCAGTCTCACCGCCGAGGACAACGGGCTGTACCCAACCTGCAACGTGTTCTACCGGCGCGCCGCGTTCGACCAAGCCGGCGGCTTCGACCGCGGCGCAGCACGCCGCCTCGGCTTTCGCCCCGGCGCGCGCGCTCGGGGCCTCGGCTTCGGCGAAGACACGGTGCTCGGCTGGCGCGTGCGGCGCGCGGGCCGAGCCGCGTACGCGCCCGATGCGGTAGTGCGCCACGCTGTGCTTCCGCCTGACCTGCGCGACCACTTCAGTCGCACGATGCAGGCCGGTGCCTTCCCGGCGCTCGTGCGCGAAGTACCCGAGTTGCGGGCGACGTTCCTACGCCACCACTACTTCCTCGGCTCGGCGGTCCGATTGCCGCTGTACGCGATCCCGTTCCTGGTTGTCGCGCGCCAGTGGCGTGTTGGCGTGGTCGCCGTCGCGGTGTGGGCGGGGCTCCACGCAATCCGCGTGGCGCGTCGGGAGGACCCGCTCAAGCGCAAGGTGCTCGCCTTCCCGATCGTCCTCGCGACCGACGCGCTTAGCGCTGTCGCGTTGATCGTCGGAAGCGCGCGAGCAGGCTCTCTGGTGCTGTGACTGACGTGTCGGCGTAGCCCAACCCAATCAGTTGATCCCCTGCGATCTTCACGATCGACCGCAGATCGCGCACCGGCAGGGTTCGCCACTTGCCTTCGCCGACGTCGCCGGTGGTGTTGTACTGGCTGACTCGTTCCGGAGCGCGGCGCCGCAGCTCGTCGATCACCGACTCGTCGGGCGGTAGGCCGAGCCACGCCAACACGTCGATCGCCCCGATGATGGGATCGCGCAGCCACGCCTCGTACTGCTCATCGCGCACGCGAGGTGCGTGCGCCGCGAAGTCTGCGACGGCCTGGGTGATCTCGACCCAACTCGCGGCCGCGATGGCCGCGTCGTTGGTGCCGCTGTCGACCTCGAGCAACGACCGCACGACGTCGCGCCCGTCGCGATGCACGCCTACAACCCACGCGTCGGGAAATACCTCGGCGATGCGCTCGAGGTGTAGGGCGTGGAGCGGCGTCTTCTCGAGCAGCCTCGCGTCGGCGCCGTTCAGGTACGCGTTGGCGAGCGTCGCGATGAAGCTGCGCACGGCGCCCACGAGGCCGTCGCGGCCCAGCGCCCGCTCCAGCATGTTGTTCTCGAGCAGGTCGTGTACCGCAACGAAGACCGCGGTTTCCTTCGTTGGTCCCACCAGCTTGGGGTGCGCAGCCAACAGGTTCTGCACCCACGTAGTGCCGCTGCGCGGGCAGCCAACGACAAACACGGGGGAGTGCGCCAGCACGACGGCGGGCGGCGGCGCCGCGAGCGGCGCTGAGGGCACCGCAAGGTGCGTGGCAACGAGCGCGTCGAGCCGGGAGCGATCGGCCAGCACCGCTCGCTCGATGGGCACAATGCGTCTTGCCTCGATCAGCGCCGCAGCACGCGCGCCGTCGCCCGAGGACTCGACCACGAAGAACAACGCGTCAGGAAACACCCCGGCGATCACGTGCGGAGCGTCTGCGTTCCCCGGCGACGCGTCCACCACCACGGCGCCGGGCACGGCCCGGTAGACCGCGTCGGCCAACGCCCGGACGGCGCGCAGGAAACTCTGGTCGTCGCACAGCGCCGCGAGACCGCCGCCGACGGGGCGTGCTGTTAGGTGGTTCCCGAAGACCGTGTGCAGGCCGCGGCCAAAGAGTTCGAGCGGTTCGCTCGGCACCGCCACGCCGGCGATCCCGCGCAGGGCGTCGACCAACGGCGAGCCAACCTGATCCGGGTCGATGACGAAGACCAACCGGTCTGCCATCGGCGACCCAGCCGCGTCGCGCAATGCGAGGTGGATCGGCATGGGGAGCGGTTCGGCCACGGCGACGGGAACGTAGCGCGGGGCCACCGCGCGGCGGCGAAGGAACCCGCAGGGCACGTGTACACTTTGGGTTCTGACCGGGTGGGTTTGACCGAACCCCACTAGCTGCGGGAGCCAGTTGTGGCTGCTTCACCACACGACGTCGAAAACGACGCCATCTTGGTTCTCGCGGCCCAAGCTGGCGACCACGACGCGTTCAGTGAACTGTTCCGTCGCCATTACCCGACCATTCGTCGGACGTGTGCGCGCAAACTTCGGGATCTGCGCGAGGCGGACGAAATTGCACAAGCCGCCTTTGTTCGGGCCTACGAGCGCCTCGACAAGTGCGCAGGGGATCGGCGCTTCGGCGCCTGGGTGCAGGTCATCGCGAACAACCTCTGTATTGACCATCTCCGAGCCGCGGCACGGACCACGCCCATGGGTTCGCCGCTCGACGAAAACAGCTTCGTTCCGGGCCACACACCCGAAGACGCGCTCCTCAACGCGGAGCAGGCGGCCCTGATCCAGCGGGCGCTCGCAAGCCTTCCCGATCGCCAGCGCGACGTTGTTGTGGCTCGTGACGTCGACGGCCGCCGTCCGCCCGAAATCGCCGCTGCCTTGGGTCTCTCGCTAGGTGCGGTTGACTCGCTACTTCTGCGGGCGCGTCGTCGCCTCGCGGCCTCGGTCCAATCAATGTCGGCCGAGGGTGGCGCGGCCAACTTCGCGACGACCGCCGCGGTAAGTGCGGTCGGCGGTGGCGCCAGCCAATACGGAGCGATCGGTCGGCTCGCCCAGATCGTGGGCGATGCCATCGCCGCCGCCTCCTACCACGTCGCCGTGGCCGCCGGGATGGTGCCAGGAATGCCCTCCCTGGCCGCCCAGGTGGCGCCCGCGGCGGCCGCCGGCCTCGTGGCGCTCGCACCCAGTGTGGGAGGCGCAACGCAGGTTCCTGCGGTTCCGGTGGTTCCCGCCATCTCGGCCACGGTCCCGGCCGCGCCGCAGCGTCCCGAAGTACCGGTGGCTGCGCCGAGCGTTCTTACAACCGAGGCGCCACCGGTTGCGGCTCCGGCCGCTCCGAGCGTCGCTCCTCCCGACCGGGCAGTCACTCCGGCGGTGGCCACTCCGCCCCGTGACGACGGTGCCCCGGGCCCGCTCTCTCCGATCGGCAAGGGCCTCGGCGCGACCGTGCGTGGTCTCACCGGCCACCCCTCGGGTCGATAGTTATTCGGCCCGTCAGTCCATGCCATCATGGACGGCATGGCTGAGCCCACGCTCCGTGAGGCCTGCGGCGTTTTCGGCGTCTATGCCCCCGGTCGGTCCGTCTCCCATCTGATTTACGACGGGCTGTTCGCGCTGCAGCACCGCGGTCAGGAATCGGCTGGTATGGCCGTGTCGGACGGTCGCAACGTCGAGGTCACCAAAGACATGGGACTCGTGTCGCACGTCTTCAACGAGTTCTCCCTCGCCGCACTCCAGGGCCACCTCGGCATCGGCCACACGCGCTACTCGACGACGGGTTCCTCGGAGTGGCACAACGCCCAGCCCGTCTACCGCACGGTCGGTGAAGGCGGCTTCGCGCTCGGCCACAACGGCAACCTCACCAACACGGTTTCCCTGGTCGAAGAGTCCGGGATGTTGCCGGGTACGGTTTCGAGCGACAGCGACCTCATCGGCGAACTCGTAGCGCGCGCCTTCCCCGCGGAGGATGCGGCCGACGGGCGCGACCTCGAACGCTCCATGGTCAAGGTGCTTCCGTCACTGCAGGGCGCGTTCAGCCTCGTCGCGATGGACGCCAGCCACGTGATCGGTGTGCGTGACCCCAACGGCTTCCGGCCGCTCTGCCTGGGCAAGCTTGACACTGGGTGGGTCATCGCCTCGGAGTCGCCCGCTCTCGACATCGTCGGCGCCCACTTCGTGCGCGAGATCGACCCGGGCGAAATGGTCATCATCGACGCCGCCGGTATCCGTTCGCTGCGACCTTTCCCGGCCGAACGCATCAACCCGAAACTGTGCGTAGTCGAGTTCGTCTACTTCTCGCGGCCCGACGCGCAGCTCTATGGCAAGGAAGTCCACGGCGCCCGTCGCCGCATGGGCGAGATGCTCGCCGAGCAGTCACCCGTCGACGCCGACATGGTGATGGGCGTGCCCGAATCGGGCGTTCCCGCGGCCGAGGGTTACGCCAAGCGTTCCGGCATCCCCTACGGCCAGGGCCTCGTGAAGAACCGCTACATCGGTCGCACGTTCATCGCGCCGGACCAGCGGGCGCGTGACGTCGCGGTACGGCGCAAGTTCAACGCGCTGAAGGACAACGTTGTGGGGAAGCGCCTCGTCGTGGTCGAAGACTCCATCGTGCGCGGCACCACTACGCGGGGCATGTTGAAAATGCTGCGCGACGCCGGCGCCAAAGAAATCCACATGCGCATCACGCTGCCGCCGTGGAAGTGGCCCTGCGTGTACGGGATCGACACGGGCACCACCGCCGAGCTGCTCGCCGCCAACATGTCGGTGGGCGAGATCCGCGACTACCTCGGCGTGGACACGCTCGCGTACCTGTCGCAGGAACGCCTGATTGAAGCGATCGACGCGCCTGGCGCGGGTTTTTGCACCGCATGCGTCAGCGGCGACTACCCGATCACCCCCGACGTTTCGCTCTCCAAGGGCATGCTCGACGCTGCGCCGGTGGACCCAAGCCCCGCCCGTGCCTGACAACAAGAAACCGCTTACCTATGCGGAAGCGGGCGTTGACATTGCGGCCGGCGAAGAGGCCGTTCGCCGCATCAAAGATCACGTTCGCTCCACGTTCCGCCCCGAGGTCATCGGTGACATCGGGGGCTTCGGCGGACTGTTCGCGTTCGACAAGAATCGCTACAAGAACCCGGTGCTCGTCAGCTCGACCGATGGCGTCGGCACCAAAGCGCTCGTCGCGCAGGCAGCCGGTGCGTTCACGACGATCGGCATCGACCTCGTGGCGATGTGCGTCGACGACCTCGTGTGCCAAGGCGCGGAGCCGCTGTTCTTCCTCGACTACATCGCGGTCGGCAAGCTCGACCCCGACCACATCGACCAGCTGGTCCAGGGCGTCGCCGAAGGTTGCCGCACCGCGGGCTGCGCGCTGATCGGCGGCGAGATGGCCGAACACCCCGGCGCAATGAAGGCCGGTGACTTCGATCTGGTCGGCTTCGCGGTCGGCGTGGTTGAACGCGACCGCGTGCTCACCGGCGCCGAGGTCCGTCCCGGCGATGTCCTCATTGGCTTGCCGTCGCCCAACCTGCGTTCCAACGGGTACTCGTTGGCGCGAAAGGCGTTGCTCGACATCGGTGGCCGATCGCTCAAGGCCGAGGCGTACAAGGGTGCGCATCACTCCCTCGCGGAAGAGTTGCTCAGCCCGTCGGTCATCTACGCGCCCGCGATCCTCGAGTTGCTGCGCCATGTAGACGTCCACGCGATCGCACACATCACCGGCGGCGGTATTCCGGGCAACCTCAACCGCGTACTGCCCGAACGCTGCGACGCAGTGGTGCAGCGCCGCTCGTTCGAGACGCCGCGGATCTTCCAGGAGATCCAGCACATCGGCGAGATCCCCGATTCCGAAATGGCCTCCACTTTCAACCTCGGCCTCGGCATGATCGCAGTGGTGCCCCCCAGCGAGGTGCACAAGGCGCTCGACGTGTTGCGCGCGGCGGGCCACCGCGCCATGCAGGTGGGCGAGATCGTCGACGGCGGCGAAGGCAAGGTCCACCTGTCGTGAGCGATGTGAAGCAGCAGCTGATTGCGCACCTGCTGAAGCACTCCACTAGGCGAGGAGACTTCACGTTGAAGTCGGGCAAGAAGAGCCCGTACTTCCTCGACTCAAAGCAAACGGCCTGTCGGCCCGACGGCATGCTCCTCGTCGCCCAAGCCGCGCTCGAAGTGATCCCCACTGAAGCCACTGCGATCGGCGGCCTCACTATGGGAGCGGACCCCATCGCCTATACGACAGCGGTCTACGCCGCGACGCGGGGCCGGTCGCTCAAGTGCTTCTCCGTGCGCAAGGAAGTGAAGGACCACGGCGGGGGCGGTCGCATCGCCGGCGCCCTCGATCCGGGCGACAAGGTCGTGCTCACAGAAGACACCGCGTCACGCGGCGTGTCGATCCTCGAAGCCGCCGAGGCCGTCCGCGCCTTCGGTGCCGAGCCGATCCTCATGCTCACCCTCGTCGACCGCGGCGGCACCGCCGCGGCCTACGCCGAAGAAGCCGGCATCCCCTTCGTCGCCCTCGTCACCGCGCCCGACTTGGGCTTCGACTACGACGGCTAACCCCCTAAACCCAGAGTTTTGCGCCGCCAAAGTCCGACGATCGAGCCCGAGAACGCCATTTTCATCGGACTTTTGTGGCGCCAAACCGACCTAGGGATTGGCGATCAGGCGGGCTGATTAGTAGGCCAAGAGGGACTTCATTGCGGTAACGATGTCGTCGA
>JBKJQZ010000255.1:0-4172 GCA_046594835.1 Acidimicrobiales bacterium | reverse complement strand
CCCGAGGCCACCGGCGATGGGGTGGTCCACGCGGAACGGTTGTGATCGGGGTCACTTCCGCGTGCATCGGCAGCCGTTCGACGCGGAGTAACTCGGGCGACTGGCCTAGTCGAACAGGCCGCGGATGTCGTCTGCGGTCAGTGAACTTGCGAACAGGTCGCCGTCGTCCATCACGCCCTTGAACAGCTCGGCCTTGCGCTGGGCCAAGGCCACCACCTTCTCCTCGATCGTGTTGGCCGCGATGAGGCGGTACACGTTGACGGGCCGGACCTGGCCGATGCGGTGCGTGCGGTCGATCGCCTGGTTCTCCGTCGCCGGGTTCCACCACGGGTCGAGCAAGAAGCAGTAGTCCGCTTCGGTCAGGTTGAGCCCGAAACCACCGGCCTTCAACGAGATGAGAAACAGCGGTGCGTCGCCGTTGCGAAACCCGTCGACCACCTTCGCGCGGTTGCGCGTGCGGCCGTCGAGATAGCTATACGCGATGCCGTCGTGATCGAGCCGGGCGCGCACCATGGCGAGGAACGAAGTGAACTGACTGAAGACCAACGCGCGGTGCCCGCCGCTGATTACCTCGTCGACCTGCTCGGCCAGCGCGTCGAGCTTGGCGATCGGAATCGTCGCGTGGGCCTCGTCGGTTCCCGGGTGCAGGCTGAGCTGGCGCAGCAGCGTGATCGACTTGAGGATGGTGAAGCGGTTGCGGTCGAACTCGCCCAGCAGACCGAGCACGCGTTGGCGCTCGCGCTGGAGTTGCGTGTCGTAGATCTTGCGGTGCCGCGGGTGCAGTTCTACCGAGAGGATCTGTTCCTGTTTGGGCGGCAGGTCGCGGGCCACGAGGTCTTTCGTGCGCCGCAACACCAGCGGCTTGATGCGCTGACGCAACAGCGCCAGTCGATCGGCTGAGCCGATGCGTTCGATCGGCTTGGCGTAGTGCTCCGCGAAACCCTTCGGGTCGGGGAACAGGCCGGGCGCGGCGATCGACAGCAACGACCACAACTCCATCAAGTTGTTCTCCATCGGCGTGCCGGTTAGTGCGAGCGTGAAGGGTGAGCCGAGTTCGCGCACGCTGCGGTAGGTCTTGGCCGTGTGGTTCTTCACGTACTGCGCCTCGTCGAGCACCACCCCGGCCCAATCCACCCCTGCATACGCCGCAGCGTCGAGGCGCAGCAGCGTGTAGGTGGTGACCACCACGTCGGCTTTGGCGACCTCGGCCATGGCGCGGCCCGACTTCTTCAACGTGTCGGTTACCGCCTCCACGTTGAGGTGCGGGGCGAAGTGCGCCGCCTCGCTCACCCAACCCGGCACCACGCTCGTGGGTGCGACCACGAGAAACGGCCCGATCGACGGGTCTGCGTCGCGTGCGTGGCAAAACAGCGCCAGGGTTTGCAGCGTCTTACCCAAGCCCATGTCGTCGGCCAGGATGCCGCCGAGGCCGAGCTCCCACATCGACGCCAGCCAGGCGAAGCCGTCGCGCTGATACGGCCGCAACTCGGCTTGCAGCGACGCCGGCACCGGGTGCGCGGTCAGTTCGTCGAGTGTGCGTAGACGGCTCAGCTGCTCGCGCCACGCGGCGGCCTGCTCGGTGACGACGCCGAGCGCGGCCAGGTCTTCCCACAGGCCGATTTGGTAACGGCTGATCCGCAACCCCGACGCCACCGTGTCGTCGAGCAGCCGCGCCTCTTCGATGAGTTCGCGTAAGGCCACCAGCCGCGGCTCGAGGAGCGAGAAGTGGGCACCGTCGGAGAGCAGCATCTCGGTTTGGCCCGCGACCAGCGCGGTGAACACATCGGCGAGGGGCACCTCGTGGCCCTCGACGCGAATGTGGACACCGAGGCCGAACCAGTCGCGGTCGCCGGCGCGCTCGGTGGTCGACACGCCGATCTCGAGGCTGTCGCCCACGTCGCGGTAGTCCGCCGGTTCGCCTTCCACAACGAGCGTGGCGCCCTCGATGTCGGCCAGACCGGGCAGCGCGTTCGTGACAAAGCGCATGCTGTTGAGCCCGCTCAGCGTTACCGGCCCGGCGTCGCGCGCCCGGCCGTAGTCGTCGACGAGCCCGAGCGACTCGAGGCCTCGCCCCCCGGCGTTGACGGCGTCGAGCAGCGTCCGCTCCGCCGGTGCGTTGCGGAACTCGTCGCTGCCCACCAGCGACGGCCCGAGCGGCACCGTTCGGGTGGACGCGCCGATTTCGTAGCGAAACTGCCAGCCGACCTCAACGCCGTGCCCGTCGCCGAAGACCACGTGCAGGGAGAGCGCCGGGGCCGACACCGATGGTGGCGTAAAGGACCCGTCGGATGAGACCAGCGTCGCGACCCGCTGCAGGCCCGGACACAACTCCGTACTGAACCGCTCGACGTCGTCGGCGGGAATCGCCACGACCTGGCCGGCGATGACCATGCGTTGCAACTCGGCACCCGCGGGGGTCGCGAGGTGCACGAGTCGCAGCCGCGGGTGGTCGTGGTCTTCGACGGCCTCGGTGCACACGAGGCCGTGGCCCGTCCGCCCGATGAACGCCGCGGGCCGCAGTTCGTGCGCAACGCCGAGATCGAGCACCGGCCGGACCTCGAGCCCGCCGCCGGGCACGCCGGTGACGTCGATCACGACCTGGCCGCCGACCGGGCGCGCCACCTCGCCATGGCGGCCGCGCCCGTGCAACAAAACCACGCCCATGTCGGCCGCGTCGTCGAGCACCGACCACAACTCGGGGCCGCAGTGGGTGAGGTCGATCGACTTTTCGGCGCCGTAGCTGCCGTAGCGGCCATAGCCGTAGCTCACGGTCGCCTGCGCCCGGGCGCTGCGCAGCGTGTAGAGCTCGCGGGCCAACGCCGCGTGATCGGACCGGATCCGTTCGCGCCGCGCCGTCCACTCGTCGAGCCCGTTCCACGACAACGACCCGTTCACCCAGCCGCCGCGCACCGCGGGCCGCATGAGCCGACCCATCAGCCGCGCTCCGACGGTGGCCACGCCCGCTTGTTCCAAGGACAACTCGATGGCCAGGGGCACGTTGGCGTTCCCGGCCGCCTGGTCGCGCCCGCCGACGAGCGCAGCCAGTGGTTCCTCCCACGCGGCGCGACGGGGTCGAGACGGCTCGCTCGGTTTGGTCCCGACCGCGGCGATCACGAGGGCGGCGACGTGCTTGCAGTCCTCCCCCATCGGGCAACTGCAACTGCCGCCGCCGAAGATCCGCGCACCGTTGTCGCGCCCGACGAACACGAACGCAGACGTGTCGTAGAGCCCGCCTTTGCCCAGAACCGAGCCGCGCAACGAGTCGGCTTGGCCTTCGGGCACGCGCAGGACGCGCAGCACTTGGCCGTTCTCTGCATAGGCGCGCCCGCGGGCGAACACCGCTTGGCCGAGGTAGCGCTCGACCTGCGCGAGGTCCGCGAAGTCAGTCATGGTCGGAGCCAAGTTACAGAAGGGCTGTGGCACCGACTGCGGCACAGACCCGCTGGGTCTCAGACTCCGTGGACCGCGAACCTTCCGGCGAAGGCGGTGAGCGTGTCACCATCCGCGTACGCGATCACAAGCAGGTGGGTCTCGGTGGCCAGATTGCCGGGCGGATCCCACGTGGCCCGCACACCGCTGCCGTTGCGTTCGCCCCCCAGTCGCACCGGCTCAGAGTTGTCCAATGAGAACGAGAAGTCGCCGCCACCGGGCGCGGCAGCCGAGATCACACCGTCGGGCGCCAGGTTTTCGAGGCCACCTCCGCTCTTGGGAGCGGGCGAGACGACTTCGAGGCGCCCGCCGGTGTCGGATCGGAAGGCCACAGGCTCAACCATCCATCGTCCGCTGATCTGCACGGCGGGGACGGCGTCGGTGCGAAACCCGGTGCTGCCTTCGCCCGTGTTGGTGCCGCTCACCACGACGATCGTGGTCGCGGCGCGATCGATCACGCCGAGGTCGACGTCGGTGGTGCTGCGGTCGGGCGAGTCACCCCAGCCGCCGTAGCCCTCCTGGGACTCGGTCATGAAGCCTTCGACGTTTCCGCCGAGCGCTTCGATGTAGCGACGCGACTTGGGCCCAACCAGTGCGGTCGCGGTCTGCACGTCGCCCCGGCCGAGTGCGTCGAGCCAGTCGAGCACCGCCTCGTCGGGTGTGTCACGAACCTGCGACGCGCCGCCGGGGCGGGGGCGCGTCGCGATGGTGGTGTCAGTTGACGACGGTGTCGTGGTGGTGGG
>JBKJQZ010000213.1:0-12947 GCA_046594835.1 Acidimicrobiales bacterium | reverse complement strand
GTCGGGCGTGCCGTATTCCGTGCCGGTAGCCTCGCGCCAGTCGCCGCCGAAACCGAGCCACATGTCGGCGTTGGCCCGCGCCAGAGGAGTGTCGGTGGGCCCCGGGCAGATCGCGTTGATGCGGATGCCCTTGCTGATGAGCGGATACGACTGACGAGCCACGTAGGTGCACATCACCTGCTTCGAGAACATGTAGTTATCGCGCCACGCGTTCTCTTCTTCTTCGAAAAATGCGACACAGGATTCGAAGTCGGTGCGATCAAGCACTTGGCCAACGGCGTCGGCTTCGGTCTCCCAGCCCAGGCCGGCGGCCGAGCTGATCATGCAGATCGCACCGCCCTTACCCATCGCGCCCGAGGCGACGAGCGAGTCGATGATGTGGCGGTGCGCGATGAAGTTGATCTTCATCAGCCCAGGCGTGCCGTCGGCCACTCCCGCCGCACTGAACAGCGCGTGGATCGGTCCACCAACCTGGGCGAGGGCCGCGTCAACAGCGTCCTTGTCGCGTAAGTCGACCTGGATCGACTCCTTCACGTCGAAGTCGACGGCCGCGTAGTCGAGGACGATTACTTCGCCCCCGAGCGCCACCACGGTCTTGGCCGCCGCCGCGCCCATACCCGTCGCGCCACCGACCACGAGGACCCGCTTGCCGTCGTACCGAAATGCATCAATCCCGCTCATGCCCGCACGATATCGCCCGAACATGACGCCCGCGTTAGATCGCCGGTAGCCTGCGCCGCCGTGGAGCTGGGCCTTAGTGACGACCAGTCGTTCTTCGTGGAGACGACGCGCAAGTTTCTCGCGGACAAGTCCGCCATCGCAGCCGTGCGCGCCCTGGCGGATTCAGCGGACGGGTTCGACCGCGCCACGTGGAAGGCGGGCTGCGACCTCGGCTGGACCTCGATGCTGGTTCCCGAGGCCGACGGCGGCGGCTCCCTTAGCGAGCACGGACTGCTCGACGCCGTACTAGTGGCCGAAGAAATCGGCCGAGCGGTTGCGCCCGGTCCGCTCGTGCCCTGCAACGTCGCGGCATTCGCGATCGCGACCGGCGGAACCGATAACCAGCGCGCCGCGTGGCTTCCGGGCTTGGTGAGCGGCGACGTAATCGGCACATGGGTGACCCGCAACGGCGCCGCGACCGAAGCCGGCGCACAAGCCGACGTGTTCGTGCTGAGCACATCCGACGGCGTGCGCGTCGTCGCGGCGGACGCCCCCGGCGTCGAGATCGCGGCGATGGAAGGACTCGACCTCACGCGTCGGTTTGCCTCAGTCACCGTGCCCCACGGTGCGGGCGAAGTTCTCGACGTATCGAGCGACGCGCTGCTGCAAGTCGCGGTTGCGCTGCAGTCGGCCGAAACCTGCGGCGTGATCGATCACGTCTTCGCGATGACGCTCGAATACATGGGCGACCGCTACTCCTTCGGTCGACCCATCTCGTCGTACCAAGCGCTTAAGCACCGCATGGCCGACAACAAGACGAACCTTGAGGCGTGCCACGCGATCGCAACCGCGGCGGCGCGCGCGGTGGCTGCGGGCGACGACAACGCGCAGCAGATGATCTATGCCGCGAAGTCCTTCATCGGCCCGGTCGCGACCGAGATGGTGCAGGACTGCGTGCAACTGCACGGCGGGATCGGCGTCACGTGGGAACACGACATCCACCTGTACCTCCGTCGCGCCACGGTAAACCGCACCAGCTACGGCACACCGATCGAACTGCGCGACCGCCTCGCGGCGTCCGTGCTGGGAGTGGCATGACTTCGCCCCGCGCCGAGACCGTCGACGAGTTCCGCGTGCGCGCCCGCGCCTGGTTCAAGGACAACGTGGCGCCCGTCCCCGACGACACCGATATTCGCGACCGCCCCGCACGCCGCGACCACGAGCGTCGCCTGCAGCGCGCGCTGTGGGACGCCGGCTTCGCTGGTATCTGCTGGCCCGCCGAGTACGGCGGCCTCGGTTTGGGCTTCGAGTACCAGCGCGCCTTCACCGACGAGTCGGTGGCCTACGACATGCCGTTCTCGCTCAACGTGCCGACCTTCGGCATCCTCGCCGCAACGCTGATCGAGTTCGGCACGCACGAACAGAAGCAACGCCACCTTCCCGCGATCCTCAAGGGCGAGGAGCTGTGGGTGCAGTTCCTCAGCGAGCCGAGCGGCGGCTCCGACCTCGCGGGTTGCCTCACGCGCGCCGATCGCGACGGCGACGTGTTCGTGATGAACGGGTCAAAGATTTGGAGCAGCGGCCCGGCCGAGAGCGATTACGCGATGTGCCTGGCGCGCACCAACTGGGACGTGCCCAAACACCGCGGCCTCACCATGTTCATCATGAAGATCCATCAGCCCGGCGTGACGGTGGAGCAGATCCGCCAGGTTGACGGGTCGATGGAGTTCTGCCAAGAGTTCTTCGACGACGTCGCGATCCCGGCTAGCGACGTAGTGGGCAAGATCGAGGACGGCTGGACCGTCGCAAGCAGCCTGCTCGTGCACGAACGCGCCGCGGTTGGTGGCGGCTCGATGTACACGACGGGCAGATCGGTCGGCCACGGCCCCGACGACGAAGAAGACGTCATCGTGCAACTCGTGCGCGCGGCGAAACGTGAGAACGACCCGGTCGCACGTCAGCTCCTGGGCGAGTCGCGCGCACGTCAGCTCGTGGGTAGCGCGTTGATCGACCGCATCACGAGCGGCATCGCGTCGGGCGCGCTCTCGCCACCCACCGGCTCGGCGCTCAAGCTGTTCACGGCAACGGGCGTCATGCGACGCGCCGAGATCGGCCTCGAGCTCGCGGGCGAAACCGCGAGCGCGTGGCCTGCAGGCCAAGCAACGCCGGGCCGCGTCATCAGCGAGATGTCGCTGTGGCGGCAGTCGCTCTCACTCGGTGGCGGTAGCAACGAAATTCAACGCAACATCATCAGCGAGCGGGCGCTCGGGATGCCGCGGGAATTCGCGGCCGACCGCGAGATCCCGTATCGCGACGTTCGACGAGGGGGATAAATGCGAGTTCGCTGGGGGGCGACGGCCGCAGCAGTAGCGGCCGTGGCGATGCTCGTACCAACCATGCGAGCCGACGCGATGGTGTCGTTGCGGTTTGGCATCAAGCCGCTAGATCACGCGGCGCACTGCGAACAGGCCAGCGGCGCGGCGCCTGCGGTGAAGACGCAGAACGACGGCGTGTTGCGCGTCGCCACGTTCAACCTGCTGCACAGTGACACCGACGGGGGCGACCGCACGTTGCACGATCGTGTGCCACTTGCTGCCAAGGCGATCCTCGATTCGGACGCGGACATAATCGGACTCCAAGAGGTGACCGAGAACGCCGGCTTCGACACGCGCAACGAGTACCCGCAGAAGCACGGCCTCGTGGTGCGTCGCCTCGCCGATGCATTGCGCGCCGCAACCGGCGAGGCGTGGTCGTGGTGCTACTCGCGCTCGAACCCGCACGTACCCCTCACGCCCGAAACGCGGCCCGGCGGAGGCAACCCGCTCGACGATCTCGCAGCGGCGAGCGGCAACATCCCTGAAGGCGGTGACTTCGCCGAGGGCGTCGCGATCCTGACCCGTTATCCGATCACGAACGCGCGGGCCCGGCGTCTCCTGCCGCGTTCCTACGAAGCGGTCGCGTGCGTGAACGCGGACCCGTTCTGTCGCCTCGACGCCACGTTCGACGCCCGCCAAGCGCTCTGGGGGCGGGTGAAGACCCCGGGCGGGATGGTTGACGTGTTCAGCACCCACCTTGCGCACGAGGTGACGCCGTTGAGCACCTTCACCAAGCAGATTCAGATGCGTCAGGTGCTCGGCTTCGCCGATCAGTACGCGCACAACGATGCACTGCCCGACTTCCTGCTCGGCGACTTCAACAGCGGACCCACCAGCGCGGCTGTGCGCAGCGCGGCAGCCGCAGGATTTGTCGACACGTATCGAGCAAGCGGACGAAGTGAATGCCTCACGCCTGGCGATGCAGGGTGCTCGGGCGTCCCCGTCGACGGCGAGGAGAGCTTCACGAAGACCTCGACGAGGGCGATGAGCGAACGCATTGATTACGTGCTGGCACGCGTTCGCTCCGGCTGCACGATCCGCGTACCCGACAGTCACATGATTGCCAACACACCGACCCAACGCAGCGACGGCCGCTACCTCTGGCCCAGCGACCACGTCGGCTTCGTCTCCGTTGTGTCCTGCGCGTAGGCGAGCAGTAGGCACGTGGAGGCCATCGTCGTTCGTCCGTTTCGCGACAGCGACGCATCGTCGTGGCTGCGATGCCGCGTGGTCGCCTTTTTAGCCACCAACTACTTCGACGACGTGGTCACCGCGAAGCCCGCGTATGACCTACCGAGCGTTGAACTGGTGGCGGTGCTCGGCGACGAGGTTGTCGGTGTGTTGGACGTGGCCATCGATGGAGCACTGGCAACGATCGAGACGATCGCGACCCATCCCGACCACGCGCGTCGAGGCATCGCGCGCGATCTCCTCGTCGAGGCTCTGCGGGTGTTGCCGTCAACCGCGATCACTCTCGACGCGTGGACGCGCGAGGATGCCGCGGCCAATGCCTGGTACCAGTCGTGCGGCTTCCGAGAGACGTTCAGGTATCTCCACGTCTACAGCCGCAGCGACGGCGAAGTGGCGTCCTCGATTGTCTCGACTCGTCCGGGACTGACCCCGGTCGCCGCGTTCTTCCATGCGTCCATCGACAACGAAGTCCTCCTGCGGGCCGAGTACGAACGCGTCTACGTGTGCCGCCGGTACGAACTACCGCGCGAGCTCTTCAATTCGACGTAGGTCCTTACTCGGTCGGGTCGAGTACCTGGCCGATGAACAGGGTTACTCCGGTGTCGTTGTCCATGATGCGAAAAAAGAACGGACGGTCGAGGATCACCGGCGGCGGCGGGCTCACGGGCGCACTCGTTGTCCTCGCACTGACGATGGTCGCTGCTGCGGCTTCGGTCCCGGTTTCGTCCATGGTCAGGAACGTGGCGTGGACCGCCTGGTCGAGCACGAGGCTTCGGTCGTCGGCGATGCCAAGCAGGTGGCCTTCGCTGTATGGCGCTGCGATGCCGAGTTTGGCGAAGGCGGGCCTGAGTTCGGACATGAATCGGGTGGTGAACCTCGGAACGGCCAGCTGGGCGCTGCCGCCGGATGCATGCTTGGCGAACTCGTCGAAGACCGCGGGGAACTCGCCGGCGACTTCGTCGAAGCGACCCGCGTCGGGCAGGACAAAGTCAACCGAGAGCGATCCGGTGTAGGCCTTGGCGCCGGCGACCCACCCGTCTCCCTTCATCGACTTGTAGGTGGTGCCGTGCATCATCGACACACTCAAGGTTGAGCTGTCGAGGCGCGTGAAGGACTGCGGTTTCGTGGCCGACGCGTCGAAGGGTTCCGCCCAAGACGCCTTAAGGAACAAGGCGTTGACGAGCGCGAGAACTGTGTCGGGCGACAGCTTGTCGATGATCTTGTTGATGTGGCCGTGAGTGCCGTCTCGGACGAATGCGTTGATGGCGTCGGCAACGGCCTGTTGCTGCCTGAAATCAACCACGCGTAACAAGGGGCCGTAGTAACGCGAAAGCGCCTCGGCGTAGGTGGGACGGATCGGATAGCCGGCCTGCATATAGGCCGCGTTGGCGATCGCGATCTGCAAGTCCCCAGGTTTGTCGCCCACGTTTGCCGGCGTTGCCTTGGCGCTCACGAGGTGCCGGCGAAGCGCGGTCATCGACGCGTGAAACGCCGTTGGGTCGTCGGTATGAAGCGCCGCATCGAGCTGCGACTTGGCGTCGCCCGTCGCCCCGGGTTCGAGCATCGCCAGCGCGATCGCCACGCTGACAGGCGATACCACGATGTTCGTCGACGGGTCGCGAATCGCGCCGAACAGCTGATTGCCAAATCTCGTGATTGCCGCTCCGGCGATCTTCGGGTCGCCACCGGTCGACGAGGGCTCAGCCAGGATGGTTGGAGATGGGGTCGAGGTTGTGCTCGTGGTCGGCTCACTCGTATCGGTCGTGGACGTGGACGTAGTCGGGGCGCTCCCGCGCGCGTCGATCTCAGTGCCGCCACCGTCGCTGCAGGCCGCGGCGATCAATCCAACAACAACGATCACGATCCCCAGCCCTCGACGCATGCCCATTAGACGGTACGACTCGCCGCCTGGGTTCCCCAGTCGCCTCGTCAGCGCGGGTCACAACGTCGGGTCAACGGGCGACGGTCCGGTAGTCCCGTCCCAGGGCTTTCATCGCGGCGCGTATCCGAGGCCCGTCGTCGCCGCTCCACACGCACAGCGGAGCATCCAGATGTTCGGAGGCGGCGACGCATTCCGCGCCGAGAGTCGACACGCGATGCGTCTGGGCGATCTCGGCCATGCGGAACGAGATGGTTCGGATCGGCACGATCTCGATGGTTTCCGGAAGCGTCAGCAACTTCGATCCGAGCGCAGTCCGCTGTTCGGCGCTCCAGCCGCCGGTGAGTGCGCCCCCAGGTGCTGCGACCACGCTCCTCGACAGTCGGAACAAATATAGGTTGGTGGTCGCAGGTTCATGACGGGTGAGGACCTTGGCGAGACCTCGCGGCAGGTCGTCAGTGAGGAGGTCTCGTAACAGATGGTCGTCGAGGATCGCTCGGCTCACGTCGTGGCGAGGTCGGGATCATCATTGAGTGACCGGACGAACTCGGCGTGTTGCTCGCGGGTGACGAGATCATCCAGCAGCTTCTTCCCGGTTCCCTGCGGAACGGTGAGTACACCGAAGCCGAGATCGATGACCTCAACCGGTCCACCGTTATCGAGGTTCCACCTGTGCCGAACGCCGGCCGGAAGCGACATCTGGCCCGACGCGGACACGAGGTACTCCTGGACGCTCATATTCACACGATACTTGGTAACCGACCATCGAACACCAAGTACCGACTCAGAGTTCGACGGTCACGAGCACGCCGAGGTCGCGCTCGAGGTAGACCACCTCGTTGTCGTTGAGGAAGCCCTTGCCCTGCACGTTGAGCAGGTCGACGTGATCCATTAGCGGCGCCGGACCCCAGTGCCACGTGGCCAACGACAGGTTCACACCCGCGGTGCCGTCGCAGATGAATGCACGAACGTGCGCAAGATGATCGCGGGTCGTGAAGTCGAAAGCGCGATCCGCCACGACGAGAAGCGTCGGACGGCCGCCGAGCGCGAGGAGCGCCTGCGTTGCCTTGTGGTGACGGTTGAGGTGATCGCACACCAACGGGTGGCGGTCATAGGACAACACGTTGAGCGCGAACTCTTCGCCGTCGCGTAGCTCCATCACCATGTCGCCGGCGTCGATGACCTGACCGTACGGAGCAAACGCCTCACGGCTAAGCGGTTCAGCCTTGACACGGACGGCGTCGCTCACTGGTCGAGGCCGTTGGGATCGAGGTCGAGCAACTCCACCGTGGTGCGACCGGCGCGTAGCTCCGAGAAGAAGTGCTGTTCCTTCTCGTGGCGCGCGTGGCCCGCTTCCAGCACCGCATCGAGATTGGCCGCCGCGATTACCACTACGCCGTCGACGTCGCCGACGACCCAGTCGCCGGGTGCCACTTCAACGCCGCCAACTGAGATCACCTTGCCGACGCTGCCGCCCTTGGTTTTGTTGGCGCCGGTGAGCGCGATGAGCGCGGAGAACACGGGGAAGTCATGCGCTTCGAGCGCGGCGACGTCGCGGCAGCCGCCGTCGATCACGAGGCCCGCGATGTCGTTGGCCTCGGCCGCCGTCGTCAGGACCTCACCCCAGTAACCAAACTCCGGCGGCGTCGACGCGTCGACCACCAACACCGCGCCAACCAGTTCGTTCTGCGCCACGGCGACGTGGATCGCCAAGTTGTCGCCCTTGCCGCACTTGGCGGTGATCGCTGGCCCTGCCAGCGCGGCGCCCGACCACACCGGACGAATGCGCGGGTCCATGCGCGCCGCGCCGCACTCACCCAAGGTTGCCGCGCCGAGCGCGAACAGGTCGTCGCGAACGCTCAATGCTTCGTGTAGTCGACCGCGCCCGCGTCGGGCGTGGCCACGGCGAAACAGAAGCAGTGGATGGGAGCGGTGTCGCTGACCGGGCGAAGCGAGTGCATCGCCATCGGCGGGATGTGCACGAGATCGCCCTGGGCGATGACGCGCTCTTCGCCCTCGATCTCCATGATCCCGCGGCCCGAGGTCACGTAATAGAACTCGTGGGTGGGGTGGTTGTGCGGGTCGACGTAGCCGCCGCCCGCAACCTCGAACTCGCTCACCAACTCGAGGTGACCGCCCTTGGTGATGTCCATCATTTCCCGCGGCGACACCAGCCACCACACTGGCACCGTCCCGTTGTGTTCGATCACGGGTGTCACATCTTCAATCGACCGGACGTCCATCGCCATATCGAATCACTCTCCTCGTATCGCTGCTGTTAACTCAATCTCAACCGCACCGCGCCGCGGCAGCGCCGCGACGCCGACCGCGCTGCGCGTGTGCCGGCCGCGCTCGCCGAAGATGTCGAAAAGCACCCGCGACGCGCCGTCGATCACTGCGGGCTGCTGCTCGAATCCGGGTGCACTCGCGACGTAGCCGGTGACCGACAGGATCCGTTCGATCCGATCAAGGGTGCCAAGTTCGGCCTGCAGCACCGACAGCGCATTCAGCGCGCAAACCGCGGCAGCCTCGTACGCGTCCTCAACCGACACGTCGTCGCCCACGACTCCGAGGCAGGTCAGCTCGCCGTCGACGCGCGGCAGTTGTCCCGATGTGCGCGCCACGCCGTCCCACACCACCACGGCAACGAGCGGGTCGTGCGGCGGGTGCGGCCCGTGCAGGCGTAGGCCCAACTCCGCGATGCGATCCTCGATTGCGCCCATCAGAGGATCGCGCCCGACTCCTTCATCGCGATTATCTGGTCCCAGTCGTAGCCGAGTTCGACCAGTTCGGTCTCGGTGTGCTCGCCGTGTTCGGGCGCACGCGACACCGTCACCGCGGTCTCGTCGAACTGCGCGGGCGACGCGACCATCTGGAAGTCGGTGCCGTTGATGTCGGCCGTGGGCAGGTAGCCGTTCGCGATGACCTGCGGGTCCTCGTACAGCTCCGCGAGTGTCTGGAACGGCGACCACACGCCCTCGAAGCCGTCGAACGCGACCTTGAGTTCCTCGAGGGTGAAGTTGGCGTACGCGTCGTCGAGCAGCTTCTGGCACTCGAGGGCGTTCTCCGCGCGCGCCGCTGCGTCCGCGAAACGCGGGTCGGCCACAAGCTCGGGTCGGCCGAGGCGCGTGACCCAGTCGGCCCAGAAGCGGTCGCCTTGCAACAGCATCATGGCGACGAAGCGACCGTCCTTGGTCTTATAGGTGCCGACGCCCGGGTTGCCGGGGGCGCCGCGCTGGGTTCCCGCGATGCGCTCGATCCCGAACAGCTTGTTCATCAGGATCATCGGCGAGATCTGCCACATAGCGGTGCCGAGCAAGGACACGTCGACGAGCGACGCCTCACCCGTGCGCTCGCGCTTGAGCAGTGCGGCCGCGATCGCGCCAGCCGTGGTCATGCCGCCCATCACGTCGCCGAAGGCAGGCGTCGGTTGGCCCGAGGGCCAGCCGTCGTGCTGGGGCGGCATGGTGACACCGACCGCGCCACGAGCCCAGAACGCAGCGCCGTCGAAGCCGCCCTTTTCCGCATCGGGGCCCAGCGGGCCCTGACCCGAACCGCGGGCAATGATGATGTTCGGGTTGCGGGCGCGAATGTCGTCGGTGTCGATCTTGAGCTTGCGACGAATCGGCGGTAGGTAGTTGGTGAGGAACACGTCAGCGGTCTCGACCAACTTCATCAGCGCTTCGTGACCTTCGGGGTGCGAGATGTCGATTGCGATCGACTTCTTGCCCCGGTTGGGCTGCTCGATCATGAAATTGATCGCCGCCACACCCCCCGGCATGATCCCCGAGGTCATCAGGCCGCGCTGGGGGTCACCGGTTTCGGGGTGCTCAATCTTGAGCACCTCCGCTCCCCAGTCCACCAGCACTGCGCCGCCCGACGGGATGAACATCCACGACGCGACTTCAATGACGCGGATCCCTTCAAGAGGACGCGTCACCAGACGATGTCGAGGTTGTCGACCGAGCGCAGACCCTGCGAGTAACGCAGCTCGACGCCGGGCTTGATCGAAAAGTCGGGTACCGCAGCGAGCCACTCTTCAAGGGCGACGCGCAGCTCCATGCGTGCGAGGTGTGCGCCGAGGCAGCGGTGGTTGCCGCCGCCGAACGCGATATGGCCCTTGGTGTCGCGGCCAAAGTCGACCTCGAGGGCGTTGTCGCCCCACTGCGCCTCATCGGTGTTCGACGAGCCGATCAACACCGACACCGCCTTGCCCTTCGGGATCGGACAGCCTGCGAGTTCGGTGTCTTCGGTCGCCCGTCGGATTACGCCCTGCACCGGTGACTCGAAGCGCAACATCTCTTCGATCGCGTGCGGAATGAGCGACGGATCTTCGACCAACTGCTTGCGCTGTTCGGGGTGCTGCGCGAGATACGAGATGAAACAGTCGAGCGACGAGGTAACCGTGTCGAGGCCGGCGATGAAGAACAGGAAGAGGATGTCTTCGACCTGCTCCTCGGTGAGGCGCTCGCCGTCGACCTCGGCGCCGAGCAGCATGGTGATGATGTCGCCCTGCGGGTCGGCCTTGCGTTGCACGATGGCGTCCTGCAGGACCGCGTAGATCTCTTGGCCGGTCTTGCGCGCCGCCGCAATACGCTCGTCGTTGTTCTTGGCCGCCGGACGGATGATGCCGTCCTTCAGCTTGATGAATTCATCCGAGCGCGACACCGGCAGGCCCAGCAACTGCAGGAACACCGTCGACGGAAGAGGCTCAGACAGCACTTGGTGGAAGTTGCACCCACCGCGGTCCTTCACCTCGTCGATAAGGGCACGCACGAGACGACGCGTCTCGGGCTCGATCAGCTCGATCGTCTTGCGACCAAAGATCGGGTCTAGCAACCGGCGGAAGTACTTGTGCTGCGGCGGATCGATCATCAGCGGAATCAGCGGGCGGATCTGACCGATGTCAACCGCGTCTTCCGAGGAGAAGATTTCGGGGTGCGCGAACACCTCTTTAACTTCCTTGGCCGACACGACAATGACCATGTCCATGTCCTCGCCGAGGTCGCTGACGCCGCCACCCTCGCGCAGCATTTGGTACATCGGCTGTGGGTGCGCAAGAAGCTCGAGGTCCATGCCCTCGACTTCGTCAAAACTCATCATTTGAACGTTCCCTCCCAGATCAGCGGCGAATCTAACAGTGATGTCAGGTTGGGTGGTTAGGCGACCTCGTCCACTAGGCCCCACGCGAGCGCAGTCTGCGCGTCGATGGCTTGGCGCGAGAACGTGAGGGCGCGCATGCGCTCGACACCGATGCGCGCCGTCACGCTCACCGTGCCTCCCGCTCCGGGGATCAGACCGAGCCCGATCTCGGGCAACGCGATGCGCGCATCGGGGTGGGCGATCACCCGCGACGCGAACGCGGGCAACTCGATGCCGCTGCCGTAACAGGCGCCGTGGATGCGAAAGGTCACGCGCTCCGCGATCGTCGCGATGGCCCGACCGATACTGCGCTGCAGACGGATCGTGTGCGCCTCCTCGGGCGACGGGAACGTGCCGAACTCGTCGAGGTCACCGCCGGCGCAGAACGACGCGCCGCGGCCGGTGATCACCACTTGTACGTCCGGATCGGCGTGGGCCACCGCCAGCGCGTCGAGCCACTCCTCGCGCATCTGCACGTTCAGGGCGTTGGCACGATCCGGGCGATGCAACTCGATGCGCAACTCGTCGCCTTCGCGTTCGACCAGCACGGCTGGTCCGCCCGACGCGCGAGCAACCCGCGGCGTCGCGTCCCGCCACGCTTCGAACTCGCGCCCGGCCTGGAGCGACGAGTACACCAAGGACTCCGCCTCGAGGCCCTCGTCGAGGGATGAAAACGGGGCACGCGCCATCAACTCCGCAAACGCCGCGCTCGCCAAGGGCCATCGCCGTCGAGTGTCCGCAATCGCCGCATCGAACTCCACGCCCGACATTGTTGACGCGATTCGATGACGTAGGTCGAGGAGTAGCCTTTTTGGATGAAACACGTCCGCTGGGACAGTCGCCCGAAGCTGCGCCGACCCGTGATGGTTGCTGCGTTCGAAGGTTGGAACGACGCCGCCGAGTCAGCCAGTTCCGCGATCGACTACCTCGGCCGGTCGTGGAACGAACGACCCTTCGCTGATCTTGATCCCGAGGAGTTTTACGACTTCACGGTTGTGCGCCCGCTGGTGCAGCTCATCGACGGCAAGACGCGAAAGATCGAGTGGCGCACGACCCGCTTCACCGCGGCCTCCGCTCCGGGTTCGGCACACGACGTCGTGCTGGTGCACGGCATCGAGCCCAACGTGCGGTGGCGCACATTCTGCGACGACCTGCTCGGCCTCGCCCAGGATTACGACGTCGAGTTGGTCCTTACGCTCGGCGCGCTCGCCATGGAGGTTCCCCACACGCGTCCCGTGCAGATCACCGGTACTGGCAGCGATCCCGAACTCATCGAGAAGCTCGACCTGCGTCGCTCGCGCTACGAGGGCCCGACCGGCATCGTCGGCGTGCTCCACTCCCGCTTGGCCGAGGCCGGTATCAAGTCCGCGTCGCTTTGGGCCGCCGTGCCGCACTACGTGAGCCAGCAGCCGTCGCCCAAGGCCACCCTTGCGCTGTCCCAACGCGTGGCCGACATCCTCGGCGGCTCGCTGTTTGTGACCGACCTCGAGATCGCGGTGTCGTCCTACGAACGCCAGGTCAACGAGATGATCGATTCCGACGAGGACATCAAGGCCTACGTCGAAGGCCTCGAGCGGGCGATCGAAGACGGCGACCTCGACGAGCCCGACCTGTTCGACATCGCCCGCGGCCGCAACGATCACCTCGCGTTCGGGCAGGGTCCGCACACCTGCCTCGGCTCGAGCCTCGCCCGGGTCGAG
>JBKJQZ010000183.1:0-3916 GCA_046594835.1 Acidimicrobiales bacterium | reverse complement strand
CGAGATAGTCAAGCTGGCGCGGAAGCTGCGCCGGCTGCCGGGCGCCGCCGCCGCGTGGATCAACGGCGAGCTCACCGGTGGACAGGTACGAATCATTACCAACCTTGTTGTGGATCGACACGTGCAACTGTTCGCTGCGCACGAACCCGAGTTGCTCCCCCACCTCGCTGGATTGTCGATCGACGACACGCTCGCCGCGATTCGTCTGTGGCGCGACCGAGCCGACGCGCTCGACCCCGGGAAGGCGCCCACCGACGAAGCGAACATCGCGCACCTGTCCCAGACGATGGACGACCGCGGCGTGCTCAATGCGTCGCTGGATGCAGAGAGCTACGCCTTGTGGTTCGAAGCGCTTCGTCTCGCCGACTCGCACGACTTCACCACGCCCGCGCCGATCCGGCGGGGTGAGGCGCTGAAGACGATCGCGCAGTTCTTCATCAAGAACCAGAGCATCAAGACGCCGCGTCGGCACACCCCGCATCTGAAAGTGATCATCGACGGCCAAAGCATCGGCACCAATCACTTACACGGCTACGACGAAGCCACCGGCATGACCCTGCCACCCGAGACCCTCGAACGACTCATGTGCGACTGCACCCTGCACCGCGTCGTCATGGCCGAGGGCGTCGTACTCGATTACCGCCGCGCCGTAAAAGACCCGCCGCCCGATCTCGCCCACGCCGTCGCCGCCCGGGATCAGGGCTGCCGCTGGAGGAGCTGCAAGCGACCCGTCGGCTGGTGCGACATCCACCACGTCCGCGAATGGATCAAACATTTCGGCCCGACCGCGATCTGGAATCTCGTGCTGCTGTGCGACAGGCACCACAACGTGCTGCACCGCAACGGCTGGACCGCCCGGCTGCACAAGAACGGCGACTTCGAAGTCACAAATCCCTGGAACGAGACGTGGACCACCCATCCGCCGGGGCGGCTCCGAGAACAGATTCCACCACCACCGGGTCGGGCTGCCTTCGACCACGACGAGTCCCCGTTGGAACGCCACGGGCTCAAATTTGCGAACGCCCTCGGCGCTCGACGCCGCATCAACGCGCTCATCGAAGAGGTCCACCGAGCCCGCGCCGTCCAGCGCCTCGTAGTCCTGCCTGCCCGCGCCGCCTGACAGCAAGATCCCAGAGGCCTTGAGCCGGTGGGCGTGCCGCACTACGCTTGCTCTACCCGCAGTCAGGGTCTTATGAAGATGACGAACTTCCCCAGTTCCTCCCGCCGTTGGCTTTGCCTGTTGGCAGCCATGGTCGCCGCGGCGACCTTCGCTTCAACCAGCGCGCCTGCAAGCGCCGCGACCGACCCGGTCAAAGAGCAGCAAAACGTCCGCAAGCAACAGAAGCTCATCAGCGGGGAAATCTCGGATCTGAAGAAGTCGGACGCCGCGCTCGCCCAGAAGCTCGCTGAGCTCGACACCAAAGTGAAGTCGAGCCAGAGCGCGTACAACTCCGCCACCGCCGCCGTTGCAGCCGCAGCCCGCGCCGCCGAGCTGGCCCGTGGCAACGAGCTCAACACAACCGCCAACTACAAGCGGCTCCAGAAGGCCACCAAGAACCTGGCCATCAAGCTCTACATGGAGGGCTTCGGAGCCAGCACCGCACCGCGTTTGACCGCGCAACAAATGCAGCAGGCGGCCGCGCACGGCTACATGGGCATGGCTGCGATTGAGCGCGGCGACGACATCACGCACCGCCTCGGCAAGCTGCGCGACGAAATGGTCAAGCAGCGCGAGATCGCCGAGCAGCACGAAGCGCAGGCAGCCGCCGAGCGCTCCCGTCAGCAGTCTGCTCTTGGTGCGCTGCAGAGCAGCAAGAACCAGCAGACCAGAGCGCGCAACGACATCGAGCGTCGCCTCGAGAACGTGCTCGCCGAGGCCGCCGCGCTGTCGGCCTACGACAAGAAGCTGTCGGTTGAAATCGCCAAGCGCGCCAAGGGCGGCGGCGGGGCCGGCGGCCGTCTCAACACCGGCAACGTCGACACCGTCGTCGTGCAGGGCATCCGCGTCGCCCGTTCGATCGGCGGCAACGTGAACTCACTCCTCAACGCGGCCCGCGCCGATGGCGTCGAGCTCAGCGGCTACGGCTACCGGAACTCGGATCAGCAGGTCGCGCTACGTAAGGCGCACTGCGGCTCGTCGCAGTACGACATCTACGAAAAGCCGGCCAACCAGTGCCACCCGCCCACGGCGCGCCCCGGCGCGTCCATGCACGAGCGGGGCCTGGCCATCGACTTCACCTACGAGGGATCGATCATCACCTCGAGGTCGAGCGAGGCCTTCAAGTGGCTCTCGGGCCACGCCAAGGCTTACGGGCTGTACAACCTGCCTAGCGAACCTTGGCACTGGTCCACTAACGGCAACTAGCGCTCGCGGTTCCGGCGTGGCGGCCGTAGGTGCGACTAAGACATGGGGCGATGAGCACGACTACTCGACCTGATCTGAACATGCTCGACCGTGAGTTCTGGCGGTCACAACAGCACGAGGCCTGGACGTGGGCCCGAGCCAACGAACCCGTCTTCTTCGATGAGCACTCCAAGATATGGGCGATCACCAAACACGCAGACGTCTTGCAGGTCGAGCGCCACGATGAGATCTTTTCCTCGGAGGGCGCCTACCGCCTGAACCCGTCGCCGGGCGAAGCCAACATGATCGCCAACGACGACCCGCAGCACCTTAAGCAGCGTCGCCTCATCAATAAGGGTTTCACCCCGAGCGCGGTCGACAAGTGGGACCCGTACTTCGACAAGATGCTCGACGCGATGATCGAGCCGCTCACGCCGCAGGGCTCGTGCGAAGTGGTCGAGAGCCTCGCCGGTCAACTCCCGGCGCGCTTCACCTGTGCGCTGCTCGGCCTGCCCGAGGAGCAATGGCCCACGGTGAAGGTGTGGTCTGAACAGCTCATGCGCATCGACGCGATGATGGTCGACAACGACGCCATCACCGGGATGATGGAGTCCAACATGGCGATCTACCGCCTCGCCACCGTCGACGCCGAAGCGGCCCGGGGCTGCCCGATGACCGACGGCCTGCTGTCGCGTTGGGCGCATGCGGAGATCGACGGCCAGCCCATGTCGACGGATCAGATCCACCACGAAGTCGGACTGTTCGTGGCCGGCGGCGCTGAGACCACCCGCACCGCGATCGGCCACATGCTGCGCACGTTCTGCGATCACGGCGACCAGTGGGAGGCGCTGTATGAGAACCCGGGCCTGCTCGACTCGGCGGTTGACGAAGTGATCCGTTGGGTCACGCCGCTGAACAACATGTTCCGCAAGGCGCTCGTGGACACCGAGCTCCGCGGCGTGCAGATCAATGCCGGCGACCGCGTGGCGCTCGTCTACCCGTCAGCCAACCGCGACGAGGACGTGTTCGAGAACCCCTTCACGTTCGACATCACGCGCAATCCAAACCCGCACGTGTCCTTCGGCTACGGCACCCACTTCTGCATCGGGCGCAACTTCGCCCGTAAGGAGATCGGCATGCTGCTTGCGAAGCTCGTCAACGCGTGGACCAACTTGCGCGTGATCGACGAGATCGACGTGGAGCCAAACATTTTTGCGCCCGCCGTGCGCAGCTTCGGCCTCGGCTTCTCAGCCCGCGTGTAGCCCGAACCGGTGTGCAACGCCCAGGACTGTCCTGGGCGTTGCATAAAAAGTGGCGGAGGTGGCGGAGGGGCTGGGCTTCGCGGCCTACGCCTGTCGCCTGCGAGAACGGCCAAAGGTCCCTGTTGGGTGTGACGGTCAGCGGTGTCGCACGAGGCCCATCGACGCCCACACTGTCGCCATGAACCACGCGGTCGACCGCCTCCACTTGGGCGACGACGTGGCGCGCTGTGTTGACCCCAACGGGCTCGAGATCCTCACCCGCACCGAGTGTCTCGGCCTGCTGGCGTCGAGGAACCTGGGCCGTCTCGGA
>JBKJQZ010000139.1:0-8839 GCA_046594835.1 Acidimicrobiales bacterium | reverse complement strand
GATGCGACCCGTCGGCTGCGGTCGGCTCTCCTTAACGCGACGATGAGCGACGGCGCGGCGCGGCCGCTGACCGTTACCGCGCTGGGCGACACCGGGTTTCACCTCGGCGCGGGCTTGTACTTCGGCTTCAACGACCACTGGCACGGCGAAGACCGCGGGCCGCTCAACGTGGAGGGTGAGTACATCCCCGACTGCACGGACCCGTTAACCGCGCGGCGACTGCATCAGATCCGCGACAACCTCGTGCGCGTCGAGGACCCCGTCGGCGGCGGCGTAGGCGTAGGCAACATGCAGACGATCTTCAGCGGCCCGCACCCCGACGCAGGTCTCACCGAAGACGCGAGCTTCATGTGAGCGAGCTTACGAGCGAACCAAAGCGCAACGGCTTTTCGTGCGAGATCGAAGTCGACGGCGACGTCGTGCGGCGTAAGGCGCGCACCGACGGTGGCACGTTCCCCTTCTACGACCTCGAGCTGCAAACCCGCGTAATCAACGCGCTATCCGCCGTGCCCACGCCTCGGCCCGCGACCTACGCCGACGGCGTGATGACGATGCCGTTCGTCGCCGGTGCGATCCCGTCGGACTTCACGCCCCTTGACCCGTGGCTCACGGGCCTGGCTTCGGACGCCGATCGTCGCGGCGTGTGGGAGTCGACGATCTACACGATCGCCGCGATCCACGATGAGCCCCTGGTCGACGGACTGCGCGTCGGTTTGCGCGCGGAACTCGCGTACTGGGCTGAGTATCTGGACTGGATGGGCGACGCGCCCGACGCGCTGCGCGACGTCTTCGCCTGGTGTGTTGCGCACGCGCCCCTCGAGCGCGAACCGGCGCCCGCGCTGCTGTGGGGCGACGTGCGCTTCGGCAACATCGTCTATGACCCCGAGACCCTCGCGCCCAAGACGGTGCTCGACTGGGACATGGTCAGTGCCGGTCCACCCGAAATGGACATCGCCTGGCTCACCGCGCTCACCGACGTCGGCTACGAGATGAGCAACATGACCGTCCCCGGCTTCGGCACGCGCGAGGAAGCCATCGCCCGCTTCGAAGCCCACCTCGGTCGCCCTCTGGTCGACTTCGCTTGGTACGAGATCTTCGCCTTGGCCCGCGCCAGCGCGATCGCCACCCGCATCGTCGTGCTTTCCCGCGCCGCCGGCGAAAAACCCATGTTCAGAATCGGTGAAGACCCCACGTTGAAAGCCGCCCTCGCCCGCATCTCGGCGGGCCTGTGATTATTGGTAGCAAAGACCGCTACCGATAATCACAGGCCCGCAGTGAGGGCGCGGAAGCGGGCGTAGCGCGCCTCGATGGCGTCGTGGCCGACGGGGTCCACAACGCGCGCGGTTGCCGCCCAGCGCGCCGCGTCGCGCGTGCCCTTCTCCAACCCGGCCACGCCGCGCGCGATGAACGCGCTCCCGAGCGCCGCCCCTTCGGGATTCGCGGCAACATGGACGGACAGGCCGGTGCAATCGGCCAGGGCTTGCATCCAGTTCGCGTCGCGGGTGCCGCCGCCGGTGGCCACGATGCGCGTTGGCGCAAGGCCGGCCGTGCGACCAAGGTCGATGTGGTGCCGCACCACGAACGCGCTCGCTTCGTACGCGGCGCGTCGCAGGTGGGCGGCGTCGTGCTGCAAACCCGCGTCGTGCAGCGACGCGCGAATGTCGCGCCGGTGCAGCGGCGTCCGTTCGCCGCGTACGTAGGGCAGCCACACCGGTAGGTCCGCTACGTCGGCGCCTGCGACCGCGGCGTCCTCAACCAGACCGGTCCACCGCTTCGAGCGCTCCAACCACAGTCCGCCCGCGTTCGACGGCCCGCCGACCATCAACTTCCCGCGCGCCGAGTGCGGGATCGTCCACAACCCGGGGGCATTAGGCAGTTCTTTGCCTCCGCCGGCAGCCTCCTCTTCGATCACTCCCCACGTGATCAACGTGGTGCCGCACAACACGAGCACGTCGCCGGTGTTGTCAGCGCCCGCGCACAGCTGCTCGCCGAACGCGTCGATCGTGCCGCCGCCAACGAGGGCGCCGTCCGCGCCCAAGCCGTCGCGCACCGACCCCGCGGGCGTGAACCCGGGCGCAATCACGGGCAGCTGCGCGACAGTCGCGCCCGCGTCCTTGGCTAACGCGGCGTCCCACTCCACGTAGTTGTGCAAGGGGTGCGCGGTCATGGCGGTCGACGAGTCGATCGCACCGACGCCGCACAGCGCGTGGTTGGCCACAGCTTGCGCGGGCCAGAAACCCGCGGCCTGGGGGGTCTGGGCCGCGTGCCACTTCAGGAACGCGAGCAGCTCGCCGCTGTCGCCGGCCGTTGCGTTGTCGACCACGGCGCGCTCGCCCCGCACGTCGCCGTACAAAAGGCCGGGGCCGAGCGCACGCCCGTCGGCGTCAACGGCCCCGAGTGACGGCACCATCGCCGACACGTTGACCGCCGCGATCTCCAGCCCGCGCGCGACCTGGGCCAGGGCGTCGACCACGTTGGCGCGCCACGCCACATCAACGTCGTGCTCGAAGGTGCCCGGCGACGGCGTGTGCACGCCGTGGGGGACCCGAGCCCGCGCCAACACCGTGCCCTCCCCGTCTACCGCGACGGCCTTGACCGAGGTGGTGCCGATGTCGAGCCCAACGGTGACGTCCTTCACCTACTTAGTATGTCGGCCTTGGCCTCTTCTAACACTCACGTCAACATTACGCGGCCGGGCTTCTACAACCAGCCCGACTACTACGAGGTGCTCGCGCGCCTCCGCGCCGAGGCCCCCGTCTTCCAGAGCGAGCCGAACACGTGGCTCGTCACCCGTTACAACGACATCCGCGCCATCAGCCGCGACACTGAGCACTTCAGCGCTAACAAGGGCGTGCTCGTGAACGACCCGGCCCGCCACGGCGCCGCGCCCGAAGGCTCGATCCTCCACATGGATCCGCCCGAGCACGCCGAGTACCGCCGCGTCGTGAGCCGCGAGTTCACCCCACGGTCGACGGGCGCGATGGAAGAACAGATCGTGCGCATCGTCAACGACGTGTTCGACCAGCTGCCCCGCGGCGAAGAGATCGATTTTGTCAACGACATCGCCATGCCGATCCCCGTGCGCGTGATCGCCGAACTGCTCGCGGTGGACGACTCCGAACTCGACGACTTCCGCCGCTGGTCTGATGCCGTGATTGACGTGACGGATAACCCCTCGCCTGAGGTCTACGCGTCGGCCGGCGAGTTCTGGCGCTTCCTTCAAGCTCGCATCACCGAACGCAAGGAGAAGCCAGGCGACGACCTGATCTCCATGCTTGCGAGCACCGACCTCACCGAGGCCGAGGTGCTGCTGTTTTGCGTCTCGCTCCTCGTGGCGGGCAACGAAACCACCCGCCACCTCCTGAGCATGGGCACGCACGCGTTGCACGCGCACCCCGACCAACGCGCCGCGCTGATCGCAGCGGGTGACGACGGTCTGCACGCGGGCGTCGAGGAGTTGTTGCGCTGGGTCACGCCGATCCAAGCGTTCGGCCGTACCGTCATCAAGCCGATCGAGCTCAGCGGCGTCGAGGTTCCGGTCGGCGATTTCGTGGTGATGCTCTACGCGTCGGGCAACCGCGACGAAGCGATCTTCGGCCCCACGGCCAACGTGCTCGACGTGACCCGGGCGCCGTCGCCCACGCACGTGGCCTTCGGCTTTGGCGAACACAACTGCCTCGGTGCGCCGCTTGCGCGTTCCGAAGCGCGCATCGCCTTCGGCGAACTGCTCAAGCGTTTCCCCAATTACGAGGTGCTGGAGGACCCGACGCTCACGAGCTCGACCCTCGTGCGCGGCGCCAGCTCAATGAAAGTGATCCTCAAGTGAACTTCGACAAGCTCTTCATTGGTAGCGAGTGGCGCAGCCCCGCGACCACCAACACCTTCACGGTGCGTTCGCCCCATGACGGCAGCGTGGTCGGCACCGCGCCCGCGGCGAGCACCGCCGACATCGACGCCGCAGTCGCGGCCGCACGCGACGCGTTCGACAACGGGGCCTGGTCGCAGATGTCGGTTGAGGAGCGCATCGCTCCCGTCGAACGTCTCACCGCGCTGTTCACCGAACGCATGGACCCTCTCGCCGAGATCATCACGAGCGAGAACGGCTCACCGATCACGTTCTCAAAGCTTGGCCAAGTTGGTGGTCCGCTGATGACGCTGCTGACGATGCCGAACCAGGCCCGGGCCATCCAGTGGGAAGAGACGCGACCCGGATCGATCGGTGCGCCCTTCATCGTGCGCCGCGAACCGGTTGGCGTCGTCGGCGCGATCACGGCGTGGAACGTGCCGGTGATGTTGATCATCGCCAAGGCGGTGCCGGCGCTGTTGATGGGTTGCACGGTGGTGGTGAAGCCGTCACCGGAGACGCCGCTCGACGCGCTCTACCTCGCGCAGATGTTCGACGAGGCGGGCTTCCCGCCCGGCGTGATCAGCATCCTCCCGGGAGACGGCGAGGCCGGCGCGCACCTCGTTGCGCACAAGGACGTCGACAAGGTCACCTTCACTGGGTCGACTGCAGTTGGCCGCGCCATCGGCGCGCGCTGCGGCCAGGACCTGCGGCGCGTGACGCTCGAACTCGGAGGCAAGAGCGCCGCGATCGTCCTCGATGACGCACGCATCGACAAGACCGTCGCCGGCCTCCGCTTCGCCAGCTTCATGAATAACGGCCAGGCCTGTGCGGCGCAGACCCGCGTGCTCGCACCGCGGTCGCGCTACGCCGAGTTCGTCGACGCGTTCGCCGCATCGGCCAGCGAGATGCCTGTGGGCGACCCGCGTGAAGACGCTACCGAGATCGGGCCCGTCGTCACGGCGCGCCAGTGGGAGCGCATCCAGAGCTACATCGAGATCGGCGAGCAGGAAGGCGCGAAGGCGGTTGTCGGTGGCGCTGGCAAGCCGTCGGGTCTCGACGCCGGCAACTACGTGCGGCCCACGCTCTTCGCGGAGGTGGACAACCGCATGCGCATAGCGCAGGAAGAAATCTTCGGCCCCGTCATCGTCGTCATTCCTTACGACGATAACCACGACGCCGTGCGCATCGCCAACGATTCCGCGTACGGCCTCGGCGGTTCGGTGTGGACGGGTGATCACGACCGCGGCATGGGCATCGCGCGGCGCGTCCGCACCGGCAGCTTCGGCATCAACCAGTACGGGCCCGATCCGGCGTCGCCCTTTGGCGGCTTCAAGGACTCCGGCATCGGCCGCGAGTGGGGCGACGAAGGCCTGCACGACTTCCTCGAGATCAAGTCGATCCAGGGCTAGAGATGCGCGCCCTCGTCTACGGAACCCGAACCCAACCCTTCGCCATGCCCGCCGGTGCCGGCGAGTTCGCGCAGGCGCTGCTGACCACGCCCTGCGCCCTCAAGGAGATCCCCGACGCGACGCCGCTGCGGCCCGACTGGTACGTGGTGCGGCCGCTGCTCACCGGCGTATGCGGCAGCGACTCCAAGCAGATCCTCCTCGACTTCGAAGGCGACACCGACTCGGCGATGAGCGGCCTCTGTTCGTTCCCGCAAGTGATGGGCCACGAGGTCGTCGGCGAAGTCGTGCGCGGCGGGCCTGACGCGCGCGGCTTCGAACCCGGCCAGCGCGTGATCCTCAACCCGTGGCTGTCGTGCGCGCCACGGGGCGTTTCTCCTGTGTGCCCAAGCTGCGAGGCCGGTGACTTCTCGCTGTGCTGGAGTTTCAACGAGGGCTCGTTGAGTAAGGGCATCCACACCGGCGTCTCGTCGGATGCAACCGGGGGCTACGCGGAGTTGATGCCCGCGCACTCGTCGATGTTGTTTGCGGTGCCCGATTCGGTTGACAACGAGCACGCGATCTTCGCCGACCCCTTCAGCGTGTCGCTGCACTCCATCACGCGGAACCCTCCACCCGAAGGCGGCAAGGTGATCGTGTGGGGCGCGGGTTCGCTCGGCTCGTGCGCGGTCGCGATCCTGCGCGCGCTGTACCCGTCGGTCGAGATCGCGGTGATCGCGCGCTGGGACGCGCAGGTCGCGCTGGCCAAGCAGTTCGGCGCGCACCACGTGATCAAGCTCGACGGCCAGTCGCAGCTCGAACTGGTCGAGGCGCTCGCCGCGTGGTCGGGCGGCAAGTTGCTGCCCACGATGGACGGACTCGACGGCGTGCCGATGTGTCACCCCGGCTTCGTCGACGTCGTCTACGACACCATCGCCAAGCCGCAGACCTTCGAGGTCGCCACGCGCGTGCTCAAAGCGCGCGGCACGCTCGTGAAGAGCGGCGTGTCGGTCCCCGGTCGATGGGAGTGGAGCCCGCTGTACTTCAAGGAGATCACCTGGGTCGGCTCGAACGCGTTCGGCGTCGAAGCGGTCGAGGGTGTGCGCAAGCACGGCATCGAGCACTACGTCGACCTCGCCGCAAGCGGCCGCATCGACCTCACCGGCCTGCTCACCCACACCTTCGGTCTGACCGACTGGCAGCAGGCCTTCTTCACCATCGCCGAGCAGGAACACACCGGCGCCATCAAGGTCGCCATCGACCCGTCCCGCTAAGCAAGCCCGGCCTGGCTCGCTCGTTGGTCGCTAACGGTCGCTAGGCGACCACGATCGACCAAACGAGTCCTCACTGCGTACATTCAGTGCATGGCTGGCGACATTTACGCACTGCTCGACGCACTCGCGGGAATCGTCGAGCCGCCGGTCGCGATGGCTGCGGCGATCGGCGATCACGATGAGTTGTTCGAGAACTACGACCTGGCAAAGGAAGCGAGTCGCTTCGAGTTCGGCTCGATCGGTAAGACGATGACGGCGCAGATCCTCGCGGCGCTTGTGCTCGACGGAACCGTCACGCTCGACGACACCATCGGCGCCTGGCTCGACGCAGGCGAGAACGCGAACATCACGCTGCGCGAACTCGCCACCCACACGAGCGGTCTCCCGCGCATGGCCGATAACTCCGAGGAAGGCGACGACTTCGACCCCGCCGATCCGTACGCGCACTACACGGCCGAGCTCGCCGAGGCGGCGCTACGAGTAGCCCTGCGCCGCCCTGAGCGCAACGAGGAGTACTCAAACTTCGGTTACCAACTCCTCGGCGTGTGCCTCGAGCGGGCTGCCGCGCGACCCTTCGCCGAACTACTCGACGAGCACGTCTTCACACCCCTCGGCCTCACAACGGCGACGTCCAAGCCCAATCCCAACCAGGTGCAGGGCTACTTCAACACAAAGCCCACTCCCGCGTGGACGATCCTCCTTGGTGGACCCGGCGGCGTGTGCGGCACGCTCGCGGATCTGATCGCGTGGGGCCGCGCCGTCCTGCGCCCGAACGAGGCAATGACCTTTGCGATCGACAACGGCCTGGGCTGGTCACGCGTTGGAGACGACATCGTGTGGCACAACGGTGGCACCTACGGGTCGCACGCGTCGTTGTTCGTCGACCCCAAGGCCAAGCGCTTTGCTGCGACCCTCGTCGCAACCGGCGACATCGGCCACGTCGATGACGCCACGTTGCTCGCGTGTCAGGGCAAAGATCCATACGCGGCGCGTCCGCAGCCCGCGGGCGACGAGCACAACACGCGCGCCGTCACCTTTCTCGAGCACCTCGTCGCGCAACGCTGGACCGACGCCCACGAGATGATGACCGAGGACACCCGCGTCGCCCTCACCCTTGATCGCATTGAAGCGGCGTGGCAACAAGTGATGGACCCACGAGGCGAGTACGTCGACGCGACGGTGGTGGAAGGCACGCGCACCGGCGACAACACCGAGCTCCATCTCGGGCTCAGTTTTAAAGACGGAACCGGTACGGCCATTCTCAACTTCAACGCCGAGGGGTTGCTCTACGGCGTACGTATCGGCTGACCGCCGAGTTCGCGGCGCACGTCGTCGACGACCTCGGGGATCGTGTGGGCGACCGTGGCGGCCACCTCGCGCACGTGCGCACGCAGCACCTTCGGGCGACGCACCATCCAGGCGAGACGCAGCGCGCTGGGCGGGTCGAGCGGGATAATGGTCCGGGCGTGCTCGACCTGCGCCATCCTCCGCGCCACGATCGGGCGCAGCCGCGCGTAATCCCGTCCGCCGCCCACGCGCCGCACCGCGCGCACGACGACGTTGCGGGTCACGAAGAGCGTCCCAGCCACCGTCGTTGCCACGAGGGCGAATAGGCCAACGACCACTGCGCCAAGCCCACCGCTCGCGAACGTGCCCACCCACAACAACGCTGCGATCGCGGCCGCGCCCCAACAGAAAATCGCACTACGCGCGTGAATGAACCGTTCGAGCGCGTAGACGGCAACGGCTCGACCGGCCACGACTTCGGGCGACGACGGGTCCATGTCAGAAGTCTTACCCAACCTGCGCCGATAGATTCCGCCCCATGCCGCACCCGCTCGAACCCCTGACCGCCGACGAGATCACCGTCGCTACAACCGCGGCCAAAGCCAGGCTCACCGACGCGGCGCGTTTCTCAACCGTCACCCTCGACGAACCGGCCAAGGGCGAGGCCCGCGCGCGCCGCGCTCATCTCGTGATCGTGCCGGGCCCCGCCTGCTCGCTCGTCGAAGCGAGCATCGACGTCGCCACCGGCGAGATCGCGCGGTGGACCGAGCACGACGGCATGCGGCCCGCGCTCGGCTTCGACGAATCGCTCAACACGATCTTCGCCCTCATCGCCGATCAGCGCTACATCGACGCGCTCGCCAAGCGCGGCATCACCGAGGACCAGTTCGATCAGCTCCAGATTGACCCGTGGCCCACGGGCAGCTTCGGGAACCCGCTCGAAGACAACCGCCGCGTCCAGCGCTGCATCACCTACCTGCGCGCTACGCCGACCGCGAACGGTTACGCCCGTCCCGTCGAAGGCGTCGTCGCGTGGGTCGACGGCG
>JBKJQZ010000121.1:0-3881 GCA_046594835.1 Acidimicrobiales bacterium | reverse complement strand
CGCATCAGCGAACCGTTCGCCGCCGAGTTGTCGTCCACGCGAGGGTCAGTAACTGTGCCGTCGCGCTCGAAGCGTGCGAGCGCGGCGCTGGTGGTGGTGCCGATGTCGAAGCAACGCCCGGTGGAGGACCAGTAGCCGTGGCGGCGCCACGCGACGTAGCGCCGCAGCTGGTCGGCGGGGTCGTGGCCGCCGGTGTCGAGGATGGACTCGGCCAGGCACATGGCCATCGAGGTGTCGTCGGGCCACTGACCCGGCGCCAGCCCGAACGGACCGCCGCCGACCATGTCGGTGATCGGCTCGAACGAGCCGGGACGGGCGAACTCCAGCGTGGTGCCCACGGCGTCGCCCGCGGCGAGGCCCACCAGCGCGCCGACACCTCCTACCCCAAACGGGCAACCTTGCTGGGTAGTGTCCCAGTCCATGACCGAACAACCTCGCTCTGATGTGGCAGAGGCGATTCACGCGATGAAGGCCCGGCCGATGGGCGCGGCGAAGCGCGCCTTGAAGTCGTTGGAAGAGGTGCTCGAACAGGGAGAGAGGGTCTTCCGGATCGCCGCTGGAACTCGTCCCACGCGGGGAGTCGTTCAGCGCGGTCTACTCGTGCTGACAGATCGACGACTCATGTTCGTGCGGGAAGGCATGGTTCGGTCGGCGCACGAATCAATCCCGTTGGACCTCGTCACGGCGGTGGCAGTCGCCAAGGGCATCGCCTACTCGAAGATAAAGACCACTGGCTCTCAATCAAACGAGATCCTTGAGCAGGTGAACAAGCACGACGCCGAAGCCTGGGTTGTCGCAGCAAGAGGTCTTCTGGCTTCACGGTCGCGCGACGCTCTGGCGGCGAGCGTGCAGGAGCCAGGGACGAGTGTCGCCGATGAACTTTCTCGCCTGGCTGACCTTCGCGATCGCGGGGTCCTCACCGACCCGGAGTTTGCGACGCAGAAGGCGAGACTTCTCGGCTCATGAGCTCCTGGGTGCTATTGCAACCGTGGGAGGGCAACGCGACGTGATCCGTCGTCACACCGGTTCCATAGAGTGCCCCCATGCAGCGCCTCGACGACCAGCTCATTCTGAGCCCAAGTGATCTCGTCGGCTTCCTCTCGTGCGGCCATCTCCCGTCCCTCGAACTCGCCGCTGCGAGCGGCCGCGTAACCGCCCCCATCGCGGAAGAAGAAGGCGACATCGCAGTCGCACAGAAGTACGGCCTTGAACACGAGGCGCGCTACCTCGAGTCGCTCAAGGCGGCGGGGCGAACCGTCGCCGAGATCGAAGCCACGAACGGCAGAACACTCGATGATCTGCGCGCCCGCGCCACCGAAACCCGCGACGCCCTGCACGCAGGCACCGACGTCGTCTTCCAAGCAACCTTCTTCGACGGCGATCCTCGCCATGGCAATCTCATGTGGCGCGGCCACGCCGACTTCCTCGTGCGAGTCGAACGCGCCAGCGATCTCGGTGAGTTCTCCTACGAGCCCGAGGACACCAAGCTCGCCCGCCACGTGAAGCCCAGCGCCGTGCTTCAGCTGTGCGCGTATGCCGAGCAGCTCGCCGCGATGCAGGGCATCGCACCCGCCAACGTGCACGTCGTGCTCGGCGGCACCGCGGCCAAGGCCACGATCCGGCTCAAGGATGTCGACGCCTACTACCGCACGACACGAAACCGCTTCACCGACGCCATCGTTCGGGACGAGTTCGACACGTATCCGCTGCCGGTGGCGCACTGCGTGTTGTGCCGGTGGGACGTCAGTTGCTCGGCCCAGCGCGTCGCCGATGATCACCTGTCGCAGGTGGCGGGTCTCAGTTCGAGCCAGACCCGCAAGCTCGAAGCCTTCGGGCTCACAACGATGGGCGCACTCGCTGGTTCCGACACCGAGGTGAGGGTGCCGCGCATCGGCGCTCGCACGTTGGCCCGTCTGCGCACACAGGCACGCCTCCAAGTGCAGCGCGGGCCGGACCCGGCCGTGCCGCCACCGTTTGAGTTCGCGCGCGACAACTCCGAGTCGCAGGGCTTCCGGTTACTGCCTGAGCCCGACGAGGGCGACGTCTTCTACGACATCGAAGGCGATCCCTATATCGGCGACGCCGGCCTCGAATATCTCCACGGCCTGAGTTGGGTCGAGGACGGGGTGCTCACGTTCTGGCCTATCTGGGCGCACGACGAAGCGGCGGAGAAGACCGGCTTCGAACACCTCTTGGACTTTTTCACGGAGCGCCGCGAGCGGTTCCCGAACATGCACGTTTACCACTACGCGCCGTATGAGACCTCGGCGATGAAGCGGCTGATGGGTCGTTACGCGACCCGCGAAAACGAGCTCGACGACTTGCTGCGCGGTGAGGTCTTCGTCGACCTGTATCGGATCGTGCGCCAGGCGCTCATCATCGGCTCGGCGTCGTATTCGCTCAAGAAGCTCGAGCCGCTCTACATGCCCAAGCGTGACGGAGCGATCGTCGACGGCGGCTCGAGCATCGTCGAATACGAGCGATGGCTCGAGGCGGGTGAGCGGCAGATTCTCGACGACATCGAGGACTACAACCGCGTCGACGTGGAGTCCACCTACCTGTTGCGTAACTGGCTTGAGGAACGGCGTGTCGAGGCGGAGGGCAGCGGCATCGACTGCGCCCGGCCGCTCGCGCCCAACCCATATGAGCCGTCGCCCGCTGCCGTGGAGCTTGATGCGATCGACGACGAGCTACGCGCCGCGCTCGTCGCGGGTGGTCTGGCCGAGGGCGAATTGATGGCCGACCTCTTGCACTGGCATGAGCGTGAGGACAAGCCCGCCTGGTGGGCCTTCTTCAACCGTCTCGAGCTGGACGACGAGGAGATGTTCGAGGACTCGGAGTGCGTCGTCGGGCTCACGGTGAAGGGTGACGCGGTACCAGAGAAGCAGTCACTCATCTGGACCTACGAGTTCGACCCGTCGCAGGAGATCAAGCTCAAGAAAACCGACACGGTGCACGACCCCGTCTCGGCGTCGCACAACATGCGTGTCGAGAAGGCCGATCAGATCCCGAACGCGTCGATGCAGCTCGTGTCGATCGACAGCGTCGGCGGCACGTTGCAGATCAAGCGCGGTGCGACCTCGTCGGCGCCGCATCCGCACGCTCTCGTTGCCGGTGGACCGCTGCCCAACAAACAACAACGCCAAGCCATGCAGCGTCTCGGGCACGGCGTCCTCGAATACGGGATCGACGGTGAAGGCCTCGGCCTCGCAGCGCGCCGACTCCTCGGCCGACGACTGCCACGTGTGGTTGGGCTCGCGGACGGCGCCGACCTCGTTGTTGCCGGCGAAGACGCGGCCGACGCGGTGGTGCGAATCAGCACCTCGCTCGATTCGTCGTACCTAGCCGTGCAAGGCCCACCCGGTGCAGGCAAGACCTATGCCGGCGCGCACCTCATCGCTGCGTTGGTGAAGGCGGGCCGAACGGTGGGGGTTACGGCCAATGGCCACTCCGTGATCAGCAACCTCGTGACCGAGGCGCTCAACTGCATTACGAAGGCGGGGGAGCCGGCGCCGCTCGTGTTGCAGAAGGGGCCGAGCGATAAGGACTGGAAGCCGTCGCCCGGTGTGACCCCAGCGAGCAACGACGAGATCGACGCTGCGCTTGGGGCCGACACCGAGCTGCGGCCCGGGATCGTGGCGGGCACCCCGTGGCTGTGGTCGCGGGAAAGTCTGGTTGGCTCGATCGACACGTTGGTCATCGATGAGGCCGGCCAGTTCTCGCTCGCCAACGCGCTGGCCGTCGCACCCGCGGCGCGCAACGTCGTGTTGCTTGGCGACCCGCAACAGCTCGCGCAGCCGTCGAAGGGCGTGCATCCGCCGGGTGCAGGCGCGTCTGCGCTCGAGCACGTGCTGGGCGGCGACGCGACCATCGCGCCGAAC
>JBKJQZ010000167.1:0-14707 GCA_046594835.1 Acidimicrobiales bacterium | reverse complement strand
TAGTCGCCGCGCGGCTTCGCCGAGTCCCCATGGCCGAGCAGGTCGGGGGCGATCACCGTGAAGCGCCGGCCGAGGTTTGCGATGACGGGCTCCCAACTGGCGGACGAGTTCGCGATGCCGTGCACGAGGACGAGCGGTGGGCCCTCGCCGCAGGTCCGGTAGCTGAGCTTGTGCCCGTGCAGGTGGATCTCGGCAGGCTCGGCCATCCTGCGTCAGCGGATCTGCACGCCCGAGATCGCCCGCGCGATGACGAGGCGCTGGATCTCGGAGGTGCCCTCGAAGATCGTGAAGATCTTGGCGTCGCGGTGCCAGCGTTCGACGGGGTACTCACGCGTATACCCGTACCCGCCGAGGATTTGGATCGCACGCTCGGTCGACCACACCGCTACGCGGCCCGCCTTGAGCTTGCTCATCGAGCCTTCGGCGTTCTTGTAGCCGCCGTTACGGGCAAGCCACGCGGCGCGGTGCACAAGCAGACGGGCGGCGTCGATCTCCATCGCCATGTCGGCGAGGATGAACGCAATGCTCTGATTCATGATGATTGGCTTACCGAAGGCCACGCGCTCCTTGGAGTACTGGAGCGAATACTCGTAGGCCGCGCGCGCGATACCAATCGCCATGGCGCCGACCGATGGACGGGTCGCCTCGAAGGTCGCCATCGCAGGCTGGACCGCACCCGTGTGTTGCTTTTCACGCGCTCGCGCGATCTTTTCGTCGAGCTTGGGCTTGCCGCCGAGCAGCATGCGTCCGGGGATCCGCACGTCGTCGAGGATGACCTCGGCCGTGTGCGACGCGCGTATGCCGTGCTTCTTGTACTTCTGGCCCTGCGAGAGACCCTTCACACCTTCGGGAATGACGAAGCTCGCTTGGCCGCGCGAACCCAGTCCGGGCTCGACCGCTGCGACCACGACGTGCAACGCGGCAATTCCGCCGTTGGTGATCCACGCCTTGGTGCCATTCAGTACCCACTCGTCGCTCGCCTCGTCGTAGACGGCTCGCGTCTTGAGCGACGACACGTCGGAGCCGGCGTCAGGCTCGCTCACGCAGTAGGCCCCGAGCTTGATGTCCTCGGGAGTACCGAAGCACTGCGGCACGAACTCGATGGTCTGTTCCGGGGTGCCGCTGCTCGAGATGCCCGCTGCGGCGAGGCCAGAACCAAAGATCGACAGGCCGATACCGGCGTCGCCCCAGAACAGCTCTTCGAGCGTGAGCGGCAGCGTGAGGCCGGTGTTGTCGCCGATCATCGCGTTGGCAAAAAAGTCGAAGGAATACAGGCCGATCTTGGCGGCCTCTTGGATGATGGGCCACGGCGTTTCCTCACGCTCGTCCCACTCATGACCCGCGGGACGCACGACGTTCTCCGCGAAGTCGTGGACCCATTTCTGGATCTGAATCTGGTCCTCGGAGAGGGAGAGCGAAAAGTCAGCCATGGCGATACCTCGCAACTGGGACGCGTCGGACGAAGCGGACGCGCAAACGGTGGTTACTCAACGGTAACATAGGCCACCCGCTCTTTCACTTCGGGAGGCGACAGGTACTCTGGAGGGCCTGTGGCTTCGATCGCTTCCCCCTCTGCGCTTCCGGTCTTGGACTGGCGGATACGCGCCCGCATGCCGCTGGCGGCCGCAGCCGCGCTGCTCATCGCGATCGACTTCATCGGGCTAGGCATGCACCTCGCTGACGCGACCAACAACGCCGCAACCGCAGATCAACCCCTTAACCAGGCGCGCACCCGCGTGACCGCACCGAACGCCGTGGTGAATGCAGACAGCCTCGATGCGGTCAATGCAACAAGTGGCCGCACGCGCACGACGACCGCATCAGGTGTGCTGATCGGCCCGGTTGCACCGCCCGTGGTGACGCCCGGCGGAACCGCCAGCGCACCAACGACTCCCTCACCCTCACCCACGCCGTCGCCCCCGCCCGCCAACCCGCTCGTGCAGTCAAACGTTGGCGTACCCGCGCTTGGCGCAAACGTAGGCCTGGGCCTCGGCGACGGTAGCTGCACCACGGTCGATCTCACGCTGCTTGCTCTCGGCGACTGCCCGGCGCCCGACGGCGAGGGTGCCGTGATCGTCCAACTCGGCGGGTCCCTGCTCGGCAACTAAAAAGCGGCCGCCCTACCGAAGTAGAGCGGCCGCCTTTTGAACGATTGCTAGATACTTAGGCCGGACGGACGTTGGCCGCTTGCAGTCCCTTGTCGCCCTGCTGGACATCGAACTCCACAGCCTGGCCCTCGGTCAGGTTGCGGTAGCCGTCCATCTGAATGGCGCTGAAATGGACGAAGACATCAGGTGAGCCATCGGACTGGGTGATGAACCCGTAGCCCTTTTCACTGTTGAACCATTTAACGGTGCCGGTGGGCACGGGCGTTCCCCTTTGCAACTGCGGATATGTAGCAGGCCAACGAACTGACCTGCGAGAACGCTAGCCGCAAGTGGCATGTGAACGCATTTGATCGCGTTACCTAGCGGTGGACTCTCGTGCCACCTGCTCCGTCTTCGATATTCCAGCCCATTGCCTGCAGTTCGTCGCGCAGTCGGTCGGCCTCGGCCCAGTCCTTCTCGCTCCGCGCCAGGTTGCGCGCGGCGATAAGCCCGGCGGTGGCTTCGTCCACGTCGTCGACAGCGGTTACGAGGCGAAGACCGATCACGGCCAACAACTCGAGTGCTGTCGCTGCGGAGGTGTGCGCGGCCGCGACGTTGCCCTTGTCTGCGGCTTTGTTGGCCTCGCGCACGAGGTCGAATATCAGCGCGGTCGCAGGCGGCGTATTGAAATCGTCGTCGAGCAAGCCCACGAAGCGCTCGACGACCGCGGCGTCGGCGGGTGCCGCGGTGACGTCGGCGAAGCGGCGCCCGAACGCGTCGAGCCCCGCGAGCGTGCTGACGGAGCGCTCGATGGTGGCGGCGGTGACCTCCATGGGACCGCGGTAGTGCGACTGCAGCACGAGCAACCGGTAGGCGCGGCCGTCGACCTTCTCAAGCAGATCCGTGAGGCTGACGAAGTTGTTGAGCGACTTGGACATCTTCTCTCCGCCCTCAGCGACGACCATGCCGTTGTGCACCCAGTGGCGCGCAAATGCGTGGCCGGCGCCGAGCGCCTGCGCCCGTTCGTTCTCGTGGTGCGGGAACGTGAGGTCGTTGCCGCCGCCGTGGAGGTCGAAACCTTCGCCGAGCAGGTCGAGCGCCATCACGGTGCACTCGATGTGCCAGCCCGGCCGGCCGGCGCCCCACGGCGATGGCCACTCCGGCTCGCCCGGCTTAGCCTTCTTCCACAGCACGAAGTCAAGCGGCGAGCGTTTTTCTTCCTCGCCCACGACGGTCCGGTCCCCGGCGCCCGAGCGAAGCGAGTCGAGCGACTGGCGAGCGAGGACCCCGTAATCCGCGAGCTTCGACACCTCGAAGTAGAGGCCGTCGGAGGTTTCGTAGGCGACGCCGCGATCGACCAGGTTGGCGAGGTAGGCGACCATCTGCGCCACGTACGCGGTGGCGTGCGGCTCGGCGTCGGGGCGGCGCACGTCGAGGCGATCCATGGCGTCCCACCACGCCTTCTCGTATTTCTGCACCACTGCATCGGTGGTGATCCCCTCCTCTTCCGCGCGCCGAATGATCTTGTCCTCAATGTCGGTGATGTTCGACACATAACGCACCTCGAAACCGCGCCACTCGAGGTAGCGACGAATCAGGTCCCACACCAGCGTGAACCGCCCGTGACCGATGTGGGGGACGTTTGACACCGTCGGCCCGCACACGTACATCGACACCTTGCCTGGCTCGCGCAGCGCGAGCTCGGTGACCTGGCCAATTGCAGTGTCGTGTAAGCGGAGCACGCAGGTACGGTACTGCCCGTCATGAGTACTTCCGTCCCCGATAAACCGGCCCTCGAGGGCCTCGAAGACAAGTGGCGCGCGCAATGGGAGGCCGACGGCACCTACGCGTTCGACCGCACCAAGACTCGTGAGCAGATCTACTCGGTAGATACGCCGCCGCCGACCGTGAGCGGCCACCTCCACCCCGGGTCGATGTGGTCCTACACCCACACCGACTTCATGGTGCGCTTCAAGCGTATGACGGGGTGGGAGGTGTTCTATCCAATGGGGTGGGACGACAACGGCTTGAACATCGAGCGCCGCACCCAGATCAACTACGGCGTCCTGTGCGATCCGTCGCTGCCGTATATCGAGAACTTCGAGCCGCCCGCCAAAGCGCCGAAGGATCCAGTCCGCGTGTCGCGGCCGAACTTCGTCGAGCTATGCACGCGCCTGACCGAAGAACTAGAGGACGAGTACGAGCGGCTGTGGCGCACCATCGGGCTGTCGGTCGACTGGAACTACCTGTACCGAACGATTGGCAGCGACGTGACTCGCACGTCGCAGACCGCCTTCCTCCAACTTGTGGAGCAGGGCAACGCGTTCCGAGTTGAGGCGCCGACTCTGTGGGACGTCGACTTCCAGACGTCGCTTGCCCAGGCCGACCTCGAAGACCGCGAAATGAGCGGGGCGTATCACAAGATCATGTTCAGCGATATCGCGATCGAGACGACGCGGCCCGAACTGATCCCGGCGTGCGTCGCGCTGGTCGCGCACCCCGACGACGAGCGCTACAAGGCGCGTTTTGGCACCACCGTGCGCAGCCCACTGTTCAACGTCGAAGTGCCCGTGCTCGCACACGAACTCGCCGAACCCGACAAGGGCTCGGGCATCGCAATGATCTGTACGTTCGGGGACCAGACCGATGTGACGTGGTGGCGCGAGCTCGGCCTGCCGGTCCGTTCGATCATGGGGCGCAACGGCCGGCTGTTGCCCGTCGAGTGGGACGACCCTGACGTGCAGGCGCGTTACGACACGATCTCGGGTCGTAACACCAAGCAGGCCCAAAAGCTCATGGTCGAGATGCTGCGCGAGTCGGGCGATCTCGTGGGCGAGCCCAAGCCCATCAGCCACGCGGTGAAGTTCTGGGAGAACGGCAAAAGCCCGCTCGAGATCATCACCACGCGCCAGTGGTTCATCAAGTATCCGTCGAAGCAAAAGCTGCTCGAGCGCGCCAACGAGCTCAACTTCCATCCCGAGTTCATGCGCGTGCGCTTGCAGAACTGGATCGAAGGCCTCCAGGGCGACTGGAACATCACGCGTCAACGGTTCTTCGGCGTGCCCTTCCCGATCTGGTATCCGATGAACGCGGAGGGCGAGGTCGATTGGGAAGCGCCGATTGCGGCGACGCCCGACATGTTGCCCGTGGACCCGTCGACCGTGGCCGCACCGGGCTACTCCGAGAGCCAGCGCAACCAGCCCAACGGCTTCATGGGCGACCCCGACGTGATGGACACGTGGGCTACCTCGTCGGTGAGCCCCGAGTTCGTGTCGGGTTGGGGCCGCGACGACGACCTGTTCCAGCGTGTCTTTCCGATGGACCTACGCCCGCAGGGCCAAGACATCATCCGGACCTGGCTCTTCTACACACTCGTGCGCGGCGAAATGCAGTTCGGTGGGCTTCCCTTCACCCACGCCAACATCTCGGGCTTTGTTACCGACCCGGACCGTAAGAAGCTGTCGAAGTCGGCGGGCAACGCCGAGGACAGCCCCTTTGGCCTCATCGCCAAGCACGGCTCGGACGCGGTGCGGTACTGGGCGAGCGGCGCCAAGCCCGGTCGCGACGCCACGATCGATCCGAACGAGTTCAAGATCGGCCGGCGCCTCGCGATGAAGGTTCTCAACGCGTCGCGCTTCGCGTTGAGCTTTGGTGAGGTCGACGACAACGCGCCCGTCACCGATCCGCTCGACCTTGCGTTGCTCAAGTCGTTGACGCACACGGTGACTGACGCGACCGCCGCGTTCGAGGAGTACGACTACGTCAAGGGACGCGACGCGGCCGAGACGTTTTTCTGGTCCTTCTGCGACGACTACCTCGAGCTCGTCAAGACGCGCGCCTACGGCCAGGACGGCTCGTTCAGCGCCGAGGCGACGGCCAGCGCGCGCCGCACGCTGCGCCTCGCGCTCAACGTGCAGCTGCGACTGTTCGCGCCGGTGCTCTCATTCGTCACCGAAGAAGTGTGGTCGTGGTGGCAAGAGGGCTCGGTCCACCGCGCGCCGTGGCCCACCGCCGATGAGTTGGCGCCCTACGCCGCCGCTGACCCCAACGTGTTGGTTCAGGCCTCACGCGTGCTTGGCGCGATCCGTCGCACCAAGACCGAAGCGAAGGCCGGCATGAAGGCCGTAGTTGCGCGCGTCACGATCGACGTCGAAGCAGACACCGATGTGGATGCCATCACGGCGGCGCGCTCCGACATCATGGCGGCAGGTGTGGTCAGCAACCTCGAGGTGCGCGTCGGCAATCCGGCGATCGACGTCGAGCTCGCAACCCTTCCTAGCGAATAACGACGGGCGTCCCGAGCGGGAGCATCGCGGCCAGACGGCGTACCGCGTCGTTGCCGATCCGGATGCAGCCGTGGCTCGCGTCGGCGCCGATGCTGGCCGGTTCGTTGGTGCCGTGCAGCCCCACTGCGCCGTCGCCCGAACCGAAGCGTTGGTACACCACCGAATAGCCCGACAGCGTGAACGCGAACGGTCCGTAGGCGCCGCTCGGGTTGGGCGGGCGCAGCAACTCGGTGACGAAGAACTGGCCCGTAGGTGTTGGCGCCGACGCGCGTCCAACGCCAACGCGTTCCTCCATCACGGTCGTCGTGCCGTCGATCACGCGCAACTGGTGCGCGGCGCGATCAATCTCGACGCGCAACGTGGAGGTGGTCAGGTCTATGTCCGCGCGCCGAATCCATCCCAGGCTGCTGTTAGGGCGCAGGGGCAGGAGCACCTGCAGCCACTCCCCCGCGTCCGCGACTACGAGCACGACACGCGGCGCGCCAAGTTTTGTGGGATTCGACAGCGTCACCAACTCCGGCCCTCCCACCACGGCCGAGACCCCCAGCCGCGGTCCGCGTGCGTGAGCCACCGAGTAGGTGGGGCCCGTCAACGCGGCGTCGAAGCGAGCCCAAGGAGTCGGCGGCTCGGGCGCAGACGACACGACAACGCTTCGCACTGCGAGTGGCACCGTCGTAGCGGCGGGAGCGCTGCGAATGGCGACGCTGCGAACGAGATGGCGACGAACCGGGACCGGCTCTGTCGCGCTGGCCGTCAGGTTTGTTGTCGGGGCCAGGACGCATCCGGCGAACGCGAAGCCCACCACCGACATCGCTACGACCCAGTAACCCCGTCCCCGCATCAGCGGACATATTACGAAGCGAATATGGTCCCGTCTCCGTGAAGCCCGTCATTCTGCTCGCCGCCGCCGTCGCGCTCGCCGTGAGTGTTCCGGCGTGTAGCACCTCGCCCGATCCCGAGACGATGCGCCAGGCCCTCGAGCGCCTCGCCCCGAGCCGCGCCGGTGAACCGCTTGCGACGCTCGACCCGCCGGCGTCCTACCGGGTGAGCTACCAACGCATCACGGCCGCATCGACACGCGGCAGCGACGGCCACCTCAGGCCCGAACGGTTGGAACGCACTGTGCGTCGGCCATTCCTTTCCGCGGTGAAGGGTGAGCTGCAGCGTCGTCTCGGATTCGAGCAGGACGCGCTCACCAGCGTGGAGCGCGCCGTGTTTCTGCGGCCGCTTCCCGACGAACCCCGCCCCGACCAGTACCACCCCGACGCGTCGCACGACGCGCAACGGAACCGGCAGGTAGCTAACCGAGAGTGCCGCGTGTTCCTCTACGACGAGGCCGAGTACTGCATCGATGGGTCGGGCCTGGTGTTGGCGAGTCGGGTCGGGACCAGCGTCGAGGTCGCCACAAAGGTCACGGTGCTCGGGTCAGCGCCAACGCCCGCCGAGATCGCGAGCGGCCTCGCCGTGGGCGTGAGTGATCCCGCGCGGGGCAGCGTTCGCCCCCTCGACGCGTCGTCGTCACCGCCGGGCCGAACCGACTGGTCGTTGCCCACGCCGCCCGAAGGATTCACATTCGTCGGCCGTTACGCCGCGGTGCCACTGACGGGCGAGCTGCTCAACGAAGGCTCGCGAGGCATCACGGCGGGGGTCGTCGACGTCTACGTGCGCGGGATGGACACCATCGTCGTGGACCGTGGCGGGAAGCTCGACCTGACCGAAGCAACCGACAGGAACCTCGGCTCGCTCGGCAATCCGGTGCCCGTCGACCTCGGAGCGCTCGGCGCCGGCCGATCGGGCATCGGCGGCATTGGACCCTTCGGCTACCGCGAGGTGCGCGCCACGCCGGAAAAGGGGCGCTATGTGGTTGTGGCCGGAACCGTTCCAGTTGCGCAACTCATCGAGATCGCTCGATCGTTGCGTCCGTCGGCGGGCGCAACGCTGCGCTACCTCGACAACCCCTAGGCGCTACTTCTTCGCGGCGACGCGCTTGGTGGCGACGGCCTTGCCTGTGCTCGACCGAGCCGCGACCTTCTTTGTCGCAGCTTTCTTGCCGTTGCCATTGCCATTGGTCGTGGACTTCTTGACCGGGACACGCTTCGCCAACCGCTTGGGCGTTGCGGCTCCACCGACGCCAGAGCGCTCGATGACCTCAAGCGTGCCGCCGAGGTAGCCCTCGACAACGCGCGGGTCGTGAATGACCGAGTCCGGATCGCCCATCGCGACGATCTCACCGAGCTCGAGCGCCACGAGGCGATCCGAGATCGAGCGGATCAGCGGCATGTCGTGCTCGATGACGATCAACGCCGCACCAGTCTGGTCGCGAATGTTGAGTAGCAGCGGGCCAAGAGCCTCCGCCTCGCGCTGGGCGATTCCCGAGCTCGGCTCGTCGAGCAGCAGCACGCTGGGCCGGTGCGCGAGCGAACACGCGAGATCAACGACGCGACGCGAGCCGGTGGAGAGTTCGCCGACGAACTTGTCGGCGAAGGCTCCGAGGTGCATAAGGTCGATCAGGTCGTCGACGTCAGCCATGGCGGCCTTCTCCGCGATGCGGACTGCAGGCGACATCAGCGCTGCGGCGATCGGATCGCGCACGTCGAGGTGGCGTTCGAGCGCAACCGCGATGGCCTGACGCACCGTCATCGACGGGAACAGGCGCGCGTCCTGGAACGAACGTCCCAGGCCGAGCTCGGCCCGCATGTCGGGCGTCCACGAAGTGACGTCTTGGCCCATCAGGTCGACGCGACCCTCTGTTGGGGTCACGAAGCCCGACATCAAGTCGAACAGCGTGGTCTTGCCGGAGCCGTTAGGTCCGATAATGCCGATGACCTCGGACTCGCGCACCGCCAGCGACACGCCATTGACGGCGCGCACCCCGCCGAAGGAGATGCCAATTCCGGTCACTGCGAGCGCTTCCTTGTGCTCGTGGCCGCACTGCTTGCACTCGTGCACGAACGCCTTGCGCGCCTTCGCGGGCGTCTTGGCCTCGCCCTCGGCGTGGTCGCGGCCCGCATCGGCGCCTTGCAGGAACACCGCGCGCAGAATGTCTGGGCGAGCAAGCAGATCGGCGGTTGGGCCGTCGAATCTGACCTCACCCTTCTCCATGAAGATGGCGCGCTGGGCGAGCGTGATTGCCACGTTGACGGACTGCTCAACCAGCACAACCGTCGTACCGGCCGCGTGAATTTCGCGCACGATCCCGAGCAGCTGCTCGACGATCAACGGCGCGAGGCCGAGGCTGAGTTCATCGATCATCAGCAGGCTCGGTTTGCAGATCAGCGCCTGGCTAAGGGTGAGCATCTGCTGCTCACCACCCGACAGGTTGCCCGCCTTCTGATCCCAGCGTTCCCGCAGCACGGGGAAGTACCCGAGGCAGCGGTCATACATCGCGTTGACGTAGTCGGGCTCCTTCTGGAACCGCCACGCGGCGAGGCGGAAGTTCTCCTCGACCGTGAGCGTCGGGAACACTCCCTTGCCGCCGGGCATGAACACGGCGCCCGCCGCCAGTGTGTCCTGCGGGCTTTGGCCGGTGATGTCGTGGCCGTCGAGGATCACACTGCCCGACGAGGGCTCCAACAGGCCTGAGATAACCCCGAGCAGCGTCGACTTGCCCGCGCCGTTGGTACCAAGCAGCGCGACGATCTCGCCTCGTTCGACGTGCATGTCAACCTTGAACAAGACCTGCGTCTTGCCATACCCCGCGTCGATGCCGCGCACGAGCAACAGCGGATCCTTGGGTTCCGAAACCTGCTTCAGCTGTTCAGTTGGCGCGCCGATCGCGGCTTCCTCTTCGAGGATGTTGTCCTCGTGGTTGTCGACGCGTACGTCGGCGAGGAGGCTAGGTACGACGATGTCGCGACGTCGCGCGATAAAACGCAGCGCGGAGTCTCGCCAGCTGTAGAGCAACGAGCCGAGACCACCGGGCAGAACCAGCAGAATAAATAGAACGCCCACACCGCTGGCGAAGAGGCGGGTGAGCGGTTGCCGGGTGAAGCTCGAGTAGTCGACGAAGGTTAAGTACGCCGCACCAAGCAACGCTCCCGGGATCGAGCCGAGGCCGCCGATGACCGCCATCGAGAAGACCCGGATGCTCGAGTCGGGCGTAAGGATCGTCGAGGACAGGCCGTGCTGGTGGTACACGTACAAGCCGCCTGCGAGCGCTGCGAAGAATCCGGAGAGCGCAAAGGCCGACAGCTTGGCTCGCACAGGGCTTACGCCGTAGGACTGCGCAGCGCGCTGGTTGTCGCGAGTCGCCACCAGGATGCGTCCGGTTCGGCTGCGCCGCAGCGACCGCACCGAGGCCAGCGTGAAAACGAAGAAGAGAAGGATGAACCAGTACATCGTGTGTTCGTTCTCGAGGTCGAACTTGCCGAACAGCGTGGGCCGAAGCACGCGGCCGTTCGGGTCGGGTACCAACCACGGGAAGAACTCGTAGTTCAACAAGAACGTGCCGGTTGCCAACGCGAACGAGAGCGTCGACACGGCGAGGAATAGGCCACCGATGCGCAACGCCGGCAACCCGATGACCACTGCGATCAGCGCACCCACCAACGAACCAATCAGAAGGGTGAGGAAGAAGTTGACGCCGTGCTCTGCGAGTTTGCCTGCGACCGCCGCGCCGAACGCCATGAAGGCGAGTTGGCCCAAACTGATCTGGCCGGCCCAGCCGGTGAGGACCACCAGCGACAGTGTGACGATGCCGATCATCAGGCCGACACCCATGAGGTTCACAGAGCCCTGCGACAGCTGGGTCGGGATGTAGACAAATCCGACCAGGCACGCGATGCCACCGAGCACCTTTGCCGCGCTTACTTCAGGCAAACGCGCAAGCTCGCGCGGGATCGGACGCACTTCGCGGGTCGCAGCCCACGAGGACGCGCCCGTGTCGTCCGCACGACCCACCACGCCGCGCCGCTGGAACAACAGCCCGGCAATAATAATGACGAACAGGATGCCGTCGACCACGACGGTGCGGTTGGTCTGAAAGAACACCGCTTGCTCGATCGCGCCAAGCGCGAGAGCGGCGGCGAACGCCTTGGGCAGGCTCTCCATGCGACCGATGACTGCGGCGGCGAGCGCCCGGAGCAGCAGCGACGATCCCTCAAGGCCGCCGATGTTGACGCCCTGAATCGGCATGCGCAGGAGCACGCCGAGCGCGGAGAGGAACGCCGAGATCGTCCACACGAGCGTGCCGACGCGCTTGACGGGGATGCCGAGCAGCGACGCGCGGTCGGCAGACTCGGCCGACGCCCGCACGGCAATGCCGACGCGCGTGAGGCGGAAGAACGCGCCGAGCGCCAGCGCGACTATCGGCACCACGATGATGATCAAAAGGTGCGAGCCGCGAAAGACCACGGGGTCCCAGCGAAAGGTGAAGTCGAAGGGCACCGGCGGCTGTGGCGCGGTATCAAAGGCGAACAGTCGGGGCAGCGCGAGCTGACCGAACGCGAACAGCTGCAGGATCCCGATAGTCGCCACGGTCAGCAGCAGGCGGGGTGCTTTCGAGAAGCGCCGGACTATCAGGTACTCGGTGCCCGCGCCGAGTACGACCGCAGCGATAAGGCCCGCGAACACGGCGGGGAAGAACGCCCACTTCGGGCCGACAATCAGCGACGCCGCGAGCACTGCGGCGAGCCCGCCGATCTGGCCCTGCGCGAAGTTAATGATGCGGTTCGCGCGATAGATCAGAACCAGGCCCATGGCTACGAGCGCAGATAGGGAGCCGAGCACGATGCCGACAAACAGAATCGGGTACGGCGCAGGCATCCAGAACCGGAAAGCGACGAAGCCAACCACCCATGCAGCCACTGTCCACTGGTGGCTTCTGTCGTCCCACCACTCCCACGCTTGACGCCCGAGATCCCGCCCACGGCCAGTTAGGCGCGCGCCAAATCCGTCGTCATTCAAGCCACCGCTTACTTCTGCGGCCACATTCCCCCCTCAATTACGTACCGTGCTAACCAATGCCCTGACGGGCACGTCGGTGCGCTACGGCGTACCATGCGTCAACGCAGCATAAGCCCGTAACGGCTCGTGTTGTCGGCTGAGGGAATTACAGGACCAGGGGGGTACCTGCAACATGACTTTGCGACAGTTCGCGGACCGTTACGGCGCTACCGCGGTGATCGTCGTCGCTCTCGCGTTGCTCGTCGGGCTCATGCCGGGCAACGTGGAGAAGAAGGACGGAGCGTCCGCGCTCGACACGACGTCGAATCAATCCAGCGACCTCGCCTCGGGTTCGACGGAAGGCGCCTCGGGACCGTCCGACGCGCTTGGGGGTTCCTCCGACACCATCCCGGGAGGGGGCGGTCTTTCGAGCGACGGCACGCCCACGGGTGGCGGTACAACCAACACGGTGCGGTCCGCCTCGGGCTCTGCGGTTGATTTCGGCAAGGGCGCGCACTGCCGCGGCGATGGCCGCGAGGTCGGCATCTCCCGGTACATGCCGCCGTGTGCTCAGTGGAACAGCAGGGACAACGGTGGGAACACCGGGCAGGGCGTGAGCAAGGACAAGGTCCTCGTTGTCCGCTACGTCCCGCAGGTCGACCCCGCCACGCGGGCGATTCTCGAAGGCGCCAAACTCGCCGACGATCCGGCCGTCGTCAAGCACGCCTATGAGGCGCTGTTCAAGTACAGCAACCAGCACTACGAGACTTACGGCCGCGAGGTCGTGTTCCAGGACTATCCCGCGAGCGGACCGCCCGAAAACGACGAGCAGGCGCGAGCAGACGCCGTCACCATCGCGACGAGCATCAAGCCGTTCCTGGTGTGGGACGGCACTAAGGCCTTCGGCCAGGAGCTCGCCGCACGCGGCATCGTCTGCATATGCACCGTCACCCTTTCGAGCGAGTTCTACCAGTCGAACCCGCCCGCGATTTGGGGTTCGCTCCCCACCTCCACGGAGTACGGACAGGTCATCGGCGAATACATCGGCAAGCGGCTCAACGGCAAGAAGGCCCAGTTCGCGGGCGACGAACTGCAGGGCAACCCGGCCCGCACGCTCCGAGACAAGACGCGCAAGTTCGGCCTGATCTACCTCGAAGGCCTCTACGGCAAGGTCGATCCGGAAGGCAAGCGCGCCGCCGACAACCTCGAAAAAGAGATGAACAAGCGCGGCGCCACGCTTACGACGAAGATCGGTTACACCTACGACCCGGGCCGTAACCAGCAGGACCTGACCACGATGATGGCGCGTATGAACAGCGACGGCATTACGTCGATCATCATGTTCACGGACCCGCTGTATCCCATCCTGATCACGCGTGAGGCGACCCGTCAGCAGTACTACCCCGAGTGGATTATCTCGGGCTCGGGTCTGTCCGACACCACTGCGGCCGGGCGCCTCTACGACCAGACCCAGTGGCGGCACGCGCTCGGCATTTCGCCCCTGTGGGTCACATGGAAGACGGTGCAGCAGTCTTCGGGCTACCGCGAAACCCACCACGGCGATCCCAACATGGCCGACGGCGACGAGGGCGTGTTGATCAACATTTATAGCTCGGTGCCTGCCCTGATCTTCCGGGGCGTCCACATGGCGGGACCCAGACTGACCCGCGATTCGTTCGCGCAGGGCATGTACAACTATCCGAAGTCGGGTGGCACACCCAACACTCCGCTCGTGTACCACACCCGCGCGTACCCGACTGCGATCAAGGACTACGTCGAGGTCTACTACGACGCCGACCGTCGCGGCCCGGATGAGCGCAGCCTTAACGGCACCGGCATGATGATGAAGATGAAGGCGGGCCAGCGCTACGAAATCGGCAGGATGCCAGTCGGCGACCTGAACCCGTTGTTCGATGCGGGCGCCAACGCGCTCCGTGATCGCACCGCAGTCGACGTGCAAGACGGCAACGCCGACCCCGTCCACGAGCAAGACGGACACCGCCACACCACCAAGTGCCTGAGCTGTTAACTCGGTACCTAGTTCAGTAAGAGGGCCGGCCCGTTGGGCCGGCCCTCTTCGCGTCTCCGCGGCGAGCGATGATGGGCGGCGTGACAAGGCCGGTGCTGGGGATCGACGTGCCGACTTCGTTGTGGGACAGCTGGTGGCGCTGGCTCGCGCCTGCGTCGCAGCCGTTCTTCGTGGACAAGGCCACCGCGTCGAAGCTTCCTTCGTCCGCAGCGACGCGCGATCCGCAATTGGGCCATACGTTCAACTTCTGGCGCTTCGGCGGCGACGACCTGAAGGCGGTGTGGCTCGACGAGAGCTCCTTCGCCGCGCTGCCCCGCGCCCAGCGCGCTGCGCTCGTGCGCGAGCAACACGTCCGACACCGCGGTGCGACGCCCTCGGTGAAAACCTGGAGCGACCTCCTCGATGCCGATGCGCTGCGCGCC
>JBKJQZ010000077.1:0-4975 GCA_046594835.1 Acidimicrobiales bacterium | reverse complement strand
GCGGCGTGCGGGCAGAAACCCAACGTGCACGTGGCGTCGTCGGGCGGCTCCTCCAGCGGATCAAGCGACGGCGGGTCACTCTCGACCGGCGGCGACTCGGCCGATCTCGGGACGGGCGAGGTGTCGGGCAGCACCGATGGCGGCACCACCTCCGTCGGCGGAGCGACGTCCGGTGGGACCAGTGGCGGCGCGAGCACTGGCGGCTCAGCCCCTGGCGGCGGCTCGGCTCCCGGCGGCGCTGGCGCATCCCAACTCAAGATCACGGGTAAGGACCGCACCGGCGTGTCGGCGACCACGATCAACCTCGGCGTGCACGCGCCGGTCACGGGTGCGGCGCCCCTGCCGGCGCAGTCTTTCGAGAAGTCGGCCGACTTGTACTGGCGTTACGTGATCGACAAGGGCGAGAAGGTCCTCGGCCGATCGAAGGTCACAGTCGCGTTCAAGGACGACAAGTACACGCCCAACACCGCGATCCAGGCGTGCCGCGAATTGTCGACGTCGAACTTTCTTCTTGTGGGTGCCGGCGGTACCGACCAAATCCAGGCCTGCGCCCAGTTCGCCGAGAAGTCGAGCATCCCGTATTTGTCGCCCGGTGTGACCGAAGTCGGCCTCACCGGCCTGAAGGACTACTTCGCCACTGGCATGACCTACGCGGCCCAGACCAACCTGCTCGCGCAATACGTCAAGAAGAACTTCCCCGGTAAGAAGGCCGGCGCGATCATCACGAACACGCCGAACTTTGACGACGCAGCCACGGCGTGGGACAAGGCGGTCAAGACCCAGGGCCTTCCGTATTACAAGACGTTGCGCCACCCCAAGGGCAACAACAGCTGGATCACCACGTACGCGAGCGAGATGAAGAGCAACGGCGTGCAGGTGTTGTTCATCCTCTCGGCTCCGGTTGACTACATCCAGTTCGCCCAGCAGGCCGGCACGCAGGACTACCACCCGCAGTACGTCGGAGTCGGCATCAGCAAGGGGCTCAACGCGGTGCTCGGTGCGGGCTGTCCCGACGTGGACGGCGGCGTCTTTTTCTCGCCGTTCCCGGGGCTCGACTGGGCCCGCACCAACCTGCCCGAGTTCTTCGCCGCAGGCCAGAAGTTTGGGGCACCCACCGACGACATCGCGCTCGCACTGTGGGGCCTCGCGTCGGTGCAACACGAGATGTTTAAGCGCTACGAGCAGGTGTACAAGAGCACCGACCTCACGCGCGAGGACTTCGCCAAAATGCTGCAGACGCAGACGGGCATCGCCACCAAGAGCAACCCGCAACTCTCGTACTCATCGACGGATCACTTCGGCGCCAAACAGGTCCACGTGCTCAAGGCCGACTGCGCCGCCGGCGAACACAAGACGCTGGCGACTTTCGCCTCCGGCTTCTAAAGCGAACGCACAGTCATGGAAACGGTGATCGAGGTCTTGGTGTTCGGCCTCCAACGCGGTGCGATCTTCGGCCTCGTCGGGCTGGGGCTTGCGCTGGTGTACAAGGCCACGCGCATTTTGAATTTCGCGCAAGGCGAACTCGGCACCGTGCCGGCCTTCGTAGCGCTGATGGTGATGATCGGCTTCGACGCCAGCGGCGACAAGGTCGCCAATCGAGGTCTGCTGATCCCCGCGATCCTGCTGGCCGTTCTGGTGGGCGCCGTCCTTGGTGTCGCGCTCTACGCGCTGGTCATCCGCCAACTCGGCAAGGTCTCGCCGGTTACCTCGCTCGTGGCCACCGCCGGCGTTGCGTTGTTTCTCACCACCGCCGAGATCAACCTGTTCGAAGCCCGCGCCCGCCGCTTCCCGCGGCCGGTCAACGGCGGCTTCCGCCTCATCGGCACCGAGGTAATCGTCGACTGGCACACGGTGGTCATCCTCGGCGTGCTCGGTGCCGTGGCTCTGGCGCTGGCCGCGTTCTTCCGAAGTGCTCCAGGCGTGGCCCTGCTCGCGACCGCGGAAGATCCCTTCGCCGCTGAACTCCAAGGCGTGCCCGTCGAGCGCATGCGCGCGTTGGCGTGGGGCGCGGCTGGAGCACTTGGCGCGCTGGCCGGCATCCTCGGCGCCGGTGTATTCGAGAGCCTTACTCCCGGATTCGTCACGGCCACGTTCATGATTCCCGCGTTTACTGGCGTTGTGCTGGGCGGCATCACGTCGATGCAGGGTGCCGTCGCCGGTGGCTTTCTTCTCGGCATCGTGAGTCAGGCGGCTATCCAGATCGTGACGAGCTTCAACCTCGACGTGCCCGGCCCGCCCCAGCTTGCGGTGTTTGTGGTGCTGCTCGCCGTGCTACTTGTCCGCCCGCAAGGCTTGTTAGGGAACCGGGCATGAAGCGCAGCCCGGCGCGCCTCGCCGTTCTCGCAGCCCTCCTCGGCGTTGTCGCGCTGATCCCTCAGATCGTGCCCGTCGTCTACATCAACGTCGTCTCGCGCGCAGCGATCTTTGGAATCCTCGCGATTTCGATGAACGTGCTCGTGGGCTACACCGGCCAGGCGTCGCTGGGGCACTCCGCCTTCCTCGGCGTCGGCGCCTTCGCGTCGGGTTACGCGCTCACCGAACTCGGCATGCCTTTCGGGGCGGCGCTCGTGGTTGCCGCGATCGTGGGCGCACTTGCCGCGCTTGTGTTGGGAGGCGTCGCGCTCCGCGTGACGGGCCTGTACCTCGCGCTGGTCACTATCGCCTTCGGGCTGTTCGCGCAGGAGACGCTGTTCAACATTCGCTTTCTTACCGGCGGTGGCGCCGGACAGGTTGCGCCCCGCCCGGCGTTGTTCTCGGGCGACGTGGCGTACGCGTATCTGTGTATCGGGGTGTTGTTCGTGACGTTGTTCCTCGACTGGCGGCTCGTGTCGAGCCGACCCGGTCGCGCCATCCAGGCGCTGCGTGACGACGAACGCGTCGCCGCGTCGTGGGGCATCAACGTCACCGGGCACAAGCTGCTGGCCTTCGTGGTCTCCGGCACGATCGCCGGGGTCGGTGGCGCGCTCTTCGCTTCGATCGAACAGATCGTTTCGAAGGAAGATTTCGGCCTGAGCCTGTCGATCTCGTTTCTGTTGATGACCGTGGTTGGCGGTGCTGGCAATCGTTGGGGTGTCGTGCAAGGCGGGTTGCTCTTCGCGGCGCTGCCCACGCTGCTTGACCGCGGCCACGCCAACTTGCACTTCTTTCCGTTCTCGCAGCTCACCGCGACCTGGGAGCCCGCCGTTGGCGCCCTGCTGTTGTTGCTCACGCTCACGCGCTTCCCCGGTGGCATCGCGCAGCAGGAAGGAGCGTTGCTGAGCTGGCTCGGCGGCGGCCCCTTCAAGAGCGATCCCGACTCGTTTACCCAGTCGCAAGGAGGTATGGGTGCCCGTCCGTGAGATACCCAACCCGCGGCTAGAGGTCGACTCCGTCGCGATCCGCTTCGGGGGCGTGCAGGCGCTCGCCGATGTGTTCTTCCAAGTTGGCGACAGCGAGATCGTCGGCATCCTTGGGCCCAACGGCGCGGGCAAGACCACGCTGTTCAACTGCGTGTCGGGCTTCTATGCGCCCGACCGGGGCCGCATCCGGCTCTTCGACGAAGAAGTGACATTCATGAAGCCCGAGGCGCGCGCCCAGCGCGGCCTGGGGCGGACCTTCCAGCAGGTCGGCCTCGTCCGCAGTTTCACGGTCCTGGAGAACCTCGTTGTGGCCCAGCACATGAGCGCGCGCGTAAACGGGCTTTCGTCGCTGCTGGGCACGCCGGCGGCCCGTCGTGAAGAGACGGTGGCGCGTAAGCGCGCTGACGACGTGCTCGGCTTCATGGGCCTGGGCGACATGCGCGATCGTCGCATCGGGGGCCTCCCCTACGGCACGCTCAAGATGGTGGAAGTGGCCGCGGTGTTGGCGACGGATCCGTCGGTCCTCATGCTTGACGAACCCCTCGCCGGCGCGAGCGGTGAGGAGGGGGCGGCGTTCTGTCAACGGGTTGAGCAAATGCGTGACGAGCTGGGTCTGTCGATCGTGTTGATTGAGCACCACGTGCCGCTTGTGCTCGCCACGTCGGACTACGTCTACGTGTTGAACTTCGGCGCCATGCTCGCCGAAGGACTGCCCGAAGAGGTGCGCTACAACGCGGCGGTGGCCGAGGCCTACATGGGCGAAGGAGCGAGTTCCCTTGCCTGAGCCGATGGTCGAACTCATCGACATCAAGGCCGGTTACGGGCCGGTGCCGGTGCTGCACGGATTTTCGTTGGCCGTGCAGGCGGGTGAGGTGGCGGTGTTGCTCGGTCTCAACGGCGCAGGAAAGTCCACCGCGGTCAAGACGCTCATTGGTTCGGTACCGACCACGAGCGGCGAGGTCCGCTACAAGGGCGAGAACATCACCGGTCGCTCAACGGGCGCGTGCGTGAAGTCGGGTCTGGTGATGGTGCCTGAGGGGCGTCGCGTCTTCGGCGACCTCAGCGTCGAACGCAACCTGATGGTCGGCTCGTGGACGCAGCGACGCAACCGTAAGTGGGTCCAGGAACAACGCGCCCACGTGTATAAGGTCTTGCCCCGGCTCGACGAGCGCCGCTCGCAGCTGGCGGGCAGCCTCTCGGGTGGTGAGCAACAGATGCTCGCAATCGGTCGGGGCCTCATGGCGAACCCAACCGTGCTCGTGATCGACGAAGCCTCGCTCGGTCTCGCGCCGGTGATCGTGCGGGAGATCCTGCGCATTGCCCGCAACCTTGCGAACGAAGGCACCACGGTGATCCTCGTCGAGCAAAACGTCGGAGCGCTCGAAGTGGCCGACGTTGGGTTCTTTGTCGATCAGGGCGTGGTGACCGAAACGCTGCGAGGCAAACAGCTCAAGGACGGCGACCGCATCCGGACGCTCTACCTCGGCGACTAGCGCTACCTACCGGTTGGCTTCGCCGGCTTCTCCGCAGGCGCCGCTTCTTCGCAGGCGCGCGACAAGCGACAAGCGACAAGCGACAAGCGACAAGCGACAAGCGACAAGCGACAAGCGACAAGCGACAAGCGACAAGCGACAAGC
>JBKJQZ010000326.1:0-2544 GCA_046594835.1 Acidimicrobiales bacterium | reverse complement strand
TGAGGAGGACCGCGCGCGAGCGTTTTACGTCGGGCTGCTGGGACTCGCGGAAGTACCCAAGCCGGCGGTACTCACCGGCCGCGGTGGAGCGTGGTTCGAACTAGGCGAGGTGCGGTTGCACATCGGCGTCGAGGCCGAGTTTCGTGCGGCGCGCAAAGCCCACGTCGCATTCCGAGTCGACGAGGTCCGTCAACTCGCGATCGATGCGCGCGCCGCGGGCTACGAAGTCAAAGACGACGACCCGCTCGAAGGTGTCGACCGCATCTTCGTGTTCGACCCCTTCGGCAACCGCGTCGAGTTCCAAGCGGCCCTCAGCTAGCGAACCAGTGTGCATTTCCCATGACAGTCCTGGGGGATGCATAAAAAGTCGGAAAGAACTCAGGTCAGTCGAGGATGCCCACGAAGGCTTCGAGTTGGCGCAGGTTGCGGCACTCGTAGACGCCGTCGCAGTGGGTGCCGTACTCCGACACGATCGAGTCGCCCGTGTCCCAGTACGACCGGGGCTCGGGGTTGAGCCAGTAGACGTGGCGGGCCCGCTTGTTCATCTCGTGCACCACCCAGCTCTGGGCCGCGTGGTAATTGTTCCGGGCGTCGCCGAGCAGGAGCACCGTGGTCTTGGGCGACAGCTCTTTGCCCCACTTTTCCCAGAACACCTCGAACGCGTGGCCGTAGTCGGAGTGCCCGTCGACCCAGATCACGTCGGCCTCGGTGTTGACGCGCGTGATCGCTTCGGTGATGTCTTCGACGCCGGTGAAGTACTCGGTCACCTCGTCGATACCGTCGATGAACACGAACGAACGAACCTTGGAGAACTGCGTGTTGAGCGCGTACGTGAGGTGCAGCGTGAACCGCGCGAAGGCCGCGACTGAACCCGAGATATCTGCGACGATCACGAGTTCGGGCTTGGACGGACGCGGGTACTTGAACTTGGGCTCGGCCGGCACGCCGCCATAGGACAGCGAATGGCGGACCGTATTGCGGAAGTCGAGCGGCCCCTTGCGACCGTGACGACGCTTGCGGGCCAGGCGCACCGCGAGCTTGCGGGTCAGCGGCGCGATCGCCTTACGTAGGTTGTTGAGCTCGTCCTTCGACGCGTGCATGAAGTCGATGTCCTCGGGCAGCGGCTTACGCAGCGTGCGCGCCATCGCTTCGGGACCGCGGTCGGCCACGAGGCGGCGACGGATCTCGGCCTCGATCTCCTGGCGCAGCTTCTCGATGCGCGAGTTGTATTCGTCGGTCGCGAGTCGCTCTTCGAGCGGAGTCATGCCGCCGTCGGCGTCATGCTCGGCCTGCTCCATCATCCGCTCGAGCATTCCCTCGAGATCGAGGTTCCGCAGCGTGCGATACAGGTAGTACGTGCCGCCGACGGGACGGCCCGGCTCCATGCCGGCGTAGCGCTGGACCGATTGCTTCGCGAGCGCCTTGATCATCGCGTCGTCGGCGTTCATCAGGGCCTTGTAGAGCATCTCGGCGAGTTGCTCGGGGGTGAGGCCTTCGAGCCCGCCGCTGCCCTGCTCGCCCTGTTGCATCTCGCGCAACATCTCAAGCGCAGCTTCATCGAGCGCACCGTTGCCGTCGCCACCCTCAGGCGGCGCCATGCGCGTCGAGAAGTACACCTCGAAGACGGTTTCGAAGGCGCGCCAGTGCGACGCCGACTTCACCATCGTGGCCCCGAGCGCGTACTTAAACGCGTCGCGGTCCTCAAGCGGAACGTGCTTCACGGCCTCCATGGCGTCGATCGACTCCGTGAGGCTGACGGGCAGACCCGCGTTGCGGAGTTCAGTGACGAAGCCAGTGAGCAGATCAAGCATGTGAGTTAGTTGTCGCTCAGTTCCTTGGTCGCCTTGGCGATATCGGTTTGGTACTTGAGCAGGATGTGGAGGGTCTCTTTGGCCTGCTCGGCGTCGATCGAGTCGATACCCAGCAACACGAGAGTGCGCGCCCAGTCCAGCGTCTCGGAAACCGATGGTGCCTTCTTGAGGTCGATCTGACGAATCGAGCGCACGATACGTACGACCTGATCGGCGAGGTGATCGGTAATGCCCTCGACGCGGGTCAGGACGATCTCGCGCTCGCGTTCCAACGACGGGTAGTCGATGTGGAGGAAGAGGCAACGACGCTTGAGTGCCTCGGATAGCTCACGGGTGTTGTTCGAGGTGAGGAATACCAGCGGGATCTGCTTCGCGGTGACGGTGCCAAGCTCGGGAATCGACACCTGGTACTCGGAGAGGATCTCGAGCAGCAGTGCCTCGGTCTCGACCTCGACGCGGTCCACTTCGTCGATCAGCAGGACGACGGGGTCTTCGGCCCGGATCGCCTCGAGCAGCGGGCGGGTCATGAGGAAGTCTTCACCGAAGATGTCTTCCTCGATGTCTTGCCAGTTGCCACCCTCTTCGGCGTTGCGCTGGGCCTGAATACGAAGGAGCTGCTTCTTGTAGTTCCACTCATAAAGCGCCTTGGCCTCGTCGAGGCCCTCGTAGCACTGGAGGCGGATGAGGCGAGCGCCACAGATTTGGGCGACGGACTTCGCGAGCTGCGTCTTGC
>JBKJQZ010000074.1:0-11053 GCA_046594835.1 Acidimicrobiales bacterium | reverse complement strand
TGGCGAGTTCGTCGAGGAACCACATCTCACCGAGCGGTACGCCACGTGGCTGCGCGCACATGGTCGGTCGCGCTTTTTGCTGACCGCACCCCCGCTGCGACTCCCCGGCACAGTCGGTGGCCCCGTCACCCCCGTCGCCACCGTCTAACTCTCACCGAACTGGGTCCGTCTCATGCCCGTGTAGGGCACCAGCTCGACCCAGTTCAGCTACGACAGGCGGAACGCCGCCCAGCCGGAGTCGTGCACGCGGGCGATTTCGCGGTGCAGCTTGGGGCGGCCGCCGGCGTTGAGCAGATAGCGACGGGGCTTTCCCGGAATGTTGGTGCCGTAGTACTGGCCGAGCTCGCCGAAGGGCGCCTGCAAGGCGGCCCTGTCGACCATCTCGGTCCACCGCGCTTCGGCCGACGGGTCGACCTCGATCACGCGGGCGCCGCTCGCCATCGCATGGGCGATCGCGTCGTGCACAAAGTCGACCTGGTCGCCGTTGTAGCGCGGGTTGTTGCCCGCAGCCGCGTGCGGTCCGCCGGGGAAGAAGAAGTTCGGAAAGCCCGCGGTCGCCACGCCGAGGAACGTGGCCGGACCGTCGGCCCAGTGGTCGTTCAACGCGACACCGTCGCGCCCGACGACGCCCATGCGCGATAACGCGCCGGTGCCGAAGTCGAAGCCGGTCGCCCAGATCACGACGTCGTGCGAGCGCTCCACGTCGGTGATGATCGCGTTGGGCGTCATGCGCATCGGGTGCGCACCCAGGTCCACGAGCTCAACGTTGGCCTTATTGAACGCCTCGTAATAGCCGGTCACAAACGGCGGGCGCTTCTGTCCGAAGCGGTGCGTTGGGATCAGCTTGTCCACCACCACCGGGTCAGCAACCAACGCGCGGATCTTGCCGCTCACGAACTCGCACCACTCTGCGTTCGCGGCCTCGTCGTAGAGCAGGTCGTAGTAGTTGCTCGTGAGCTTCGTGAAGCCAGGCGACATCCACAGCTTCTCGAAGAAGGCGAAGCGTTCGTCGCGCGCGTCATCGAAGGTCTTGCGCATGTTGACCTCGTGCAAGAACCCACTCGGCGACGTGTTGAGCGTCTCACGAATCCGCTCGAAGTCGGCGCGGAGCTGCGCCTGTTCTTGGGCCGTGATCGGCCGGTTGTTCAGCGGCGTGCACCAGTTGGCGCTCCGCTGGTAGACGGTCAGCGCCGCTACCTTGTCGGCGATCACCGGCACGATCTGCACGCCCGACGATCCGGTGCCGATCACCGCGACGTGACGACCTGCGAGATCAACGCCCTCGCTCGGCCAACGACCGGTGTGCACCTGCAGACCGCCGAACTCGGCGCGCCCGTCGACCGCCGGAACGAACGGCACCGACAACACGCCCGTCGCGCTTACGACGAACCGTGTCTCGTACGAGGAACCGTCGTCGCACGTCACGCGCCACTCGTTCGATGAGGTCCACGCCGCTGACGCCACCCGCGCGCCGAACACGATGTGGTCGCGCAGGCCGAAGCGGTCGACCACGTGGTTGAGATAGCGCTCGGTCTCGGGCTGCGCGGCGAAGTGCTCGCTCCACTCCCACTCGTCGAACAGCTCGGGGCTGAATAGGTAGCCGTAGGTATACGACTCGGAATCGAAGCGCGCGCCTGGGTAGCGGTTCCAGTACCAGGTGCCGCCCACGCCACTGCCGGCCTCGAGCAGCTTTACGTTCCAGCCCGCTTGCAACGCCAGATACAGCTGGTAGATCCCGGTTATGCCAGCGCCCAAGATCACTACGTCGAGCTCGGCCACGGAAAGAGAATCTAGTTCTCACTTCGCGGGAGCGCACTTCTACCGGCGACCGAATACGATGCGCCCGTGGATTTTTCGCTGACCGAAGCCGAGCAGGACCTCGTTGGTCTGTGCCGCGACTTCGCGCAGAACGAGATCGCCAAGCGGGCACCCCAGGCGTGGGAAAACGCCGTGTGCCCCACCGACCTGCTGCGCGAGATGGGCGCCCTCGGGCTGCTCGGCATGCTGGTTCCCGAGGAGTGGGGCGGCATCGGCATGTCGACGGTCGGCTTTGTGGCCGCGATGGAACAGATCGGCTTGGCCGATCAGTCGGTCGCCGCCGCGTGGCAGGCGCACGTGACCATCGGGTCGCTTCCCTTGCTGCTTTTCGGGAACGACTCCCAGCGCGACCGCTGGCTGCGTCCGCTTGCCGAAGGCACCGCGCTCGGCGCGTTCGGCCTCACCGAGCCCGACGCCGGCTCCGACGCCCGCGGCATCACCACCCGCGCCGTCAAGCAGGACGGCGGATGGCTCATCAACGGCGCCAAGACCTTCATCTCGAACGCCGGCACCAACATGTCCTTCGGGGTGACGCTGCTCGCACGCGTCGAGGAGCACTACGGCACCTTCGTGGTGGAGAAGGACACGCCCGGCTACACGATGGGCCCGAAGATGCGCGGCATCGGGTGGAAGGGCCTCGACACCCGCGAGCTGTTCTTCGACGACGTGTTCGTGCCCGACGAGCACCTCGTGGGCGACCCCAACCTGGGCCTCGCCCAGTTTCTGCGCACGCTCGAGGTCGGCCGCATCTCGATCGCCGCGCTCTCGCTGTCTTTGACCCAAGCCGTGCTCGACCTCGCGCTGGCGTACGCGCAACAGCGCGTGCAGTTCGGCCAGCCGATCGCGAAGTACCAGGCGATCCAGTTCAAGCTCGCCGACATCGCGACCGAACTCGAAGCGGCGCGTTGGTTGACCTATCGCGCCGCGTACCTGCGCGACACGGGCAAGCCCTTCCTCAAGGAAGCCGCAATGGCCAAGCTCAAGGCGAGCCGCCTCGCGGTCGCGGCCGCGAGCGAAGCCGTGCAGATCCACGGTGGCGTGGGCTACATGCTGGAGTCGCCCGTCGCCCGCTTCTACTGCGACGCCAAGGTGCTCGAGATCGGCGAAGGCACCAACGAGATCCAACACATGGTCATCGCCCGCGCTCTCGGGTGTTGACCACCACTACCGTGAGGAACTGATGCAAAAACCAATCGCAGACGTGTTCACCTGGCCGGCCGACGCGCCGCAACTCCTCGGGGGTCAGTGCAGCTCCTGTTCGGCGGTGACCTTCCCCACCCAGTCGCGCTGCCCGCGCTGTGGCACCACGACGATGGAACAACTTGCGTTGCCGCGCACGGGCACGCTGGTGTCGTTCACAACGCAGAGCTTCCCGCCGGTGTTTCCCTACGCGGGTGACCCGACGGCCAAGAACTTCGAACCCTTCGGCGTTGGCCTCGTGCAGCTCGACGACGTTGTGCGCGTGGAGGCCCGCCTCACTGAGGCCGACCCCGAGAAGCTCGAGTTCGGCATGGCGCTCGAACTCCAAGTGATCCCCTTCTATACCGACGCCGACGGCGACGAGATCATGACCTTCGCGTTCGCGCCCGCCGGCGCGACCACCAACTAGGAGCCCACGATGGACGACGTAGCAATCATCGGTATCGGCATGCACCCCTTTGGGCGCTTTGGCGACAAGACCGCCTTCGACATGGGCGCCGACGCGGTCTCTATGGCGCTAGGCGATGCGGGCATTACCTGGGGCGACGTGCAGGTTGGTTACGGCGGCAGCTGGGAGGTCGACCAGACCGACGTGATCAGTGCGCTGCTCGGGCTCACCGGCATCCCCTTCACCAACGTGTACAACGCGTGCGCAACCGCGGCAAGCTCGATTCAGCAGGCGGCCAACGCGATCGCTGCGGGAATGGGCGACATCGCCGTGGCCGTGGGCATCGACAAGCACCCGCGCGGCTCGTTCAAGGCCGACCCGTCGGGCGTGAACATGCCGGGCTGGTACGGCGAGAACGGTCAGTACATCACCACCAAGTTCTTCGGCATGAAGATCAACCGGTACATGCACGACCACGGCATCACCCCCGCGACGCTCGCCAAGGTGGCGGCCAAGAACTTCCGCAACGGTGCGCTCAACCCGAACGCCTTCCGTCGCACGCCGATGTCGGAGGAAGACATCCTCAACTCGCCGTACCTGAACTACCCGCTCACGCAGTACATGTTCTGCGCGCCCGACGAAGGCGCCGCTGCGGTCGTGATGTGCCGCGCCGACCTGGCGAAGAACTACACCGACACGCCGATCTACGTGAAGGCGATCGCGATCCGGAGCCGCAATTACGGCGCCTACGAAGTGAACACCAGCTGGGCTGCGGTCGACGAAGACGTGTCGCCCACGGTGTACGCATCGAAGGCCGCGTACGAGAAGGCCGGCATCGGTCCCGAAGACGTGCACGTGATGCAGCTGCAAGACACCGACGCCGGCTCCGAGGTCATTCACATGGCTGAGAACGGTTTCTGCGCCCACGGTGATCAGGAGAAGCTGATCGCCGACGGCGCCACCGAGATCCACGGGCCAATGCCCGTCAACACCGACGGCGGCCTCATCGCCAACGGTGAGCCGGTCGGCGCATCGGGCCTCCGTCAGGTCCACGAACTCGTGCACCAGCTGCGCAGCACCGCAGGTGATCGACAGGTCGCGAACAATCCGTCGGTCGGCTACGCGCAGGTCTACGGCGCCCCCGGCGTCGCGGCCGTCACGATCCTCTCGCGCTAACGCGCCCCGTTCTGTGAGTGATTCGGCCCGCTCTGCGGGCCAAATCACTCAGAGAAGGGATTACGCACGGGCGGTCTTGGTAATTGCGGCGGCGATGTCGTCGCGATCAGGCAGCCACGCCTTCTCGAGGCTTGGCGCGTAAGGCGGCGGCGTTGCCGCGGCCCCGACGCGTTCGATCGGTGCGTCGAGGTGCCAGAACGCGTCGCGGGCAACGGCCGCCGCGATCTCGGCTCCGATGCCGAAGGGGATCACGGCTTCGTGTGCGATCACCAGGCGACCGGTCTTCTCGACGGACGCGAGGACCGTCTCCATGTCGAGCGGGGCGACGGTGCGCAGGTCGATCACTTCGACGCTGACGCCGTCGACCATCTCCGCCGCCGCGAGCGCTTCGTGCACCATGCGCGACACGGACACGACCGTGACGTCGTTGCCTTCGCGCACGACCTTCGCCTTGCCGATCGGCACCACGTGATCCGCCGGCGGCCGCGGGCCCTTGAGGCCGTAAAGCAACCGGTTCTCGATGAACACGACCGGGTTGGGGTCTTGGATCGCGGCGCGCAACAGGCCGTAGGTGTCAGCCGGCGTCGAGGGCATCACGACGCTGAGGCCCGGAATGTGGGCGAGCAGCACTTCGAGGCTCTGGCTGTGCTGGCTGCCGCTGCTTCGGCCGGCGCCGAACTGCGTGCGCACGGTGAGACCCATGGCCGCCGCGCCGCCGGTCATGAACGGCATCTTGGCGGCCTGGTTGAGGAGTTGGTCGAGGCAGACGCCGATGAAGTCGAGGTACATCAACTCGACGACCGGCTTCATGCCCGCCATCGCGGCGCCGACGCCGAGGCCCATGATCGCAGTCTCGCTGATCGGTGTGTCGCGCACACGATCGCCAAAGCGATCGTGCAGGCCGCGCATGAGGCCGAACACGTTGCCACCGGCGGCCACGTCGATGCCCGCAACCATCACGGCGTCGTCGGCTGCGAGTTCGACTTCAAGCGCGTCGTGGATCGCGTCCATCGTGCGAAAGACGGGCGCGTCTGGCGCCAACGGTGCGGGCTCCGGGCACGCAGGCCGCGGGCGCGTGACGAAGTCAAACAGCGCAGTCGGCTGCGGCTGATCGAGCTTGCGCGCCGCGTCGACCGCAGCGTCGAGTTCCTCGGCCACTGTCGTGTCGAGCACAAGCGCGGTATCCGCATCGAGCCGCTTGGCGTGGATGATCAGGGGGTCGCGCTGTTGCCACTCGGCGAGTTCCTCGGCCGAACGGTAGCGCTGCGGGTCGCCTTCGTAGTGCCCGTGCCAGCGGTAGGTCGCCGCTTCGACGATCACCGGACCGCCACCGGCTCGGACCCGCGCAACCACATCGGTCATGAGCATTGCAACAGCGACGACGTCGTTACCGTCGACCGCCACGTAGCCCACGCCGTACCCCGCGGCGCGCGCCTCGAGTGGGGCCGCGTGCTGGTCTACCGCCGCGGAAAACTCGGCGTAGCCGTTGTTCTCACAGAAGAACACGAGGGGCAGCTTCCACACGGCAGCCAGGTTCACGGCTTCGTGGAAGGCGCCTTGCGCGACAGCTCCGTCGCCAAAGAACGCGACCGCGATCGCGCCCGCGTCCCGCAGTTGCGCGGCGGTTGCCGCGCCCGCGGCGATCGGTAGGCCCGCGCCCACGATCCCGTTGGCGCCGAAGATGCCAATGGTCGGATCGGCGATGTGCATCGACCCGCCGCGGCCGCGGTTGGTGCCCGCGTCTTTGGCCATCAATTCGGCGAACATGCCGAGCGGGTCGAGTCCCTTCGCTAGGCAGTGGCCGTGGCCACGATGCGTCGAGGTGATCACGTCGTCGGGCCGCAGCGGCCAGCACGCGCCAACGGCCGCTGCTTCCTGCCCGATGGAGAGGTGCACGAACCCGGGCACTTCGCCGTCGGCGTAGAGACGTGAAACACGCTCCTCGAATCCACGGATCACAACCATGCGCCGGTACATCTCGAGCATCTCGTCGGCGCTGAACACGCCGCCGACTGTAGTGAGCTACTGGCGATCGATCGAGAACGATGTACTAGGCGTTTGTGTACGGAGACGTAGTGCGACGGGGCCGGAAAAGTCGGGGTTTGACGCAAGCGGAGCTTGCCAACATCTCGGGCATCGACCAGCCAAACGTGTCCGCGATCAAAACAGGACGACGCCAACCGTAGGCGGCCACGCTGCATCGGCTTCTAAGCCACGGTGCGGTCGCGGTAATGGAGTTCGTCGATCTGGTCGTGGCAGCACGTGACTCTGCTGACGGGGTTATCCACCGCGAGGGTGGAAAACCCCGTCACGTCGCCTGGCGCCGACGTCACTAGCGTGACGTTGCGCCATGGACAACGAGATCGAGATTCCGAGCGCGTTTCCGAACGCGGGCGACGTCACCGACAAGCGCGTCGTAATCACCGGCGCCAGCCGCGGCCTCGGGCGCCTACTCGCGCACGCGTTCTCGGCGGCAGGCGCGCGCGTGACTCTCGTCGCGCGCACCGAGGCCGACCTCGACGCCCTCGCCGAGGAGCTGCCCGGCCCGTCGCTCGTGTTGGCCGGCGACGTGACCGACGAGGTGTTCATCGAAGGCGTCGCCGACGCGGCCGTGAACGAGTGGGGCGGCGTCGACGCGTGGATCGCGAACGCAGGGATCTCGCCCGTGGTTGCTTCCGCCCGCGATACCGACTCGCGCATCTGGCGTGACGTGCTCGAGGTCAACCTCACCGCCGCGTTCCTCAGCGCGCGGGCGGCGACGCGCGTGATGCGCGGCGGCGGTCGCATCGTCTTCACCGGCTCGGTGCTGGGGGAACGACCGGGCCGTGGACTCGCCGCCTACAGCGCGTCGAAGGCGGGCGTCGTCGCGCTCGCCAAATCGCTCGCGCTTGAACTCGCCGCCGATGGCATCACGGTCAACGTCGTCGCGCCCGGTTGGTTCGACTCGCCGCTCGCCGAAGGGTGGAAGGCCAACGCCAAGCTCGAGGCCCGCGTGCTCGATCACACCGCGCAGAAGCGATGGGGCGCGGCCACCGATCTGGCCGGCGCGTACCAATTCTTGGCGTCCGACGCGTCGGCGTTCGTAACGGGCACCGTGCTGACGGTCGACGGGGGGTACCTACTCATATGAGTCGTGTCGTTGTGATCACCGGCGCGGGCGGCGCGCTGGGCGGCACGTTGTCATCGCACTTCGCCGCCGCGCCCGACACCAGCGTGGTGCTGAGCGACCTTTCGGTCGACGGACTGCTCAGCGGCGACAACGTCGAGACCGTCCCCGCCGACGTCAGTAACTACGACGACGTCGCCGCAGTCGTCGCCCGCGCCGTCGAGCGATTTGGTCGCGTCGACGCACTGATCCAGAACGCGGGGGTGCTGTCGCCCAACGGACGCATCCACAACCTGTCGACCGACGACTGGGAACGCGCCTTTCGGGTGAACGTGCTTGGCGCCGCGCACGCGACCAAGGCCGCGGTCGGCGTGATGCGCCCTCAGGGCAGCGGGTCGATCGTGCTTACGGCCTCGGTCGCAGGGATGACGGCGTGGTCGCACGCCGCGCCGTACTGCGCAACGAAGGCGGCGGTCATTCAGACGGCAAAGGTCGCCGCCGTCGAGTACGCCCGCGACGGCATCCGCGTGAACTGCGTGTGCCCGGGCACGTTCCTCTCGGCCATCCACGAAGACCTCCCCCAGCAAGCGCTCGACACGATGGCGGCCAAGCACCCGCTCGGTCTCGGTGCCGCATCCGACCTGGTCGGCGCCTACGAGTACCTCGTCAGCGACGCCTCCCGTTGGACAACCGGCACCGCGCTAGTTGTCGACGGCGGCTACGCGGCCCCCTAAACACAACTTGTGATTATTCGGGGCGGTCTTTGCCCTCAATAATCACAGGCTCGATCAAAGGAACTCGGGCATGACCTCGGTCGCGAACTTCTCGATCTGTTCGCGGCCATCGGCCGGCCAACCGCACACGAGGTAACCAACGCCGGCGTCGCGCCACTTGGCGGCGTGATGCCTTGCCTTGTCGAGGTCATCGAGCGACAGCGAACCGGCGCGCATGATCGACTTCGGATCTCGACCCGCCGCTTCGGCGAGTTCGTCAACTCGGGCGTTTGATTCGGCCATCGAGTTCGGCGAGCCGAAGCCGTGCCACACGTCTGCGTACCTGGCCACGAGTGGGAGGGTGCGCTTGGGGCCGTTGCCACCAATCCAGATAGGCGGGTGCGGCGTCTGCACGGGTGCCGGGAAGAGACGCGCACTCGCGAGCGACACGACCTTGCCCTCGTAGGACACCTCCTCGCCGGTGAAGAGGCGCTTGGCGATCTCGAGGGAGTCCTCGAGTAGATCGAAACGCTCGCCCGTGCGCGGGAACGGAATACCGAGTTCGGTGTGCTCCTTATCGAACCACGCAGCACCGAAACTCATCTCAAGCCGACCGTGCGACGCGTGGTCGATCGTCATCGCCTGCGCTGCGAACACCGACGGGTGGCGGTAGGTCATGCCGGTGACCAGCAGCCCGAGGCGAATGCGCGAGGTCGCGCCGGCGAGCGCGGCAAGCGTGGTCATACCTTCGAAGGTTTCGCCGGCGCCCTCGCCGTACATGGGCTGAAAGTGATCGAACCCCCACGCGCCGTCGAAGCCGAGTTCCTCCCCGAACTGCACGCGCCCAACGACCTCGTCGAAGCTCATCCGTTGTTGTGCGATATCCAGGCCAAAACGCATGGCCGCAACCTATGCGATGTCGAGGATGACCTTGCCGATTGCGTTCCCGTCGGCCACGTGGCGCAGCGCACTCACTACGTCGTCGAGCGCAAACCGGGCCGAGACGTGCGCAAACGCGCGACCAGCGGCGAAGTGCGCCAGCAACTCGGCTTCGTTCGCCACCATCTCTTCCCCGCGGTGCTGTGCGAAAGCGCCAAACTGGAATCCGGCAATCGTGACGCCCTTGAGCAGCACAAGGTTGAGCGGAATCTTCGGGATCGCGCCCGACGCGTAGCCCACGGTCACGAAGCGGCCGCCGTAACGCAGCGCCCGCAGCGCCGGCTCGGCGAGGTCGCCACCGACGGGGTCAACCACGACGTCGGCGCCACCAAACTCCTTGAGGGCCACGCGCAGGTCGACGTCGCGATGGTTGACCAGGTAGGTCGCGCCGAAGCGCTGCGCGACCCTCAGCTTCTCGTTCGACGATGCCACGGCAGTAACGCGCGCGCCGAGCAGCGCACCCAACTGCACCGCGGCGAGCCCAACGCCACCCCCGGCGCCGAGCACGATGAGATCTTCCTTTGACTGGAGGTGGGCTACCGAGCGCAGCACGTGCCACGCCGTTCGGTGCGCAACCCCAAAGGCCGCCGCGGCCGCGAAGTCGATGCTCTCGGGGACCTTGGAAAGGACGGCGGCGTTCGCCGCGCACTCAGTTGCGAACGCGCCTACGAATACTGAGCCGTTCACGCGATCGCCGACTGCGATCGACGTCACGCCCGCGGCCAGTTCGGTCACGACGCCCGAGAACTCGCTACCGAGCACGAAGGGCGGCAACGCCTTGATCTGGTATTCCCCCGCTGCGATCAATACGTCGGGAAAGTTCACTGATGCCGCGTGCACCGCGACGCGTGCTTCACCCTCGCCAAGCACGGGTGCGTCGAGGTCGGTGACGGCGACGGTGTCGACCGGGCCGTACGCGCCGACCAGCGCCGCCCTCATCCGCGGTAGTTGGTGGTGGCCGTGAGCTCCGCTGCGTCGCGCATGAGTTCGAGCACGATCGGGCCGAAGGCGTTGAGCTTTTCGTCGTCACCGGCGCGCTGGAAGCCCTGCTCCAACACAACCGCGAGCTTCCACTTGGCGAGCACGCAGTAGTAGTCGACGTCGTCGACCTGGCGGCCCGACACCTTGGCGTAGTGCGCCAGCACGTCGTCGCGCGACGGCATGCCGTACATGTCGACATAGCCACTGGTCGACGCCGCCGGGTCCATCGTGTCGACGGGCCAGCTGTGCACGACCCAACCGAGGTCGAGCTTCGGGTCGCCGACGGTGCCCATCTCCCAGTCGACGATGGCGGCGAGGCGCGCTGGGCCGCCGTGGCGGTACATGACGTTGGCGAACTGGTAGTCCCCGTGCATGAGACCGGGGACGAAGTCGAGCGGCTTGTGCGAGCGCAGCCACGCGGCCGCCTCATCGAACCCAGGCAGCTCGCGGCCCTTGATGCGCTCGAGGAAGGAGGTCCATCGCTCGACCTGGCGCTCGTGGAAGCCGTCGGGTCGCCCGAGGTCGCTCAGCCCCTTGGCCTTCCAGTCGACCTTCGAGAGGAGGGCGATCCCGTCGATGAGCTCGAAGGCGAGGCCCCGCCGGGCGGCCACGTCGGTGTCGAACGGAGCCGGCCAGGGCTTCTCGCCGTCCGCCGTCGTCTCGAGGCCCATCGGGGACCAGCCGTCCACGAACCCCATGAGGTAGAAGCTGCGCCCGAGGACGGCCCGGTCC
>JBKJQZ010000073.1:0-7132 GCA_046594835.1 Acidimicrobiales bacterium | reverse complement strand
ACAGGGCCGCGGCGAGGCCGCGCCCGTCCACTATGCCGCCGGCCGCAACCACCAGCGCGCGATCGCCGACGGCGTCGACGATCTGAGGCACCAGCGGCATGGTGGCGACCTGGCCGGTGTGGCCACCCGCCTCGGTGCCCTGCGCCACGACGATGTCGCAGCCCGCTTCCACCGCAAGGATCGCGTGGTGGACCTTGCCGCACATGCTCACCACGAGCACGCCGTTCTTGTGGCATAAGTCGACAACGTCGCGGGGCACACCCAGACCCGCCACAAAGACGCGTCCGCCTTCTTTGATGATCGACTCGACCTGCGGCGTGAGGTCGCCCGCGGCGGTGAGCAAGTCGACGCCGAAGGGCTTGTCGGTCAGTTTCTTGGTGGCCTGGATCTCCTCGACCATTCGCTTGGACCCCATGGCTGAGGCGCCGAGGCAGCCGAATCCGCCGGCGTTGGAAACCGCGGCAACGAGCTCGTGGTACGAGACGCCACCCATGCCGGCGAGCATCACGGGGTGCTCGATGTCGAGCAGGTCAGTAAGTCGAGTCCGCATAGTCCGGCAAACTACAGTGCAGCGCTCCCAGGCGAATGCACGCAGGGGCGATTAGCTCAGTTGGTTAGAGCGCTTGCTCGACACGCAAGAGGTCACAAGTTCGAATCTTGTATCGCCCACCACACGGGGCCCTCCGGGGCCCCGTTTTTGTTTGCCCGGCCCGAGTTGGGCCTTCCAAACCTGAGTCCAGACAGACCACACGCCCAGGCCGACCGAAGTCGATCTGGGCGCATGGGGTTTCCCGGGGGCGGGATACCTCCTTTTTAGCGCAAAACTCCGGCGATGCAACGTCTACCGTGCGGGAACCATGCCGATTGAGAAGACTCTTGTTGCCTGTGAAGGCGGACCGTGCGGCGGACTAGGGCTTTTGGTCGAATTGCCCATTCCACTGGAAGTGGAACGCGAAGGTGGCGGCCTCTACGTCCTCGAGCAACGCGGCAAGGCGGACGAACCCGAGTTCGTGTTCGTGTGGATCGAAACTTGACAACATAAGGAACAAGTTTTGCCGCACAGGTGTTGTTCGTCGCATGGCAGATCTTGCGACACTCACCCTTCCTGTACTCCCCCTCGGCACCGGCGTTCTCCTTCCGGGCATGGTCGTGACCATCGCTCTCGAGACCGAGGAAGCCAACGCGGCTGCTGATGCGGTAGGCGACGACGGCCAACTCCTCGTGGTGCCTCGCGCCGGCACCAGCGCGTACGCGCCCGTCGGCACCGTGGCCCACATCGAGGACTCGGGCGAGCTCCCCAATGGGCGTCGTGCGCTGGTTGTGCGCGGCTTGTACCGCGCCGAGATCGGCGTGGGCGTGCCCGGCTCCGGCACTGCGCTGTGGGTGCAGGCCACCCCCGCCGAGGAGGCCAACCTCGACACCGCGCGGGCGTTCGAACTCGCGCGTGAATACAAGGCGGCCGTGGCCGCGATCCTCGAGTCACGCGGCCTCGGCGGTCTCGTCGCGATGGTGCGCGATACCACTGAGCCCGCTGCGGTCGCCGACCTTGCGGGCTACTCGCAGGACCTGTCGATCGATCAGAAGCTCGCGGTGCTGCGCACGCTCGACGTTGAGGCGCGGCTCGCGCTCGTCATCGGGTTCGCGAAAGACGTGCTCGCCGAGGCATCGGTGCGCGAGTCGATCCGCCGCGACGTGAACGAAGGCATGGAGAAAACCCAACGCGAGTACCTCCTGCGCCAGCAGCTCGCCGCGATCAAGAAAGAACTCGGCGACGGCGACGCTGACGCGGGCGACCTCGATCGCTTCGAAGCAATCGTCGACGACGAACTGGTGCCCGAGCAGGTGCGCAAAGCCGTTGAGCGCGAGCTGCGCCGCCTCGAGCGCACCTCGGAGCAGAGCCCCGAGCACGGCTGGATCCGTACCTGGCTCGACACCATCGCCGATCTGCCTTGGACCAACCGGGCCGACGATCAGCTCGACGTGGCCGAGGCGCGTCGCATCCTCGACGCCGACCATGAGGGCCTCGACGACGTGAAGGAACGCATCGTCGAACACCTCGCTATCCGCAAGCGCCGCAGCGACCGCAAGCTCGTTGCGGTCAGCGACGTGAGCGGGCGCGCCGGAGGCGCAAAGGAAGCGGGCGGGCGACGGGGCGCCGGCGCGATCGTCACCCTCGTTGGCCCTCCAGGGGTCGGCAAGACCTCGCTCGGGGAATCCGTCGCCCGCGCGATGGGCCGACCCTTCGTGCGAGTCGCGCTCGGCGGCGTCCGCGACGAGGCTGAGATCCGCGGTCACCGTCGCACCTACGTAGGCGCCATGCCCGGCCGCATCGCGCGGGCCATCAAAGAAGCGGGCGTGTTGAACCCCGTCGTCATGCTCGACGAAGTCGACAAGCTCGGCAGCGACTGGCGCGGCGATCCGTCCTCTGCGCTGCTTGAGGTGCTCGACCCAGCGCAGAACCACACCTTCCGCGACCACTATCTCGAGGTCGATCTCGATCTGTCCGACGTCATGTTCATCGTGACCGCAAACGTCATCGAAACGATCCCTGGCCCCCTTCTGGACCGCATGGAACTCGTGCGTCTCGACGGCTACACCGAGGACGAGAAGGTCGCGATCGCCCGGGATCACCTCGTGGCCCGCCAGCTGGACCGCAACGCACTTGACGCTGCCGAAGTTGCACTGGGCGACGACGCGCTGCGCGTGGTGGTGAGCGATTACACGCGTGAGGCCGGCGTGCGGAACCTCGAACGCGAGATCGGCAAGCTTCTGCGCAAGGTGGCCACTGCCATCTCGGCGGGTGAGCAGGAGGCGCCTGTCGCGGTGCGAGACGCCGCCGACGTGCGGCGCTGGCTCGGTCGGCCGAAGTTCTTCTTCGAAGCGCCCGAGCGCACGTCGGTGCCGGGCGTGGCCACAGGCCTTGCGGTCACCGGTATCGGCGGCGACGTGTTGTTCGTCGAAGCCACATCGATGCCCGGCGCGGGTGACAGCGCGCTCCCGCTCACGGGCCAGCTCGGTGACGTGATGAAGGAGTCGGCCACGATCGCGCTCAGCTACGTGCGCTCCCACGCGGACGAGTTGGGCATCGATGCATCCGCCTTCGAGGGCAAGCGTTTCCACGTGCACGTCCCGGCGGGCGCGGTGCCCAAGGACGGCCCGTCGGCCGGCGTCACCATGACCAGCGCGCTTGTGTCGCTGCTCACCGGCGTGCCGGTGCGCGGTGTGGTTGGCATGACCGGCGAAGTGACCCTGCAGGGCAAAGTCCTGCCGATCGGCGGCGTGAAACAGAAGGTGCTTGCAGCCCACCGCGCCGGCCTCACCGAGGTGATCCTGCCCGCACGCAACGGCCCCGACCTCGAGGACGTGCCCGAAGCGGTGCGCGAGCAGATGACGTTCCATCTCGCGTCTGACATCGGCCAGGTCCTGGCTGTGGCCCTTGGCCACGATGCAGTTGCCACATCGGCCGCCGCATAACTCCTAGGTTGGGCGCCCATGGGCGTGCAACTAACCAAAGACTCAATCGACCTCGGCATCGTCACCAACAACGCGGAGGCCATGGTGGCGTTTTACCGCGACGTCCTCGGCTTTGAGGACAAGGGCACGATGCCAATGCCCGGCGGCGGCATGCACCGCCTCGTGTGTGGAACGAGCGCGATCAAGATCGTGTCGATGAAGCGCCCGGTTGAGGCTGCGGCCGCGCCCGGTGGCATCGGTGGAGCAACGGGCTACCGCTACTGGACCATGAACGTGTCGAACCTGGCCGAGATGGTCGCCGCGTGCGAAGCCGCGCAGGCGACCGTCGCGGTTCCGATCACCGAGCTCATGCCGGGTGTATCGCTGGCAATAGTTGAGGACCCCGACGGCAATTGGGTGGAGTTTGTCCAAGCTGGCTAGTTAGCGGCCGATAGGAGGCACGTGCTTGTGACCGCGTTAGACGAGGCCACGCTCATTGGTCTGCTCGACGCCGCTCCCGACGCAATGGTCGTGGTCGATCAATCGGGCACGATCGTGCTCGTCAATGGACAGACCGAACGCCTCTTCGGGTACGAACGCGACGAACTGGTTCACCAGCACGTTGAAATTCTGGTGCCCGAGCAGTTCCGCGAGGGTCACCCCGCGCACCGCTCCGCCTACATGGGCCAGCCGGCCCACCGGCCCATGGGTGGCGCCGGCATGCAACTCGCCGGCCGTCGCAAGGACGGCACGCAGTTCCCCGCAGAGATCTCCCTGTCCGCAATCGAGACCGCCGGCGGCCTGCTCGTCTCGGCATCGATCCGCGACGCGACCGAACGACTGCGCGAGCAGGCCGAACGGGAACGCCTCATGGAGCAGGCCGAGCGGGAACGCCTCGAAACCCAGCTGCACCGCTCCCAGCGCATGGAGAGCCTCGGCCAGCTTGCGGGCGGCGTGGCTCACGACTTCAACAACTTGTTGGCGGTGATCTTGAACTACGCGTCGTTCGTGAGCGAGGACCTCGGTGAGGCCGCGGCCGCGCCCAGCGGTGAGCGTTGGAAGCAAGCGCTGGGAGACGTGAGCCAGATCAAGCTGGCGGCTGAACGCGCCGGTCGGCTCACGCACCAATTGCTCGCCTTCGCCCGACGCGAGGTGGTGCAGCCACGCGTGCTGAGCCTCAACGCGGCGATCATCGACATGGAACAGATCCTGCGCCGCACCATCGGCGAGCAGATCGAGCTGTCGATCGAGGTCGCTCCCGACCTCCCGAACATCGTGGCCGACCCCGGCCACCTCGAGCAGATCATCCTCAACCTCGCGATCAACGCGCGTGACGCGATGCCGGGCGGCGGCACGCTCACGATCGACACCTCGGCGGTCGACCTCGGAACCGGCAACGAGATCGCCACTGGCCGCTACGTGTGTCTACGGGTCGGTGACACGGGCGTGGGGATGCCCGACGACGTGAAGGAACGCGCATTCGAGCCGTTCTTCACAACCAAGCCCAAGGGCGAAGGCTCTGGTCTTGGTCTCGCAACCGTGTATGGCATCGTGTCCCAAACCGGCGGATTCACCCGGATCGTCTCCGAGGTCAACCAGGGCACCACGATCATCGTGTTGCTGCCCATCAGCCACGACGAAGCGACCGCTCTCGACCCGCAGGACGAGACGCGGGTCGGTGGACGCGAGACGATCCTCGTAGTCGAAGACGAGGACGCGCTGCGGGAAGTGACTAGGCGCATCCTGGCTCGACATGGCTACGTGGTGTTGCCTGCGGCTTCCGGCGTAGAGGCAATTCGGCTGGTCGAGGAGCACAACGGCCCTATCGAACTCCTGCTCAGCGACGTGATCATGCCCAAGATGCAGGGCAAAGCAGTAGCCGACGAGATCACGCAACGGCGACCCAACGTACGCGTTCTGTTCATGTCTGGTTACGCGCAACCCGTGCTGGGCGAAGACGTCACCAAGGGCAGCTTCCGCTTGATCGAAAAGCCTTTCGACGAAGCAACACTGCTGCGAACCGTGCGCGAAGTGCTCGACAAAGATGGGTAGTGACGCCGCGTGACCGACGCGATCCGAGTCCTGATCGTCGACGATCACGCGATGTTTGCCGAGAGCGTGGCGCGCCTGGTGCAGACCGCTCACGACATCGAGGTCGTCGGTATTGCGCCGACTTCGGCCGACGCCCTACGCCTCGCGAAGGAGTTGCAACCTGATGTAGCAGTGGTTGACTACGCACTGCCCGACGCCGATGGCACCACCACCGCCGAGGAACTGCAAGTCGCAAGCCCCAATACGACGATCGTGCTGCTCACCGGCATGCCCGACGCCGGACTGGTCGCCGCGGCCGTGCAGGCGGGCTGCAGCGGATTCCTCACCAAGGACAACGCGAGCTCGGATCTCATCGACGCCATTCGCATGGTCAACAGCGGGCAGGCCTTCATTCCCTCCAACCACCTCGCAAACCTGCACCGCGGCCTTGCGATCGAAAAGCTCAAGAGCGAGTTCCTCGCCCGGATCAGTCACGAGTTGCGCACGCCACTAGCGGGCATCCTCGGCTACGCCAAACTTCTCGCGCACGGCGGCGCCTACACCGAACGCGCCGGAGACCTCGCCAACGAGATCGTGTCGTCGGGCGAACGGCTCCAACGCGTGGTTGAGATCCTCGAGTTCACGGCGTCGACCGCAGTGGGTGAGTTCCACGTGCTGCCCAAGTCGATGCCCGTGGAGCGACTCGTGGATCACGTGTTGGCGAAGTGGCACGACCGCCTCGACGCTGCGCACCCGCTGTGTGTTGAGTTGCACGGCGCACCGATGCACGTGATGGCCGACGCGCACTGGGTGGCCCGCGCCCTCGACGAACTCGTGGACAACGCGGTGAAGTTCTCACCGGGAGGAGGCAGCGTCACCCTCGACGTTGCCCCGATCGAAGTCGAGGGCCGGCCCATGGTGACGTTCTCTGTGCTCGACCACGGCAACGCGATGTCGCCCGCCCAGCAGGCGGTGGCCTTCGAGGAGTTCCTGCAGATCGACCCGTCTGACACCCGAGAGTTCGGTGGACTCGGCCTCGGGCTCGCCTTGGTGCGTCGCGTCGCCCTGGCCCATGGGGGCGCGGTGCACTACGAGGCAATGCGGCCGATCGGCTCACGCATCTCGATCGACATCCCTTCAGCCGCCTGATTCCAACGCACTACCGTCGCATGCATGAGTGAGGCCGCAGGGCGAATTGCGGCGCGCCCGTCGGAGCCTGCCACCGACCTGCTCGAGCCCGGCCTGCACCCACTCGGCCTCGCCGGGGGCGAACGCGACGGGCTCGTCTATGTGCCCGACGCCGACGGACCGCGGCCGCTGATGCTCGTACTGCACGGCGCGACCATGCAGGCCAAGTGGATGGCCCGACCCCTCGTGGCCGCGGCCGACGACGCCGGCCTGATCATGGTGATACCCGACTCGCGCGCGGTGACCTGGGACGTGCTGGTGGGCGGGTACGGGCCCGACGTCGCGTACTGCGACGCCGCGCTGGCCTACGCCTTCGCCCACACCAACGTCGACCCGGCGCGCGTGTCAGTTGGGGGCATCTCCGACGGCGCGTCGTACGCGTTGTGCCTGGGCCTGATGAACGGCGATTTGTTCGAGGCAGTGATCGCGTGGTCGCCCGGCTTCATCGCGCCGCGCGCGA
>JBKJQZ010000038.1:0-7817 GCA_046594835.1 Acidimicrobiales bacterium | reverse complement strand
GGCACGGTCACGTGGCTTTCGTCGATCACCAACAGGAAGTCGTCGGGGAAGAAGTCGATCAACGTGGAGGCCGGCTCACCGGGCGAGCGACCGTCGATAGGCGCGCTGTAGTTCTCGATGCCGTTGCAGTAACCAACCTCGGCCATCATTTCGAGGTCGTAAGACGTGCGCATACGCAGGCGCTGGGCCTCGAGCAGCTTGTTTTCCTTCTCGAAGAAAACGAGCCGCTTCTGTAGTTCGTCTTCGATGCGCACGATGCCCTCGCGCAGTCGCTCGTTGCCGGTGACGTAGTGGGTGGCGGGCCACACCGCGAGATCGTCGAGCACCGCGAGGATCTCGCCGGTGACCGGGTCGATCCGGGTGAGGCGCTCGACCTCGTCGCCGAAGAGTTCGATCCGAACCGACGCTTCTTCGTACGCAGGGTGCACCTCGATGATGTCGCCCCGGACGCGAAACTTGCCGCGCACGAGGTTGGCGTCGTTGCGGTCGTAGCCGATGTCGACGAGCTTGCGCAGCACGGCGCGCTGGTCGATCGTGTCGCCCGGCTTGAGCAGCAGCAGGTTCTTCGCGTACTCCACGGGCGAACCAAGGCCATAGATGCACGACACCGACGCCACCACGATTACGTCGCGGCGTGCGAGTAGGGCGGAGGTGGTGGAGTGGCGCAGCCGATCGATCTCGTCGTTGATCGAGCTGTCCTTCTCGATGAAGGTGTCGCTCGACGGGAGGTACGCCTCAGGCTGGTAGTAGTCGTAATACGAGACGAAGTACTCGACTCGGTTCTTGGGAAAAAACTCCTTGAACTCCGACGCCAGCTGGGCGGCGAGGGATTTGTTCGGCGCAATTACCAGCGTGGGGCGCTGCACCTGCTCGATGGTCCAGCCGATCGTGGCCGACTTACCCGAGCCCGTAATACCGAGCAGGGTCTGAAACTTCTCCCCCGCGTCGAGGCCCTCAGACAGCTCGGCGATCGCATTCGGCTGGTCGCCTGCGGGCTTGTAATTGGCAACCATCTCAAAGGCAGGCATCAGAGCAAGCCTACCGAGAGGGTGTTACATCGGTTTGGCGCAGGGGCGGCGGACAGCGAGGGGATGACTCAGGGTGACGGGCGGAGCGTGAGGATCCAGCTCCAGCAGGCGGTTGCGGCCAATTCGAGGTCGGCCGGGGTGCCGGAGTTGTCGATGACGAAGTCGGCCAGCTTGAGGCGTTCTTCGCGGGTGATCTGGGCGGCGATACGACGGGCGGCGTCGTCGGCGTCCATCCCGCGCCCGTTCACCAGCCGGTCGAGGGCGACCTCGACGGCGCAGTCCACCACGATCGTGCCCTTCACGTCGTAGGCGTTCCCCGACGCGCCGAGCAACGGGATGTCGAGCAGCACGATGTTGTCGGTGTCGGCGTTCGCCAGGATCCGGTCGTTGATGCCCGCACCGATCAGCGGCCACATGATCGCGTTGAGGTCGTTCAGTGCGTCTTTGTCCGCAAAGACCAGCGCTGCGATCTTCGGTCGATCGAGTTCGCCGTCGGACCCGACGATGCCGTCGCCGAACTTCTCGACCATCTCGACGAACCCCGCCTCGCCGGCGCGCTGCAACCCTTTCGTGACGCGATCGGCGTCCACCAGCACCGCGCCGTGCGCCGCAAGCAGCGCAGACGCGCTCGATTTTCCGGCTCCGATCCCACCCGTCAACGCCACCACCAGCACGGGCGCAAGTTAGCGAAACGGACTTCACGGCCTGATCTTGTAGTCACCTCTGACCCGTTCGGGGGGTGGAAATGGCCCGACCGGACTCTGTGGGGTGAGATTGATCACGCCGATCTATACGCCATGAAGCGGATGCGGGCTCGTGCGACGGATCGGGGGGCCGCGCTCGTCGAATTCGCGTTCGTCGCCGTGCTCCTCATGATGTTCATCTACGGCATCGCCGCCTACGGCATCCTGCTCGCCACGAAGAACAACATCACCCATGCCGCGGCCGAAGCGGCCCGCTCAGCGCTGTCGGTTCCGGATCTGCCCGCGGCCACCCTCGACGCCCGCAGGATCACCCAGGCGCAGAACACCGCGGCCACCCGACTCGGCTATCTCGGCACGAAGTACCAGGCCGGCGACACCAGCGCCGCGATCGCACTGTGCAACCCGTCCGACGCCGCTGACACCACTCGCTGCATCACGGTGACGATCACCTATCCGTGGTCGAGCCGCCCGATCATCCCGAGCGCCCCCGGCCTCGGGATCCTCCTGCCCAACAACCTCCGCTCAACCGCCGTAGTCCGGCTTAGTTAGGAGATGAAGTTGCGCAACCTGTTCTCGGTCCGGCTGTTCTCGATCCGGCTGTTCTTCGTTCGCCGCCTCGCCCCCATCCGTCGCGATCGTGGCGCAGTGTTGGTCATCGCCGTCCCCGTCGTCGCGATGGCGATCGTCGCGTCGGCCCTCGGTATCGACCTCGGCCGTATCGCACTCGACAAACGCAAGGACCAGAACGTGTCCGACTTGGCCGCGCTCGACGCCGCCCGCGCCGTCGGCTTCATCCTCAACACCACCAACCAGGCCGGCTACAACACGGCGGCCCAGGCCGCCGCGGTCGCGTCTGCGATCCGCAACGGCTTCACCCCGGGCGCCGAAGGCCGCACGCTCACGGCGACGGTCGGCAGCCTCGACACGACCAACACCTTCTCCACCACCGGTACGAGCGCCGTAAAGGTGGTCACCACCTCCTACCTCGACTACGCCTTTGCACCGAGCGGCAAGACCCTCACCGCTACCGCCGTCGCCCTCGTCGGCTCGCCGATCGCCGCCTTCAGTGTCGGTTCCACCCTCGCCAGCCTCGACACCTCCAAGACCCAGCTCGATCCCGTGCTGCGCACGTGGCTCGGCGGGGGGAGCCTCTCGGCCGTCAGCTACCAGGGCCTGGCCAACTCCAACCTCTCGCTGCGGGCCCTCCAGAACGCATTGCTCGCCAGTGGCGTCTCGGTCGGCACGGTCGATCAGTTGCTCAACACCAGCATCAACGTGGCCGGCCTCTTCCAGGCGACGGCCAGCGCGCTCACCTCCAGCGGCGCCAACGTGGCCGCCGCCGAGGTGCAAGACGTCATAAACGCCGGCATCACCAATACCCTGACGGTCAAGCTCGGCCAGCTCCTCAACGTGGCCTCACCGAGTGACAGCAGCGCCCTCGACGCCACCTTCAACGTGTACCAGCTCGTAACCGGCTCAGCCCAGCTCGCCAACGGCTCCAGCTTCGCCAGCCTGCCGCTGACCGGCGTCGCCCTCGGCTCGCTCGCCGGTGTCACGCTTGCGCTCAAGATCATCGAGCCGGCCCAGACCGCCATCGGGCCCGTCGGCTCGAAGGCGCACAACTCACAGATCACGCTGCGCACGACCGTCGACGTTCCCCTCGGCGCTCTCCTGCCCGTTGCGCACGTGACGCTCGACTACACCACGGCTTCGGCCGAGGGCACGCTCAGTTCGATCGTGTGCGGCGCCGCCCCCAGCATCGGTGTGAGCGACAACGCATCAGGCGTCGCCGTCAGCGGCACGGCCACCACCACCCTCGGCAACCTCGGCATTACCTCGACAGTGGCGCCAAGCTCGGTGAGCAACCTGACCTTCAGCCATCCCACGGAGTTCTCGCCGACCTATCTCGGCAAGCACGTCGGAGCGACCAACAGCGGCGTCTCGCTCGCCTCAGTCTCGGTGACGGGCAGCGGCGCCACCACGGCGCTGGCTCCCCTGCTGCAGGCAGCGCTGCCCATCACGCTCGCCACGCTCGACACGGCCCTACTCCCGCTGATCCGCCCTCTCTTCCGAGCCCTCGGCGCCGAAATCGGCCAGACCGATGTCACCGCTCTCGGCATCTTTCCGTCCCCAACGTCCTGCGGCGGTCACCCCCGCCTCGCCCAGTAACCAAAGGAAACCACCACCATGTCCTCCCTCACCAACAAGAAACGGTCCAGCTTCCTCATCGGGATCGGCGCCTGTGCGCTGATCGTGTCCACGGGTCTCGCCACACTGGCGACCCGCGGCAGCGATAGTGGCCCCAAAGTCAACGCTGCGGCGCAGACCACGGCGACAACCGTTGCCACCGGAGTGGTAGCGAGCCCGGCCAGTGGAATGAACTTCACGATCCCGACCGGCCAGCAGGCCATCGCCGTCCAGGTGCCGCTAGTCGCTGGCCTCGCCGGTTTCGCCAAGGCGGGGGACCTCGTCAACGTCTTCGGCGCCTACTCCCCGATCAACGGCCAGCCCGCGGACAGCCAAGCCAAGTTGGTCCTACAGAAGGTGAAGGTCCTCGCCGCGCAGCCGAGCGTCGACGGCACCGGCACCACCTACATGCTCGCAGTGAGCACGGCCGACGCCGAGACGGTCGTGTACCTGACGAACTTCCAGAAGGTCTACCTGTCCCTCGCCCGCGACGACCAGGGCACCCTGAGCCCGAAGGGCTTCAGTGGCAAGAATGCGTAGCGACGCCGCACGCGTCATCGTCATTGACCGCACGACCGAACTCGCCGACGAGTTCCGTGCCGTCGCCGAGACGATGACGCAATCGATCGAAGTGCTCGCGTGCCTGCGGGTGAGCGATGCGGTCGACCTTCTTGAGGAAGGTCGTCCGACCGTGGTCGTCGCCGGACCGGGAGTGGTCACGCGGTCGGGTCTCGCCCGCCTCGAGCTGTTGCACGACAACTGCCCGAACCTGGTCCTGGTGCTCGCGTTCACGCGACGCCCGTCGGCCGCCATGCGCGACATTGTCCGCGCCGGCGCCGTCGACATGATCCAGCTCCCGGCCGACCCCTCGGTTCTCGAGGCGTCGCTCGACCGGGCTCTCGGCCTCGCGGTGCGTAGCGCTGCGGCCATCGAGATCGCGGCCGTGCCGGCTGACAATGCGGAGGGTCAGCCGGCACGCCGTCGCGGCAAGGTCGTCACGCTCGCGTCGGCGACCGGCGGCTGCGGCAAGACGTTCCTCGCCACCAACCTCGCGTACATGTTGGCCAAGCAGCCTGGCCACCGGGTGTGCATCGTCGACCTCGACCTGCAGTTCGGCGAAGTGTCCACTGCGCTGCACCTGCGTCCTCGGTACACGATCTGCGACGCACTGGCCCGACAGGACGACGGCACGGACCTCAGCTCGGTGATCGACGAGTTCGTTGTGCGCCACGAGTCCGGCATCGCCGTGCTCGCCGCGCCGCGTGACCCCTCCGAAGCCGATCGCATCTCGCCACCCGACGTGAGCCGCGTGCTCGACGCCGTGCGCGACAACTACGACACCGTGATCGTGGACACGCCCCCGTACCTGTCTGAAGTCGTGCTCGCCGCGTTCGACGTGTCCGACTCGCTGTACGCGATCGCCACCCTCGATCTTCCGAGCGTGCGCAACATGGGCGTGTTCCTCTCCACGATGGATCGCTTGAAGATCCCAGCGGACAACGTGCGCCTGATCCTCAACAAGGCCGAGAAGGGCGTTGGCATCGACGTCGAGCAGGTAACCAAGCTGTTCCCGCAGGGCTTCTCCGCCGTGCTTCCCTACGCCAAGGAAGTCAGCAAGTCGATCAACCTCGGCCTGCCCGTCATCGCGGCGAACCCGTCGGCTGAGATCAGCCGTCGCATCGTCGACGGCTTCCGCGAGCTCACCGGCACGGTTCACGAGATCGAGTCCTCCATGGCCGCCTCGCCCTCGGGCTGGCGCCGTTTCCTTCACCGTCCTACTCCCGCACCGCTCGCTTAGGAGCCGTTAGATGAAACTGTCCGAAAAGCTCGCAGCGCTCGAAGACGACGAGGCCGCCGCCGCGCCGACCCACACGAGCCGCCGCGCCGGCACCCCAAGCCGCAGCGAGGCGAGCCGGACGCGCTCGACCTCCACGTGGGATCAGTCCAAGCGCAAGGTGCATGACCTGGTTGTGGTCGAGCTCGCGCCGCGCATGGCCGGCCTCGACGGCAACGCGCTTGTGAACGAGGTCAAGTCGATTCTCGACGGCATCCTTGGGCGCGAAGACGTCAAGGTCTCGCTCGCTGAGCGTCGTCGTTTTATCGACGAAGTGATCCAGGACATGCTCGGCTACGGCCCGCTCGATCCGCTGCTCGCCGACGAGACCGTCACCGAAATCATGTGCAACGCGTTCAACGACATCTGGGTTGAGCGCGAGGGCAAGCTCCAACCGACGAAGCACGTGTTCGCCGACGACGCCGCGTACCGACAGGTCATCGACCGCATCGTCGGTGGTGTTGGTCGCCGCGTTGATGAGAGCTCGCCGATGGTCGACGCGCGTCTCCCCGACGGCTCCCGCGTTAACGCAATCATCCCGCCCCTCGCGGTGCACGGCTCGGTGCTCACGATCCGCAAGTTCGCGACGGACCCCTTCATGGTGAAGGACCTCATTAGCTTCGGCACCCTCACGATGGACGCCGCGATCGTCCTCGAGGCCTGCGTGCGCGGTCAGCTCAACGTGCTCGTTTCCGGCGGTACCGGCACCGGTAAGACGACCACGCTCAACGTGCTCTCCTCCTTCATTCCCGAGGGCGAGCGCATCATCACGATCGAAGACTCAGCCGAACTCCAGATCCAGAAGCCACACGTCGTGAACCTCGAGGCGCGTCCGTCCAACGCAGAAGGCGCCGGCGAGGTACGCATTCGAGACCTGGTCAAGAACGCTCTGCGTATGCGACCCGACCGCATCGTGGTGGGTGAGTGTCGCGGCGCCGAGGCGCTCGACATGTTGCAGGCAATGAACACCGGTCACGAAGGTTCGATGACCACCGTGCACGCGAACAACCCGCGCGACGCACTCTCCCGGCTCGAAACGATGGTGCTCATGGCGGGGTTCGACCTGCCGGTCCGGGCCATCCGCGAGCAGGTCAACGCCGCGATCGACGTCATCTTGCAGCTCGAGCGCTTCCCCGACGGTCGCCGCATGGTGACCGCCATCACCGAGGTACAAGGCATGGAGGGCGACACGATCCTCCTGCAGGATGTGTACAAGCACAACCCGGGACCCAACGGTGTGAGCGGCGATCTCGTGCCGACGGGCCTGCGACCCCAGTTCGCCGTGCGTCTCGCCGAGCGCGGCATCGAGTTGCCGCCCGAAGTATTTCGTGTCTCGCGCACCGCCACCGGCGCGCCTCGTGTGGCGCGTGCGACCAACCCGGCACCCGCCGCCCACACCGGCGAGGCCCGCCTCAACGGTCCGGCCCTGACGACCCGTCGTTCCCGGAAGGAAGCGAGCTAATGAGCTTCGTCCTCCCACTGCTGATCGGCATCAGCTTCACCGCAGTTGTCGTCGGCTTTCTCCTTCGCGGCCGCGACCGTCAGTCGGCGATGAACGATCTGTACGCGTTAGTGCGCAACGAACCGGCCGACTTCGACGAGGAGACGGGCACCGTCACCGAGTCATCGCTGCTCGACCTGAGCGGCTTCGCCACCAATGCGGTGCGCCTCGCGGGCAAGGTCGTGGCCCAGGTCGACGCGCAGGGTTCGCTTGCTGCGTCACTTGAGCGGGCCCGCATTCCCCTGCGGGCCGCCGAGTACGCCGTGGTCGCATTGTGCGCCTCGGTGGTGTCGGCGTTCTTCGTCGCCGCGATCACCGACAAGCTGCTCATGGGCGTAGCCGCGCTGACCCTTGCCGCCTTCATCGCGTTGAAGTTCCCGGCGTTTTGTATCAAGCGTCGCCAGAAGAAGCTCGCCGCGCAACTACCCAACGCCCTGTCGTTGATCGCATCGTCGCTGTCTGCGGGTCACACCTTTCTTCGTGCGATCCAGATGATGTGCGAAGAGGCCGACCCGCCCTTATCTGACGAGTTCAGCCGGGTCGTCTACGAAGTGCGCCTCGGC
>JBKJQZ010000037.1:0-14364 GCA_046594835.1 Acidimicrobiales bacterium | reverse complement strand
CCTCAACGAGCACGAACGGCTCGTCGCCGCGCTGATCTGGGTGGCCGGCGATCCGGAAATCGCTCGCGACGCCGCCGACGAGGCGTTCGCGCGGGCGCTTCTCCATTGGCGGCGGGTTGGTGCGATGGCGTCGCCGGGAGGCTGGACCTACAAGGTGGCGCTCAACGTCTTGCGGCGGAGTATGCGGCGAGCCACTCACGAACGTCGCCTGTTCGACCAGCACCAACCCGACGCCGCCATGCCCGCTCCCGCCGGTGAGATCTGGGCGGTCGTGCGAGGCCTGCCTGAACGTCAACGCGTCGCGATTGTGCTGCGCTACCTGCTTGACCTTCCCGAACGCGAGGTCGCCCGCGTCATGGGGGTCGCGCCCGGGACGGCTGCGTCCACCCTCGCTGCGGCGCGGACAAAGCTAGCGACCTGGCTTACCGACGAACCCGATCAACAAGGAGCCCGACGATGACCACGCTGTCCGACGCGCTGGGGTCGATCGCCCACACCCCAACCGCGACGCCGACCCCCATCGAGGTCATCCAACTCCGAAGCAATGAGCTTCGCGGTAGGCGCCGGCTTCGCCAACTCGCCGCGGTCGCCGCGCTGGCCGTCGCCGTCGCCGCGCCCATCGCGCTGCGCGCAGCGCGGCCCAACCCCGGCATCAGTGTTTTCGCCACGAGCCCTGCCGAGGTCCGAGAGGCGGGGTATGTAGCCGTTGCGCCCGGCGGCTACCGAGGCCGTGGACACTGGAGCCTCACGATCGTTCGTGGCCCAAACACCATCCGGTTCCGCAGCGACCTCGGTCACCCGTGCGCACCTACAGGCACTATCCAACCAGGCGACCAGGTCTACGGCAGCGTCGTCGGTGCCGGGTCTGTGCTGCGTGCCGGGGAAACGGCGCACTGCTGAACCGCGGAGCCCATCGGCGACGCTGGATCACAGACAGCCAACGCACGAGTCGCTAGCCGCCGATGATGCCGCCGAGGCCCTTCTTCGGAGCGGTAGTAGTAGTCGTTTCGGGCGGGGCGGCCGGGTCGGGAGCGGTGGAGTAGTCACCACCGCCACCGTTCTGCGGGTTCGCAGCAGAAGGCTCGTTGCTGTTCGCCACGCGCTCGCTCTTGACGAGCTTGCCCTTCACTACGTAGCGCTGCTTGGCCGAGTGCTTCGGGTGACAACCAAAGATCGTCATCGTCGGCGTGTCGGTCGGATCGGCGATCCATGTCTGGTCTGCGTCTACGACGAACGTGTCGGTCACCTCGTAGGTGTACCGACCCGACGAGTTCACGAACGTGACTATGTCGCCGATCTGAATCTGATCAATATTGAGGAACGGGTGCGAGTGGGTGACCCGGTGCCCGGGAAACACGGTGTTGCCGACCTGGCCCGGAAGCGCGGTGCCGGGCCAGTGCGATGGGCCGTAGTCGATGGTGGACAGCTCGATGCCCTCGTAGGTGAGGTGGTTGAGCCCGATGCGCGGGATTTCGAGGCGACCCGTGGGCGTGGGACCACGGTGGCTTGCTGGGGCCTTGGGGGCGCGGGCGGGCGCCTCGCCGGGGAGAGTGCGGACGCGTTGGATGCGCGGCGCGGACGCGACAGGGGCGACCGCGGCGAGTGGTGCGGTGATTACCGTCGACGCCGTTGTCGTGGTTACCGACGGTTTTGGCTCGCGCGCGACCGTGGCGAGGCGATGTGAGTCGTCTCCTCCTGCACAGGCGCCAGCGAGAAACGCGACGGCTACGAAAAGGACCCCAGTCCGGCGAAGCATCCAGACAGTTTAGGAGGCAATACGCTGCTGCCGAATGGCGACCCTTGTCTGTTTCCACGCCCACCCCGACGATGAAGCAATCGGCACGGGTGGCGTCATGGCCAAAGCCGCGCAAAACGGACACCGCGTTGTGCTCGTCACCGCCACCCGCGGCGAGTGCGGCGAAGTGGCCGACGACTTTCTCGACGACGGTGAATCACTGGGTGATCGCCGGGAGATCGAGACCAAGGCGGCCGCCACGATCCTGGGCGTCGCTCGCAACGAGTTCCTCGGCTATCGCGACTCGGGAATGATGGGCACGCCCGAGAACGACGCGCCCGACTCGTTCTGGCAGGCCGACCTCGAGGAAGCCGCCCAGCGCCTCGCCGTCATCCTCGAAGAAGAGAACGCCGACGTCCTCACTATGTACGACGAGAACGGCATTTACGGCCACCCTGATCACATCAAGGTGTGGCAGGTGGGTGTGCGAGCCGCAGAGATCGCCAACGTGAAGAAGGTCTACGAGGGCACCGTGAACCGGACGGCGTGGCAAAAGCGCATTCGCGAGCAGGGTGGGGCCTCCCGCACCATTGCGACCGTCGACGGGGTCGACACGCTCGTGGACAGCGACGACGCCGAGCCGCGCACGATCGAGTTCCCGCTCGGGGTAGAGGAGGAGCACCTCACGACCCGCGTCGACGTAACCGACTTCGTCGAAGTGAAGAAGGCCGCTATGCGCGCCCACGCGAGCCAGATCACCGAGGAGTCGTTCTTTCTCAAGATGCCCGACGAGGTGTTCCGCGAAGGCTTCGGGATCGAGTGGTTCATCCTGCGCGGAGCGCCGGCAGGCGTGCACGAGTACGACTTGTTCACCGGTCTCTAAGCGGTGGCGACACGCACCATCACACTGGTCCGCCACGGCAAAGCCGCGGCCGGATGGGAAGACGCCGACCCGCCTCTCGACGACACCGGACGCACCCAGGCCGACGTCATGGCCTCGCTAGTGGGCGAGGGACCCCGGCCGCTGTTCACGAGCCCGCTGCGTCGCGCACGTGAGACCGCCGAAGCGATCGAACGGCGTTGGCGGATCGCAGCAACCGTGGAACCTGGCGTGGGTGAAGTGACCGCGCCCATGGAAGGCCTTGAGGACCGCGTTGCGTGGATCGGCCCTTTCCTTCGCGGCACCTACGCCGAGGCGGGGGTTGTCTACGAGAACTGGCGCGACTCGGTGTTGGCCGTGCTTGGTGCCCTGCCCGACGGTGCGGTGGTGGTGTCGCACTTCGTTGCGATCAACGTCGCGATCGGCAAGGCGTGGGCCGATGACCGCGTCATGTGTCAGCCCGTGAACAACTGCTCGGTCACCGTTGTCGAGATCGACGACGCGTCCGACGAGTGGCGGGTCTTGGCCCTCGGGGACGCAGCTACCACCTTCGTCAACTAGAACCGCAGGGTGTCTGAAGCGCAGAACTGGGTCCACACGGGCTACGCACAACAGATCGTGTTCGGTATCGACACGATTGATCAAGCAGCAGCCGTCCTCAAGAACATTGGACTGCGCCGGGTCCTGTTGGTCACCACCGAGGGCCGCATGATGAGCGATTCGGGCACCCGCGTGCGCAAGGTGCTCGGCCGCAACGTGGCCGCAATCTTTGACGACGTGCGCAGCCACGTGCCCGCTGACACGGTGCAGAACGCGCTCGCGACGGCGCAGCTCGAACGAGTAGATGGCATCGTCAGCTTCGGCGGCGGTTCGTGCGCGGACACCGGCAAGGCCATCGCGTTTTTTGCCGAGCAGGCCGAGGGCGTTCCCGGCACAAGTCACGTCGACCGTCCCGTCCTGCCTCACCTGTCGATCCCGACCACGTACTCGGGGGCCGAGGTCACGCCCTTTTTCGGGATGACGGATCCTGCAACCAAGCAGAAGACTGGCGCGGGCGGTCCGACCACCGCTCCCGTCGCGGTGATCTATGACCCGCGGGCAACCCTTGACATGGCACCCGACACGTCGGGCGAGACCGCAATGAACGCGCTGGCCCACGGCGTCGAAGCGGTCTACTCGCCCCGCTGCACTCCCGAGGCTGAGGCAATCGCCCTTGCGGCGATCGCCCGCATCGCCGCCGCGGCCCCGCGTGTGTACGACGACGGCGACGACCTCGATGCCCGCACGGATCTCCTGGTCGGTGCCGCGCTTGCAGGGCGGTGCCTACAGAACTCGTCGATGGGCATGCACCACGGGCTCGCCCAGATGATCGGGGGCCGCAGCGGCATTCCCCACGGGCGCGCGAACGCAGTGCTGCTCGCCAAGGTCGTCGCGTTCAATGAACTGGCGGCGCCCGCGGCAGTCGCCAAGATCGGTGCCGCGCTCGGCGACGCAGGGGACGCGGCAGGCGCGATCGATCGCCTACGCGAGCGCCTCGGGCTGCCCGCAGGACTCGCGAGCGCCGGCGTCTCCGATGAGGACATTGCGGCCGTAGCAGCGGCGGCGATGCAGAACGGCAATGTGCGTAACAACGTGCGGCAGGCCACGCCGGACGAAATCCAAGCGTTGCTGGAGTCCGCTCGGTAACCTTCACCTACCTGACGAGCGAAGGGAGGCACCTGTGATCCGGATTGTCAACGACCGTACGAATCACTTCGCGCCCGCTCGTCGTTCCTTCTAGGAGACGGAGCCGGCGCGGCGACCACAACTAGTCGCCCCTCCTCATCTCCTCACCAAAGGAACCACCCTTGCCCCGTCAACACCACGACGCTGCTCCAGACATCGTCGCTTTTCGTAAGAACACCGAAGACTTCACCTATCTGCTTCGCCGTCCCAATCAAGCCTGGGACGACACCGCCGAGTTTCTCGATCCCGACGCGTCGACATACCCCGTGGCGGCACATGGTCCCGAACCCGTGCCCGACTGGGTGATTACGAGCGGCGACGCTCGCGACGAAGACCTCGGAAGCCTCAAGTCCGGCAAGGAAGCAGACGTGAATATCGTCGAGCGCACCCTCGGCGAGGAGCGCAACCTTCTCGCGGCCAAGCGCTACCGCGACACCGACCACCGCCAATTCCGCAACGACGCGGCGTACCGAATGGGCAAAGAACCCAAAGACGGCCGCACGGCGCGGGCAATCAAGAAAAAGACAGGCTTTGGCGGCAACGCACGCGCCGGTATCTGGGCCCAGGCCGAGTTCGAGACCCTGTGCCGCCTGTGGGAAGCCGGCCTGCCGGTGCCGTACCCGGTGCAGTGGATGGGCACTGAGCTACTGCTCGAATACCTCGGCGACGACGACGGCGCCGCGCCCCGCCTCGCTGAAGCACGTCCTAACAAGGATCTGCTCGAGCACCTGCGCGACCAGGCTGTCGCGATCCTGTGGGGTCTTGCGGGGGCCGCGATCGTCCACGGGGACCTCTCTCCGTACAACACTCTCGTGTGGAACGACACGCTCTACGTGATCGATCTGCCCCAGGCGTCGGAGCTAACCGATGTGACACGCGCTGCGCAGTACAACTCAAACGCACTGGACTTTCTTCAGCGTGATTGCCGCAACCTGCTCGGCTACTTCCAAAAAAAGGGCGTGTCGACTCCCGATCCCGACAAACTGTTCGGCGAACTGGTGGCCACTGCGTTCGCCCCGCGGCTAGAGAGTTGACCTCTCCGGGCGTAAGCTTTGGTCCATGAAGAAGATGCTCTCGGTCGACGACCTGGCCCGCGATTCGCGCTTTGCTCGGATCCGTATCGAGGACCTCCTCTTCGACCCGCGCTCGAGCGACCGAAACGGCAACACCTTCGACCCCAACGAGCCCGAAGGACCCGACGGCGCCCGCCAACTCATGCACGCGATCTTCACGGGCGAGATTCAGGCCCTCGAGGGCGCGGGGCGCACGTGCTACGACTACGAGGTCGGCCCCGGGAAAGACGAAGTGCCCTTCGAGCTCAAGCTCGACATGGCTCGTCAGTGCTGGGACGAGGCGCGCCATTGCGAAATTTCAATCAAGCTCGGCGAGCACATGGGCACCTTTATCGGCGAGTTCGCCGAGCAGGTGCTTCTGTTCGAAGCTGCGTGCAACGCCGATCCGGTACTGCGCCTCACCGGTGTGAACCGTGCGCTCGAAGGTCTTGCAATCGACGTGTTCAACACGATGCGCGAGTACGGCGCCGGGACCCAGGATCCGGTGCTCTATTTCTGCGAAGACTGGATGCTGGCCGACGAAGTGACCCACGTGAAGATGGGTTCCGACTGGCTTCGCCGGATCACCGCGAACGACCCGGAGCGACTCAAGCAGGCGCTCGATTTCCAGCGCACGGTCGACAAGCTGTTCAGCTTCGGCGGACTGCGCGGCGAAGACGACGACAACCCGGTGCACTTGGCCCGGCACTTCCGGAACCTGGCCGGTTTCAGCGACGAGGAAATCGAGAACATCGTCGACGCCGCGGCTGAAGCGATGGCCGAAGCGCAAGCAATGGCCCAGGCTGCTCGCGGCGCAGCAGAAGGCAACTGATAGCGACAACCCTGCGCGACGTTCACGTCGCGTGGGGCTGGGTAACCATCATCGCCAATGGCATCGCGGGGCTATGGGCGTTTGGCGCGCACAAGTGGCCGGCGTTGCGCACCCGCGCCATGTGGTGGTTCACCGCCGCCGCTCAGGGTGCAGTGTTCGTACAAGTGGCCCTCGGCGTGGGCGTCATGAACGCCGAAGGCATCGACCCTCCGAAGTTCCACATGTTCTACGGGTTCGTAGCGATCATCGTCGTAGGCATCACCTACAGCTACCGCCAGCAGCTCCAAAAGGTCTACCTCTGGTACGGCGCCTTCGGCCTGTTCATCATGGGCTTGGGCCTACGCGCCGTCCTGGTAGGTACCGCCCGCTAGACGACCGCTACAGGTTGACGACGGGGCACGTAAGGGTGCGAGTGATGCCGTCGATCAACTGCACCTTGCTCACGACCATCTTGCCGAGTTCGTCCATCGAACCCGCCTCAGCGCGGACGATGACGTCGTAGGGGCCCGTTACGTCTTCGGCGGACACGACGCCGTCGATTTCACCGACCTGCTCAGCGACCGACGCCGCCTTGCCAACCTCGGTTTGGATGAGAACGAAAGCAGAAACGGACATGTTGAGAAACTACTCCGAAAGACGCTTTTCGAGGCCAGCGAGTTCGTCACGGAGGGCGTCGGGGATGCGCTCGCCGAACTCGGCGAAGTGCGCTTCGATTGAGGGCACCTCGGCGCGCCACTCCTCAGTGTCGACCTTGAGCAACTCTGCCATGTCGTCGTCGCTGATCTTGAGGCCCGTGATGTCGATTGCGCCGGGCGCGGGGAGGAGGCCGATGGGCGACGCCACGGCATCGCCACCGCCGTTCACGCGATCAAAGATCCACGACAGCACGCGGCTGTTTTCGCCGAAGCCGGGCCACAGGAAGCGGCCGTCGTCTGAGCGACGGAACCAGTTCACGTAGAAAATCTTGGGAAGCTTGGCGACGTCGGCGCTCTCGGACATGCTCAGCCAGTGCGCCATGTAATCGGCCATGTTGTAACCGCAGAACGGGAGCATGGCGAAAGGATCGCGGCGAAGGTTGCCAACTGCGCCAGCCTGAGCGGCGGTGGTCTCGCTCGCCATGATCGAACCGAGGAAGACGCCGTGTTGCCACGAGAACGCCTCGTGCACGAGGGGCACGACCGACCCACGACGGCCGCCGAACAGCATCGCCGAGATCGGCACGCCAGCTGGGTCTTCCCACTCGGGGGCGATGGTCGGGCACTGCGACGCAGGAGCGGTGAAGCGAGAGTTCGGGTGCGCAGCTTTGGTGCCGGACGCGGGCGTCCAGTCGTTGCCGAGCCAGTCGGTCAGGTGTGCGGGGGCCTCGTCGGTGAGGCCCTCCCACCAAATGTCGCCGTCATCGGTTGCGGCGGTGTTGGTGAAGATGCAGTTCGCGTTGAGTGTGGCGAGCGCGTTCGGATTCGTATCGGGTCCGGTGCCGGGCGCGACGCCGAAGAAACCGGCCTCGGGGTTGATCGCGTAGAGCTGCCCGTCGCGGACCTTCATCCAGCAGATGTCGTCGCCAACGGTCTCAACGGTCCAACCCGGCAGTGACGGCACCAGCATCGCGAGGTTGGTCTTGCCGCAGGCCGAGGGGAACGCTGCGGTGATGTATTTCACAACGCCAGCGGGGTTTGTGAGCTTGAGGATGAGCATGTGCTCGGCGAGCCAGCCCTCGTCGCGCGCCATCACGGACGCGATGCGCAGCGCGAAACACTTCTTACCGAGCAGGGCGTTGCCGCCGTAGCCCGAGCCGAAGGACCAAATCTGGCGCGATTCGGGGAAGTGGACGATGTACTTGTTGTCGGCGTTACAGGGCCAGGCCACGTCGGCTTGGCCGGCCTCGAGCGGAGCACCGATCGAGTGCACGCAGGGCACGAACGGGCCGTTGCCGAGCGCGTCGAGCGCCGCCTTACCCATGCGGGTCATGATGCGCATCGAGACAGCCACGTAGGGCGAGTCGGTTAGTTCCACGCCGATGTGGGAGATGGGAGAGCCGAGGGGACCCATCGAGAAGGGCACCACGTACATGGTGCGGCCCTTCATGCAGCCCGCGAACAGGCCGTTGAGCTTGGTGCGCATCTCGTCGGGATCGGCCCAGTTGTTGCTGGGGCCGGCTTCGTCGGCGGTCGAGGAGCAGATGAACGTGCGGTCTTCGACCCGGGCGACGTCGTCCGGATCAGACAGCGCAAGATAACTGTTCGGGCGCTTGGCGTCAGCGAGACGCGCGAACGTGCCGGCGTCGACGAGTTCCTGGCAGAGGCGGTCGTACTCCTGCGCCGAGCCGTCGCACCACTCGATGCGATCAGGCGTGGTCAGCGCAGCAATGTCGTTGATCCAGTTGAGGAGGGCGGTGTTGGTGGAGAGGGGCGTAGCACCCATGTCAGGCCTCTACTTCTTCTGGGACGTCTTCGGCGGTATCGGCGTCGGGGTTCACGCCCGGCGGCGGCGGCGGAGCGCCCATGTCCACTTCTGAACCCAGCCGCACCCGAGTAGCCCTACCCGAGCCGTCGAGATCAAAAACCACGCGCTGACCGGGACGAAGCATCCGGAAGACGGATCCGTCGAGCGCGTCTGCCGCCAGGTCGTAGTTGGCGCGGTCGGTATCGGTGACGACCGCTCCCTGCCGAGTGTCGGGGTCGTATGACTTGATAACGCCCTGCAACTCCGTGGCCTCCCTCAGCGTCTGCATACGCTCGGTGTGAACGCAAGCGACGTTACCGGAGGGTTGTGCTGAGCGACGAACTGAGCGAGAAGGGGGATAGGCGTGAATTCGCGGTGCTCGCGCGACTCGCGCAGCGGCTTCCCGCGGCTCCCGCCGGGTCGGGTCAACTCTGGGTTGGTGATGACGCTGCGGTTCTGGCGGACGGGCTTCTCGTGGCCACCGACTCGTTGGTTCACGGCCTCGACTGGCGCGACGAGTGGTCCTCGCCTGCCGACGTGGGCTGGAAGTCGGTGATGGTCAATGTGTCAGACATCGCAGCTATGGGCGGACGCACCGACGCCGTGCTTGTAGCGCTCGTGGTGGCCGAGGGGTTCGACGTGGACCGCTTCTACGACGGCGTGACCGAGGCGTGCATGGCCGTTGGCGCCAACGTGGTCGGTGGCGATTTGTCCGCAGGCAGCCAAACCGTCGTATGCGTGACTGCGCTGGGTCGCGCCGACCGTGTGGTCACGCGCGCGGGCGCCCGGCCCGGTGACGAGGTGTTCGTGAGCGGCGCGCTCGGTGCTGCTGCGCGCGACCTGCGAGCTAGTGGGGGACCGGCCCATCGGCGTCCGACCGCATACCTGGGCCCGTCCCCCACCACAGCTACGGCGATGATCGATGTTTCGGATGGGTTTCTTGCCGACTGCGCTCACATCGCTGCGGCCTCCGGCATCGGTCTCGCCCTCGATGATGCGCCGATCGCGCCGGGCGCAACCCTCGCAGACGCGTTGCGCGGCGGAGACGATTACGTGCTCGTTGCCTGCTCACCCGACCCGATCCACGGCTGGACCCGAGTCGGCGTATGCGTGGAGGCCCAGGGGGTTACCTGGCGTGGCGAGCCTGCGGCCACGGACGGCTGGGAGCACGCGCTGTGACCATGCCCGTCGCCCTCACGATTGCCGGTGTCGATTCGTCCGGCGGCGCCGGCGTGGCCGCCGACCTCGCCGCGTTCGCTGCCGAAGGCGTGTGGGGCACGTGCGCGGTTACTGCGGTCACGGCGCAAAACAGCCTGGGCGTCGACGCGATCGAGTTCGTTTCTGTCGAGATGGTGGTGGCCCAGATCACGGCGGTGTGTCGCGACATGCGGGTGGGCGCAGCGAAAACCGGCGTGCTCGGCTCCGCCGAGGTCGCAGCGGCCGTCGCCGCGGCGCTGCCCCGCAACCTGCCCCTAGTGGTCGATCCGGTGATGGTGGCCACCACCGGCGCCACGCTCGGTCACCCGGACGCGTTCGGGCCGCTGATCGGACGGGCCACGCTCGTGACACCCAACGTGGCCGAGGTGCGTGCGCTCACCGGCGTGGTGATCCTCGGCGAAGACGACATGGTGCGCGCGGCACGGGCCGTGCTCGAAGGCGGTTGTGGTGCCGTTTTGGTGAAGGGCGGCCACGTGGGCGACGGGCCTGCGCGCGACTGCCTGATCATTCAGGGCCACGCTGGACCGATCTGGATCGAGTCCGAACGCTTCGACACGGCCGACACCCACGGCACCGGTTGCGTGCTGTCTGCGGCGATAGCGGCGCATCTGGCCCAAGGCGCCGATATCGCGGACGCGTGCTGGGCCGCGAAAGAAACGATTCGGCGCGCGTTGCGCGACCGAGTGCGGCTAGGGCAGGGCGTGGGGTCCGTGAACCCCCTCGGAGCGATGCGTCGCCCCGACTAAGGGAGCCGCCTAAGGGGTCGTGTTAGGGGGTCGTGGTGCGGCGCTTGACGGCAGGCTTGGTGACCTTGCCAGCCTTGATGCAACCGGTGCACACGTGTAGACGAGTGGGCGATCCATTGACCAGCGCACGGATGCGCTGAATATTCGGATTCCAGCGGCGGTTCGTCCGTCGATGCGAGTGCGAAACGGACTTACCGAAGCTCGGGTGCTTGCCGCACACTTCACAAACAGCAGCCATGACGCGAAACCTCAAACCTTGTTGTACAGGGGTACAGGGACGGCCGAACAGAGTAGCAGGCCGGTTACGCTGCGGACCAATGGCCACCCTGACCCGACTGACGGCTCCCGACCTCGTCGCGGTCATGGAAGGTTTTCGCGACGGACTCCGCGCGCATAGAGAGCGGGTCAACCGGCTCAACGTGTACCCGGTCCCCGACGGCGACACGGGCACCAACATGGCCTTGACGCTCGAATCGGTGTGCGAAGGCTTCGCCGCGATCGACACCGCCGACATGGCAGCGGTGTGCCACACGATTAGTCGCGGCTCGCTAATGGGCGCACGGGGCAACTCCGGCGTGATCCTGTCCCAGGTCCTGCGCGCCATCGCCGACGGATGCAAGGCGGCCCCGCCCGACGGCGCCGGCGCGCTCGAGCTCGCCAAGGCGTTGACCGAGGCGGCCGAAGCGGCCTACGGCGCCGTGATGCGCCCGGTCGAGGGCACGATTCTCACGGTCACCAAGGACTCGGCCGCCGCCGCTTCGGCGGCCGCGACCCAAGGCGCGGACCTGTGCGCCACGTTCGAGGCTGCCAAGATCGGCGGCGAGGAGTCGTTGGCGAACACCCCGAACCTGTTGCCAGTCCTGAAGCAGGCAGGTGTGGTCGACGCCGGCGGCGCCGGGTTGTTGTTGCTGCTCGACGCTGCGCTCCATGTGATCGATGGCCGTGGGATGCCCGAGGCGCCAGAGTTCGGCGACGCACCCGCCTTCGACGCCGCCGAACTGGCGCAAGTGCACGGAGGGGACGACAACGTGGGCGATCTCCGCTACGAGGTGATGTACTTCCTCGAAGCGCCGGACGAAACGATCCCCGAGTTCAAGCGGGTATGGGCTGGTATCGGCGACTCGATCGTCGTGGTTGGCGGCGAGGGGCTGTGGAACTGTCACATCCACACCGACGACATCGGGGCTTCAATCGAAGCGGCGCTCGACGCCGGCCGTCCCAAAGGCATTCGCGTCACCGACCTGATGGAACAGGTTGAAGAAGAGCGGTGGGTGCGCGACGCCGAACCCGAGGTGGCGGCCGACCAGTCGCCGGTCGCGACCGCCGTTGTCGCGATCGCAACCGGTGAGGGCATTCGGCGCATCTTCCGCAGCCTCGGTGTACAGCAGATCGTCGCTGGCGGCCAGTCGATGAACCCCTCAACCGCGCAGATCCTCGAAGCGGTTGAAGCCGCGCCGTCGGACTCGGTGATCGTGCTGCCGAATAACAAGAACATCATCGCCGTGGCCGAACAGGTGCAGGACCTGACGTCCAAGGTCGTGCGGGTCGTGAAGACCGTCGGCGTGGCGGAGGGGTTCGCCGCGTTGATGGAGTACGACCCCGAAGCCGATGCCGACGAGAACGCGTTGAACATGGCTTCGTGCGCGGAGCGCGTGATCAGCGGCGAGGTCACCCGGGCCGTGCGCGACTCCGACACCGACGCAGGCGCAGTGAGCGCGGGTGACTACATCGGGATATGCCGCGACGGGATTGTGGTGATCGCAGGGTCGATCGATGGCGCCACCACTGATCTGCTCGCGAAGCTCTCGACCGACGAGCACGAGATCGTCACGCTTATCGAAGGTGAGGGCGCCACCACGGCGACCACCCGCCGCGTGACGGAGTGGATCGGCGAGCACCGCCCGAAGGCGACGGTTGAGGTGCACCACGGCGGTCAGCCGTTGTACCCCTACCTCTTGTCAATCGAGTGACCAAGACACTCGCGGAACTAGCGGCGATTCCGGTCACCAAGCTCACGGGCGTCGGCGAGCAGAAGCTCGAGGCCTTCAGTCACCTCGAGATCGCGACCGTTCTGGACCTCCTCACGCACTACCCGCGCCGCTACATCGATCGGACCGAGCAAAAGTCCATCCGCGACCTGCGCGTCGATGAGGAAGCAATGGTGCTGGCGACGGTGAAGCGGGTGCAGAGCCGACGCACCCGTAACGGCAAGTCACTGGTCGAGGTCGACGTGTTCGACGGATCGAGCTACTTGTCGTGCAGCTTCTTCAATCAGCCTTGGCGGGCCAAGCAGCTTGCGGCCGGTACCGAAGCGGTGTTCTTCGGCAAGCTCACCGTCTATCGCGGCAAGCGTCAGATGAGCAGCCCCGTCGTTGACCTCATCGGCGACAAGACGGGTCGCGTCGTGCCGGTCTATCCGCAGTCGGAAAAGGCGGCGCTCACCACGTGGGAGCTCGCCAAGTTCGTTGAGCAGGCGCTGCGGCGCGTCGGTGATCTCGCCGATCCGCTGACCGAAGCAGTGCGCGATAGCCACGACCTGGTCGACCGGACCTGGGCGATGCATGCGATCCACGCGCCGGAGTCGATGGCCGCAGCGATGGCGGCGCGCAAGCGCCTCGCCTTCGACGAGTTGCTGCGGCTGCAGGCCGTCCTCGTGGCGCGCAAGCGTCGCTACGAGGCCGAGGCCAGCGGAATTCGCCACGTCATCGGCAGCTCGCTGGTCCAGAGCTTTCACGCGTCGTTGCCCTACGAACTCACGGGCGCGCAGCGACGAGTGATCGGAACGATCGAGGACTTTCTCGCAGGCCCGCACCCGATGCACCTGTTGCTGCAGGGCGACGTGGGATCGGGCAAGACCGTCGTGGCGGTGAGCGCGCTACTCACCGCCGTGGCCGGGGGCTACCAGGGTGCGCTGATGGCCCCGACTGAAGTGCTCGCCGAGCAACACGCCCTTGGCGTGCGGGAGTTGCTGCGCGGGGTCACTGTGGCCTCGGAAGAAGGCACGCTCTTTGCTAGCCGGGAGCTGCGCATCGAGTTGCTCACCGGCCGGGCCACGGCGAAGGAACGGCGCGAGATCGCTGCCGCCCTCGAGAGCGGCGCGGTCGACATCGTCATCGGGACTCACGCGCTGATCACCGAAGGCGTCGCGTTCCGCAGCCTTGGGGTAGCCGTGATCGACGAGCAGCACCGCTTCGGCGTTGAACAACGTGCGGCCTTGCGCGGCAAGGGCACCGACCCCGACGTCCTAGTGATGACCGCAACGCCGATTCCGCGCACCGCCGCGATGACCGTCTACGGCGACCTTGACGTCGCCGTGCTCGACGAGATGCCGCCGGGGCGCACGCCGATCGTGACCACCTGGGCGCGGGGCGAGATTGAGGAGCAAGGCGCGTGGGCGGCCGTGCGCGAAGAAGTCGCGGGGGGCCGGCAGGCGTACGTGGTGTGCCCTCTGATCGAGGGCTCAGACAAGATCCAGGCTGCGTCGGCCACCGAAACCTATGACGAACTCGCAAGCGGGCAACTCCACGGCTTGCGCCTCGCGCTGATGCATGGGCAGGTCCCGGCCAAGGAGCGCGAGGCCACCATGGCCGCCTTTCGCGCCGGTGAGATCGATGTGCTCATCGCAACCACCGTGATCGAAGTTGGCGTCGACGTGCCGAACGCAACGGTGATGGTGATCGTCAACGCAGATCGGTTCGGGCTGGCGCAGCTTCATCAGTTGCGCGGACGCGTCG
>JBKJQZ010000328.1:0-16562 GCA_046594835.1 Acidimicrobiales bacterium | reverse complement strand
CGCCCTGGCCCACCGGTCCACCTACGGCGTCGGTCTCCCAGACCGAGGACTGATCAACCCGGTCGGGCAACGCACCAATCGCATCGCGGAGAAATTGTTCACGGTCGCCCAGGTTGGACCCGAGCGCGATGTAGGCCCTCACGGCGTCACCGAGAGACGTTGATGCGCACGCCCGCTGAGCCGATGTCGTAGGGCACCGGCGGTTCGAGCTTGCGCACCACGACGTCGACTTCTTCGATGCGGGCATCGACGAGCAGCGCCGCTTCGCCCACGAGGAGCGCAAGCCGCTCGATCAGTTCGACGTGAGGTCCTTGGATGACGGCCGCCGCGGCCTCGACCACCGCGCCGTAGTCCACGGCATCGGCGAGTGCGTCCGACACCGCCGCAAGCGTCATGTCGTAATACAGATCGAGGTCGATCTCGAAAGGCTGAGGCGTTTCCTTCTCAGCGGGAAGCACGCCGTGCGTCCCGAGGACGCGCAACCCGCGCACCTCGAGGATTGACACGTCAGGCCTTGCCGCGCTCGCCCCGCAGGGTGACCACTTCGAGGATCGCGCTCACGAGCTCGCGGCCCGTGGCCGTGAGCTCACGCTTGGCGAGGTGCTCGATCACCGTGACGGTCTGCGGGCCCGATTCGAGGTTGCCGTTCCAGAGCAAATAACCGGCCACGAGGCCGAGCAGGCGGTCGCCTACTTCCTCGCCGTGAACCAGCACGCGCTCGCCCCGAGAAAGCCACCCGCGCAGCTGTTCGTAGATGACGGGCAGCGCGTCGCGCGGATCATCGTGCGCACCGAAGGGCACGTGCGACGCCGGGATACCGAACTCCTCATACGCCGCCATGTTGTGGGGCGAGGCCAGGACGGATACGACGCGGCTAAACCCCGCCTCACGCAGCCAGATCATTTCTTCGTGACGACGGACGCGGCGATGTGAACGGCCGTATCCACCAGGTCGCTCACTAATCGCGAGACGGTCCTTGATGATCCAGACGAAATTCCGCGGTTGGATTCCCGCGGCCCACTTGCCCTTCACTGGATCAGCTCCCCAGAACTTGCTCGCACACGATGCGCACGGCGGCCACGGTAGCTGTCACATCGTGCACACGAACCATTCCCACGCCTTTATTTGTGGCCCAAACGGCGCCCGCGATCGACGCTTCGAGCCGGTCGGCTGGCCCCGGAACCGTCCCATCGGGGTCCTTGGCGAGCTGCCCAAGGACGGATTTTCTGCTTAAACCCACCAAAACCGGTACATCTGTCGCCACAAACCGCTCCAACTCGCGCAGCAGCGTGACGTTGTGAGCGAGCGTCTTCCCGAACCCGATTCCTGGGTCGATCCACACCTCGGCGATACCCGCGGCCCGGGCCATTTCCACGCGTTCGGCCAGGTAGGCGAGCACTTCGGCGGTCACGTCGTCGTAGTGCGGGTCTGTTTGCATAGTCGCAGGTGTGCCTCGCATGTGCATCGCGACCCACCCCGCCCCGGTTTCAGCCGCCACCGACCACAGCGAGGCGCTCACGTCGTTGATCAACGTGGCGCCCGCGCCAACGGCGGCCACCGCGACCGAATCGACCATCGTGTCGATAGAGATCCGCGCCCGCCCGTCGGCCGCAAGGTGCTCGATGACGGGCACCACGCGCCGCAACTCGTCGGCGGGCGAGGGCTGCACGGCGCCGGGCCGGGTGGACGCGCCGCCCACATCGATCACGTCCGCGCCCTGCTCGATCATCTCGATGCCGTGGGCAACAGCCGCATCAACGTCGAAGTAGAGCCCACCGTCCGAAAACGAATCCGGCGTGACGTTGAGCACGCCCATCACTAATGGGCGCGGGGTCACCGACGGCCGAAGAGAATCGTCATTGCTTCTGCGCGGGTCCGGTCGTCGTCGCGAAACAGCCCGCGCACGGCGCTCGTGACCGTCGACGTGCCGGGCTTACGCACCCCGCGCATCGACATGCACAAGTGCTCGGCCTCGACCACCACCATCACGCCCTTGGGTTGCAAGGTCGCATCGATCGCGCCGGCCACCTGGGTCGTGAAGCGCTCTTGCACCTGGAGACGCTGGGCGTAGCCATCGCACAACCGGGCGATCTTGGACAAGCCCGTGATGCGACCCTCGTCGTTGGGGATGTAGGCCACGTGCGCGTGCCCGAACCACGGGACCATGTGGTGTTCGCACACCGAATACACGGGGATGTCTCTGACCATGACCATCTCGTCGTGGTCGGCCTCGAAGGTCACGGCCAGGTGCGTCGCCGGGTCGACGTCGTTGCCGCCAGCGATCTCGCCGTACATGCGCGCAACGCGAGCGGGCGTGTCGAGCAGACCGTCGCGATCAGGGTCCTCCCCGATCGCAAGCAGCAGCTCGCGCACCGCGTTCTCGGCACGGGACTGATCAACGGCCATGGGCCAAACCTAGTTGGAGGCTGCCAAGAATCCTTACGCCGTGGCGGGACGAGCGCGGCGCAACGCACCAGCCGGCGACTGCGCCGTGCGGCGCTTGGCGCCCGCAGCCGGAATCGCCACGGGAGAGCCCGGCTTGGGACCCGACTTCTTCTTGGCCGGCACGCGCCGCGGCTTCCAGGTGCCTACCGTGTTGAGGATCGCCGCGAGGTCTTCGCCCTCGAGGGTCTCTTTCTCCATCAGCGATTTGGCCAGCTGATCGAGGGTGGCGCGATGAGTGCTGAGGATGTCGCGTGCTTCGTCGTGGGCGTGATCGATAAGCGCGCGGATCTCGCTGTCGATGCGCGCCGCGACCTCGTCGGAGTACTTAGCCGGACCACCCATGTCGCGGCCCATGAACATCTCAGTGCCGGCCGAGAGCTGCTGCGGGCCGAGCACGTCGCTCATGCCCCACTCCGTCACCATCGAACGCGCGATGCCGGAGGCGACTTCGATGTCGTTCTGCGCGCCGGTGGTCGGCTCGCTGAAGATCAGCTCCTCAGCGCTGCGCCCACCCATGAGCGTGGCGAGGCGGTGCTTGAGCTGGGAGCGAGTGGTGATATAGCGGTCTTCGGTCGGCAGCGACAGCGTCCAACCCAGTGACCGCCCGCGGGCGACGATCGAGACCTTGTGGACGGGGTCCGCATGTTCGAGCACGTGGCCCACCAACGTGTGTCCGCCCTCGTGGTAGGCGATGACGAGCTTCTCTTGATCGCTCATCACGCGGGTCTTGCGCTCGGGGCCGCCGATCACGCGGTCGATGGCCTCTTCGAGCTGCGGCATGCCGATCTTCTTCTGACCGTGACGGGCCGCGAGCAGCGCAGCCTCGTTCATCAGGTTCGCGAGGTCCGCGCCGGTGAAGCCGGGAGTACGCCGTGCAAGCACGTTGAGATCGACGCCGGGGCTGAGCGGCTTGTCCTGCGAGTGCACCTGCAGGATCGCTTCTCGGCCCACCAGGTCGGGCTGGTCCACCACGATCTGGCGGTCAAAGCGGCCCGGGCGCAGCAGCGCTGGGTCGAGAATGTCGGGGCGGTTCGTGGCCGCGATGAGAATGACGCCGGTCTTGGACTCAAAGCCGTCCATCTCGACGAGCAGCTGGTTGAGCGTCTGCTCGCGCTCGTCATGACCGCCACCCATCCCGGAGCCACGGTGACGACCAACCGCGTCGATCTCGTCCACGAACACAATCGCGGGCGCGGACGCCTTGGCCTGCTCGAACAGGTCGCGTACACGCGAGGCGCCGACGCCGACGAACATCTCGACAAAGTCAGAACCCGAGATGGAAAAGAAGGGCACGCCTGCTTCGCCCGCGACGGCCTTGGCCAGCAGTGTTTTGCCGGTACCTGGCGGGCCGAACAGCAGCACGCCCTTGGGAATCTTCGCGCCCATAGCCTCGAACTTGGCCGGCGATTCCAGGAACTCTTTGATCTCTTGCAGTTCTGCCACAGCTTCGTCGGCTCCGGCCACATCGGCGAAGGTGACCTTGGGGGCGTCCTTGCTGACCTGCTTAGCCCGGGCTTTGCCGAACTGCATCACCTTGTTGCCGCCGCCCTGCATCGAGTTCAGGATGAACATGAATGCACCGATGATCAGCACGAAGGGCAGGAATGTCCCGAGCAGGCTGAGCCAGACGTTGGTCTTGGTCTCCTTGCTGATGACGTCGATCTTGGGGTCGGCAGCGAGGACCTTCGCGGTGAACTCGTCGGCGTATTCCCCGGGGTACTTCACCTCGAACTTCTTGCCGTTGACGAACACGCCGTTGGCCTTGCCCGATCCGTCGATCACTTCGATCGACTTCACGTGCTCGGCCGCTACTTCGGCATCGAAGGTCGTTAGGGACACTTTGGCGCGCGACGGGCTCGAATGGAACACGGTCGTGAGGACCAACAGTGCGATGAGGGCCAAGACCACATAGAGCCCGGCGCCGCGGAGAACTCGCTTCATAATGCGCTAGAGGCTACCGGTACTTGGCCCCGTTCTCTTCTCGGGTAACCAAGCTTTGACCCAAACGTGGACTATGTGTTGAGAATGCCCACGTACGGGAGGTTGCGGTAGCGCTCCGCATGGTCGAGGCCGTAGCCGACCACGAAGTCGGGCGGGATCGTGAAACCCACGTACTTGAGGTTCGGGTCGTCGCGCTGGAGGCCTTGCTTCACCAGCAGTGCGCACACTTCAAGCGTGGCGGGGTTGCGAGCCATGAGGTTGCGGCGCAGATAGGCCAGCGTGAGGCCCGAATCGACGATGTCTTCGACCACGAGCACGTCGCGGCCAGTGAGGTCGGTGTCGAGATCCTTGACGATGCGCACCACCCCGGAGGACTTCGTCGCCGCGCCGTAGGAGGCAACCGCCATAAAGTCGAACTCGACGGGAAGGTCGAGCGTGCGGGCGAGGTCGGCCATGAACACGAAGGCGCCCTTGAGTACGCCGACCAGCAAGGGCGCCCGGCCTTCGTAGTCAGTGCTGATCTCCTTGCCGAGTTCGCGGATGCGCGCCTGGAGCTGTTCTTCACTGATGACGATCTGCGTCAGTTCGTCCACGGTCGCGGAACCTAGTGCTTGTGCTCAGCCGCGTTGCAGCTGGAGCCGCTGGTGGCTCCGAGCGACCGACAGGCCCGCCACGACGTCGGTGGCCTTCGCCTCCCCGCGCGCTACCGCGAGGACTCGGTCCACTGCCGCCGCGTCGGGCGGGTAGCCCTCGAGGTGGCCGCGAAGCCAAGCCCGAATAGCCCGCCGGGCGAGCGGGGCAGGGGCGGCGGCGAGCGCTCGGGCGTCGGTGGGATCGATCGCGGCGGCAAGCTCGTCGAGCAGCGCAACTTCTTCGGTCGCGTGCGTGGCGAGACGACACAACAGCGGGACCGGGTCGCGCTTGGCGATGTCACCCAGGATCGGCAGCAACTCGGCGCGCACCCGGTTGCGGGTGAAGGCCGGATCGGTGTTCGACTCGTCGTTCACGGGCGACAACCCTTCGGACGCGCACAGAGCGTGGGTTTCAGCGCGACGCAGCGCCAAGATCGGTCGCCGGACCGGTGAGCCGATGCCGCGCACGCCATCGAGGCCGGCGCCCCGCATCAGGTTCAGCAACACCGTCTCGGCCTGGTCGTCTGCGGTGTGGCCGGTCAGGGCGTCGTGCGGTAACGCCGCTCGGCGCGCGGCCCGGGCCCGCGCTTCGAGGTTCGGGCCGGTACCGACCTCGACGCGCTCAGAGCGGAACAATGCGCCGTAGCGAGTCGCCGCGTCGCGTACGACGTCGGCCTCGGCCGCCGAGCCAACCCGCAGGCCGTGGTCAACGTGAATGGCCGTCGCCTGCAACCCAGCTTCGGCCGTCAGTACCAGCAACGCCAACGAGTCCGCCCCGCCACTAACGGCCAAGGCAACCGTCGAGCCCGCCGCCGGAAATCTGCAACGGGCAAGGAGCGTCACGGCGTGAGCGCGAGTTCGGCGTTGATCCGCGCAATCCACTGCTGGGGGTTGCGGATCTCATCGAGCGTCGGCAGGTTTTCGGACTGCTCCCATGCATGGGCCAGCAAGGGTGGGCCGCCGACGGCTTCGACCGCCTCGATGAATCGCTCGCCCGCTTCGTACTGCTTGAGCTTGGAATCGAGGCCGGTGAGTTGTTGCACGAACTTCGAGATCGCCGGCTGCTTCTGGGTTCAGCGCGCGTGCAGCGTGTCGGAGAAGCGTTTCGCGCTCGGCACGAACTCGCGGCCGGCGCGATCCATGGTCACGTCGCCGTGGCCCTCGAGCAGGCTCATGAGTCCCTGGGTCTTGGCGAGCGTGACGCGCTGTTCGGGCCCAGCGATGAGCGCGACGAGTCCTCCGTCGTCGAGCGGGTTACGCCCGGCCCGCACGGCCTCAACGGCGCGAGCGAGCGCGTCGAGAAAGCGTTTGGGATCGATGTCGGCGACCGACAGTGTGGCGTCGATCAGCGAGCGGAAGTAGTCCTGCATCCACGGCACACCCGTGAACTGCACGCGATGGGTGACTTCGTGCAGCGCCAGCCACAACCGGAATTCGCGGGGCGGGAAGCCGAAACGCTTTTCGAGCGCGAGCACGTTCGGGCCGACGTAATAGACAACGTCGCCCGCGGCCGCATCGTCTTCGAACATCAAGGCGTCGTACTGACCGAGCACACGCTGGGCCATCCAACCGAGCATCGTGCCGATCTCCACCGCCGAGATGGCTTGAGCCGGAAGAATCATCGGGCCGCGCATGGTGCCCAGGCGCTTGGTCAGCGGTTGCAGCAATCGGCGCATCGAGCCGATGTTGGCGCGCACCCAGTCAGCCCTGTCCACGACCTGGGCGCGAGCGGGGCCGCGCAAACTGCGAAAGCCAAGCTCCTCGAACACGAGTTCTTCGGCCTGGGCTGTGAGCTCAGCAAAGTCCGGCTCGAGCGAGGCGTAGTGGTACGAGTGAGCCAGCGGCTCGGAACCGGCGACCTTTACCGCAACCTTCTCGGCGAGTCCCCAATTGACCGCTTCCATGTGGCTACCTCGGATACTTCGGACGGATCACTTTTTTGATGTACCCACCAGCGAGGGCGATTGTTACGCCCACCGCACCAGCCATCAGGGGAAAAGCGATCCAAGCGTGCCAAAGACGAACAGCGACCATGTCTATGAATGTAACGGGGGAAGGCCGTCAATCTGAAGCGCGGCGACGATCTTTGCCTGCAGACCGTCCGGAACCTGCTCCACGCACTTGCGTTCGATCACCTGCAACAGCTCGGCCTCGAAGTCGAAGGCCTCGAAACACGGGGAGCACGCCTCAAGGTGGGCCTGGATCGCAACCCGCCTTTCGGGGGTTAGCTCGCCGTCCAAAAATGCGTAGAGCGTGTGCTTGGCGTCGTCGCAGTTCGAATGCCCGTCGTTCGAGAGATTGTGCGAGTCAGTCATCGATGGCTTTCTCCTGCGACGAGGCCTCGTTCAAGACCAAAGTCGTACAACGCTTTTTGCAGCGCCCTTCTTCCCCGGTGGAGGCGACTCATAACGGTACCGATCGGCACCTCCATGATGTCGGCGATCTCTTTGTAGGAGAAGCCTTCGACGTCGGCGAGCAGCACCGGGATGCGAAAGTTCTCGGGCAGCGCCTCGAGCGCGTCTTTAACTTCGCTGTCGGTAATCCGCTCAAGCACGGTGTCCTCGGTGGTTCGGTTCGCCACCGCCGCCTCGAGCCCACCGACTCGATTGAACAAGAAGAAGTCTTCGCCTTCCTCGAGATCGACTGTGTCGGGCCGGCGTTGCTTGGCCCGGTAGGAGTTGATGTAGGTATTCGTGAGGATGCGGAAGAGCCACGCTTTGAGGTTGGTGCCCGCGTTGAAATTCCCGTACCCGCGAAACGCGCGCAGGTAGGCCTCCTGCACGAGATCCTCCGCGTCAGCGGCGTTGCGCGTCATACGAACGGCAGATCCGTAGAGAGCGGACATGAAGGGCATTGCGTCTTCAGCGAACGTTGATTGATCAGCGATGCCGCGACACTATTCCTAAGAGGAAGGGCCGCTGAGGTCGGCGGGATAGACGACCTCAATCTCGTCGATGGACGTCGAAAAATCGCGCTGATTGTTCGTGACGAATCTGTCGGCGCCCACCGCCACGGCCGTCGCGAGGTGGACGCTGTCCACTGGGCGCAGCCCGTACTTCGCTCCTAGCGCTACCGACAGCCGCGCGATCGGCTGGTCGGCGGTAACCAACTCCATGCGCGACAACAGGTCGATCAAGCGGAGCCGTTCGTTTTCTCGATTGGCACGCACCGGCTTGATAAGCACCTCCGGCAGCAGCAGAACGGAACCGACCGCCCGTGCGGATTCGTCGAGGATGAGCCCGTATACCCGCTCGCCGAGTTTGTGACCGGGCTCAGCCGCATAGATCAGGCAGTCGGCGGCGAACGCGTTCAACTGATGTCGCGTTCGGCGCGCAGTTCGCGCACCCGACGATCCGCCTCGCCACGACCCATACCCTTCGCGGCCGGCGAGCGATGACGCGCCGCTTCGAGCTCCGTGCCGAGTTTTTCGGCGACGGCGAACACTGCAGCAGCCCGGCGCGTTCGTAGCGCATCGGGACGGATCAGAACCGCTACGGGCTGCCCGTGACGCGTGAGGGTGATCTCCTCACCGTCGAGCACACGCCCGACCAGGTCGGAGAGCACCGCGCGTGCGTCGGTCACGCTGATGGAACGATCCATAGAGACCAACTGTACAGCTCTGTATGGCTGCGTACAGAAGACGGTAGATGCGTGGCGTCGAAAAGGGGCACAATCCCTAGACGGTGGCTTCGACACGGTTGGTCGACAAAGGCGTCAACACGCTCGCCTACGGCGGGCAGCTTTCGGCCGACCATCCTGGTTTCACGGATGCGGCCTACCGCGCCCGTCGCGAGGCAGTCGCCGAGGTCGCCAAGAAATACCAACGAGGCAAGCCCGTGCCCGACGCTCCGTACGCGGATGAGGACCACGAACTGTGGAAGCTGTGCTCGCGTGAGCTCGCGCAGCGTCACGAGCGCCTCGCTTGCGACGAGTACCTCAAAGGGGTCGAGGTGCTCGGGCTGCCCGCCGATCACGTCCCGCAGCTGACGGAAGTGTCCGCGCTGCTCGAGCCGGTGACGGGGTTTCGTTACGAACCGGTGCCGGGGCTCGTGTCACCTTGGAACTTTTATGGAGCCCTGGGCGACGGCTGGTTCATGTCCACCCAGTACATCCGTCATCACTCGCTGCCGTATTACACGCCTGAGCCCGACGTGATCCACGAAGTCATCGGTCACGCCAACCAACTCGCGTCGCCGCGCTTCGCGAACCTTTACCGCAAGGTCGGCGAGGCGGTGAAGCGTGTGCGCAACGACCAGGCCGTCGAGTTTCTCTCCCGCGTGTTTTGGTTCACAGTCGAGTTTGGCGTTGTGCGCGACGGCAACGAGGTGAAGGCGTACGGCGCGGGGATCCTGTCGTCGTTCGGCGAGCTCGACGCGTTCCGCAACGCCGATATCCGACCGTTCGATATCACTGCGATGGGTAAGCAGGCCTACGACATCACGCGGTACCAACCCGTCCTGTTCGCCGCCGATTCGGTCGACGCGCTTGAGGACGAGATGAGCGAATTCCTCGACCACTATGACGACGATGCCTTCACGCGGCGCATGAGGTGACCCAGTGACAGCTACGACTGCCGAAACTCCAGCGAGCCACCTCCTCGGTTGGGACTGTGTGGAGTTCTGGGTTGGCAACGCCCGGTCGATGAGCGGCTTCTTGATGAGCGCGTTCGGCTTTCGCTGCACCTCGTATGCGGGCCCGGAGACGGGCATGCCCGCGAAGGCGAGCTACGTCCTCGAACAGGGTGACGTGCGCTTCGTGGTATCGGGTGCACTCGACGCCGACTCGCCGATCGCCCAGCACGTCCGTATGCACGGCGACGGCGTGCACGACCTCGCGTGGCTCGTCGACGACGTGGACGCCGCGTTCGACACCGCAATGGCGCGCGGCGCGCGCGTGGTGCGCGAACCGTGGGAGGAGGTCGACCTCGCTCACGGAACACTCCGCTTGGCGCAGATCGGCACTTACGGCGAGACCGTGCACACGTTCGTGGACCGCACCCGGTACGCGGCGGGCCACCTCGAGCCCGGCTACGGGAGCGAGAAGCTGCCACCCGAGCCCGTTGGCCCCACGGTCGGGATCACCGCGATTGATCACATCGTGGGCAATGTGGAGCAGGGCCGGCTCGACGAGTGGGTGTTCTTCTACGCCGACGTGATGGGGTTCTCTCCGCTCGTGCACTTCTCCGACGACCAGATCTCGACCGAGTACTCAGCTCTGATGTCAACGGTGGTGTGGGACGGCACCAAGATCGTCATGCCGCTCAACGAGCCGGCTGACGGTCTGCGAAAGAGTCAGATCCAGGAGTACCTCGAGACCTACGACGGTCCAGGGGTGCAGCACATCGCGCTGCGTACCGACGACATTGTCGCCACCGTCGCTGCATTGCGCGATCGCGGCGTGCGCTTCATGACCGTGCCCGATGCGTACTACGACGAAGCCAAGCAACGACTCGCCGGGGTCGACCTCCCCTGGGACGAGCTGCAGCGGCTCAACGTGCTCGCCGACCGCGACGAAGAGGGCTACCTCCTGCAGATTTTCACCGAGACCATCACCGATCGTCCGACCGTGTTCTTCGAGATCATCGAACGGCGCGGCGCGCGCGGCTTCGGTGAAGGCAACTTCAAGGCGCTGTTCGAAGCGATCGAACGCGACCAGGCGCGGCGCGGCCACCTGTGACCTACGGCATCAGCGACGGACGGGTTGTGGCCCGCGCGCACGAGCGCGTAGTTGCAGTGGGCGACGTGATCGACGACCCCGTCTTCGAACGCAACTCACTCAACGCGTTCATGGCCCAGGGCGTCGACGCGTGGCGCGAGACAAGCGCGGCGGTGGCACGCGCGGTGGAGACGCCCGCGGTCGATCACATTGCGTTGACGATGCCGTTCGAGGTCGGCGACTACGTCGACTTTTACTCGTCGATCCACCACGCCACGAACCTCGGCAAGCTGTTCCGGCCCGACAGCGAGCCACTCATGCCGAACTGGCGGCACCTACCCGTCGGCTACCACGGCCGCGCGGGCACGGTCGTTGTGTCAGGTACTCCGGTGGTTCGCCCGAGAGGTCTCGTGTCCAACGAAGACGGCGTGGTGCGTCAGCCGAGCGCGCGTCTCGATATCGAACTCGAAGTCGGATTCGTGGTCGGTGTTGGCAGCGCGCCGAACGCGCCTATCGCAGTGGACGACGCTGACCGTCACGTCTTTGGCGTGGTGGTGCTGAACGACTGGAGCGCCCGCGACATTCAGTCCTTCGAGTACCAGCCGCTCGGCCCGATGCTCGGTAAGTCGTTCCTCACGTCGATCTCCGGTTGGGTGGTGACCCTCGACGAGCTCGCGCCGTTTCTGCGCGAGCCGCCCGCGCAGGAGCCGCTTCCTGATCCATACCTGCGCGGCGCGCGACCGTGGGCGCTCGATCTCGACCTCGAGGTCGAGCACAACGGCAACGTGATCAGCCGCACCAACTTCGCAGACATGTACTGGACCTTCGCTCAACAACTCGCCCACCTCACGAGCAATGGTGCCAGCACGCGCACCGGGGACTTGTTCGCGTCGGGCACGGTGTCGGGTCCTACGCCCGACAGCTACGGCAGCTTCATCGAACTGGGTCGACCGTTCCTCGCCGATGGCGACACCGTCGTATTGCGCGGTCGGGCCGGCATCGGTTCGAGCGCGATCGAACTCGGCGATGTGATCGGTACCGTTTATCCCGCGACCACTAGTTAGGGAAACGCTTATGTTCTATCGACGCGTCGGCAGCGTTCCTCGCAAACGACACACGGTGCACTGCGACGAGCACGGCAATCGACTGATGGAAGAACTCGTCGGCGAGGAAGGGTTCGCGGGCGCATCATCGCTGCTGTACCACCGGCACTCCCCGAGCGCGCTGGTCGCCATCGACGAGTTCGACGACGACCGCGCCGCGCTGACCCCGATGCAACCGGTCACGCCGATGCACCTACGCACGCGCGTTGTCGAGAGCGGCGCCGATCCGGTAACCGGACGTCGACTGCTTGCGGGCAACGACGACGTGCGCATCTGCGTGTACGCCGGGATGGCTTCGAGTCCGCTGTATCGCGACGCGCAGGGCGACCAACTCGTCTTCGTGCAGGCGGGCGACGCCGTGCTCGAGTCGTGCTTCGGCAAGCTCAGCGTGCGCGCCGGCGACTACGTGATCGTTCCTCGCAGCGTGTGTCACCGCTGGAACGTCATCACACGCCTGGAGTTGCTCATCGTCGAGACGGCGAGCCACGTCAAGCCGCCGGCGCGTTACCTCACCGACTCGGGTCAGTTCCGCGAGCACGCGCCCTACTGCGAGCGCGACATTCGCATCCCGAACCAGCCGCTCATCGCCACGAACGACGGGCCGGTTGAGGTGATCGTGCGCACTCGCGCGGGCGTGTCTCGCCACGAGTACGCCCACCACCCCTTCGACGTTGTGGGTTGGGACGGTTGCGTGTATCCCTGGGCGCTGTCGATCCACGACTTCGAACCCATCGTTGGATCGCTGCACCAGCCGCCGCCCGTCCACCAGACCTTCGAGGGCAACGGGTTTGTGGTGTGTTCGTTCGTGCCTCGCCTGTTCGACTTCCACCCCGACGCCGTGAAGATCCCGTACCACCACTCGAACGCGGACAGCGACGAGGTCATCTACTACTCGGCTGGCAACTTCATGAGCCGCGCGGGCTCAGGTATCGACGTCGGCTCGATTTCACTGCACCCGAGCGGCTTCGTCCATGGCCCGCAACCCGGCAGCTACGAACGCTCTATCGACAAGACTCGCACCGAGGAGCTAGCCGTGATGATCGACACCTTTAACCCGCTGCTGTTGAGCGACATCGCTCGTAGCGCGTCTGACCCCGACTACTTCCGCACCTGGAACGCCTGAGTATCGGCCCGCGTGCGCGTCACAGGCACTCTTGCTACCCAACAACTGAGAACAGTCGCCAGCTTCCCGGCACGCCCTTGAGTTCGTGGTCGCCTCGATCGGCGAACTCGATCTCGGACCCCACCACAAGGTCTTTGATCGTGCTCGACACGAGCACCTCGCCCGGCTCGGCCGTAGCGCCAACTCGGGCCGCTATGTGCACGGCCAACCCGCCGAGGTCATCGCCGCGCACTTCGCACTCGCCCGTGTGAAGGCCAACGCGCACTTCGACGCCGATTGCGTTGACGGCGTCGCAGATCGCGCGAGCACACCGGATCGCACGCGCCGGTCCGTCGAAGGACGCAATGAACCCGTCACCCGTCGTATTGACCTCGACGCCGCGGAAGTGGCGCAGCTCGTCGCGTACGACGCGGTCGTGGTTGTCGAGCAGCGCCCTCCATCGCTTGTCACCCATCGACGCAGCGCGTTTAGTGGAGCTCACGATGTCGGTGAACAACACGGTGGTGAGCACGCGTTCGATGGCCACGGCCGGGCGCACACCGGTCAGAAACTCTTCGATGTGGTTCGCCACGTCCATCATGAAAGGCGCGATAGCAACGTCGCCGGTGGGCATCTCGAGATACCGCGCGTGCGCGACATGGTCGACGACGTACTGGCTCACCGGTCCGGGCAAAAACCCGTTGTCGCGCGAATGCACTACCAGCGTGGGGGCCTGGATGAGCGGAAGGGCGTCGCGCACGTCGTTGCGCAGGATGTAGTCGTACTGCGCCGCAACGGTACGCGGCGTCGCCGAGGCGCGCATGATGCGGCAAACGAAATCTCGGAAGTCCGGATCGTCTGCGGCTGACGGGTTAGAGGCGACCGCACACTCTTCCCTTCCCCAGGCCTCCCGGAGCCAAGCGACGAGCGCGTCCACGCCCTCCTCGGTCATCCCCATGGGGTAATCCTCGGCCCACAGGAAGCGGGCGCCGCCGTTCACAAGCACGAGGGCGGAGACGCGCTCGGGGTGCATCGCCGCGTACAAGATTGCGATCGGCGAGGCGTCGAGCGACGCAAGCACGGCGGCCCGTTCGGAACCGACAGCGTCGAGCACCGCGCTCAGATCTTCGGTCCATTCTTCCCACGTCGGGATCGCGTTAAGGGGCACGCCGTCGGATGCTCCGGTGCCGCGCCGATCAAAAAAGATCAGCCGACTGAACGATGCAAGCCGCAGCAGCACGTTGCGCGTCATCTCGTACTCCCAGAAGTAATCGAGATGGCTGCCGAGCCCGTAGCAGTAGAGAAGGTCAATGGGCCCGTCGCCGATGACGCAGTACGCGACGTCAGCCTCACCGACGGATACGTACTTGGTTTCGGGCCGGTTCATACGCGCAGTCCTAGTCCACTGCGGGCAACGCGAGTCGCCCGCGGCCTCTGCCTGCGGGTCTAGCGTCGGAACACCTTCAATCGGGGAGCGCAGCTTTGTCTGAGACAACGGTAGGAGCGGTGGCTTCGCTGTGGCGTTACCCGGTGAAGTCGATGCTGGGCGAGAGCCTTAACCGCGCCGATCTGCGGGCCTCCGGATTGGCGGGTGACCGCGCCTACGCGCTCATCGACGACGAGACCAACAAGGTCGTGAGCGTCAAGCGGCCGAGGCGCTGGGGCCGGATTTTCGAACTCGGTGCGACTACCGCGCCAAACGGCGACGCGCAGGTGCGGTTTCCTGACGGGGCCGTCTATGCGGTCGACGACGCCTCGTTGGCCACTCGGCTCAGCGAATTCTTCGGCCGTGGGGTGTCGGTCGCTTCGACTCCGCCCGCCGACGCCACCTTCGACGAAGCCTGGGTGCGTGAGCTGAAGAACAACACTGATCCGTACTTCGACCTGCCGTCGAGAATTGAGGACGGCGACGAACTCATCGACGCCGGACAGTTCATGGGTCCCGCCGGCAACTTCTTCAACTTCGGGGCACTCCATCTGGTCACGACGAGTACGACGCGTCGCTTGGCCCAGCACGCGCCCGACAGCCGTTTCGATCCAACGCGGTTTCGGCCGAACATCGTGATCGACACCGACGCCGAGGGTTTCGTCGAGACAGCGTGGCAGGCCCACACGCTCATCGTCGGGGCGGCGCGCATCTCGGTCACGTTCACGGTGCCGCGCTGTGTAATGACCACGCTGGAACAAGGCGACCTCCCAGCCGACACCGACGTGTTGCGCACGATCACTGCCGCGAACTCCGTCGATGTGTTCGCGACCGGAACGACGTACCCCTGCGTCGGCGTGTACGCCGATGTGATCGTCGAGGGCGAGGTTCGCGTCGGTGACGAAGTGCGCCTCGTCACCGCCTGACCGCCGCGTGATCGCGCCTACGTCACGTGACAGGCGTGAAGGCCTCAATCTCTTGATTCTCGATAAGACTGGTGAACGCCTCCGTTGCGACGATGCCTTGCTGCTCCCCCAATGCATCGTGGAAGATCGGACCGACGTCCCACTCCGTGAGGTCATGCCGTCCGTAGAACAACAGCACGTAGGTGTGGGTCCCGTCGGCAGGTGCTGGCACAGTGTTCTGCGACCTCTCCCAATGGACACCACGCTCGGCCTGCGCGTGAGGCGTTAGACGAAGTGTTCGCCGCGGCGGCGAATGTGGCCGTCTTGGGCGATGGCAATCGCGGCTAGTCCGAGTAGCAGCACGAGGCCGCCGGCGAGCGGAACGTGCGTGCTAAGTCCGGTCCGCGGGATTGATGAGGTCACCGTGATCGGAATACTCACGACACGCGCGTTCCCTAACGAATCCTTGCCCGTCAGCAGGAAGTGGTGCACTCCCGCAGTCGCGCGTGCGGGGACCCTCACGTTCGCCGACGTCCTGCCGGTCGCATCCGCTGAAAACGTGCCGACGCGAACCGGATGGCTGGCAAAGTCAACCGTGCCCGTGCTGCCGGGAGCGAAACCTGCGGCCGTCACCGTGACCGTCGAACCCGGTGTCGCTGTGGGAGAGCTGACCGTCGCGACCGGCGCCAGCGCGGTGGTCGGACCGGATGCGGCGGTAGTGGTCGTTGTTGTCGACGCGCCGGACCCTGCGGCCGAGGTCGTGGTGGTGCTTCCGCCCGCAACCGTGGTTGCCGTCGACCCGCTAGCCGCACACGTTTGTGTGCCGTCAGGACACACCTGGAACGCCTTCGGTGTGTAGTCGTCGTACGCGATGGGTGAGCCGTCGGTGCCAGGGAGGTTGTTACCGCCGGCGTTACGGGTCGACGGGATGTAGCCGCAGGCGAAGTACACGGTGTGCGGGCCGGGCGCGAGCGTCGCTGAACCGCGTCCGTCGGCGACAGTGAAGGTGCCCTGCCACGGCGCGTCCCAAGCGGCCAGCGTGTTGTCGGCTTCGATGACATAGCCCCAGTTGACGTCGTCAGCCGCGGGTGGCTGCGAGGACACCAGAACGATCTGTTGCAAGACGATGGGGCCGTCGTTAACGGTATTCGGCCCCGATGACGGGGGCGGCGCTGGGCACGTGTCGTTGCTCGATGCGGTCACTGTGGCGCCGTTGGGGCCCGAGTCGGGCGACATCGCAACGTTTCGCACCGTCGCGGCCGCGCCGCCCAGCATCACGCCCACCATCGCCAGAACCGCAATGGCGACCGCACCTATCCGTGAGCGCATCGCATATCCCTTCGTAACCACCCA
>JBKJQZ010000261.1:0-11616 GCA_046594835.1 Acidimicrobiales bacterium | reverse complement strand
CACTTCACGAGATCGGAACCGTCCCCCAAACGAGCCACCGTGTTGTCCTCCTACCTACGCCGCGCCGAGCGCGTGCTCAGCCGACGATGGAAGCCGGGTCGAAATAACTTCGTCGATTACGCCGTATACCTGCGCCTCAGCTGCGCTCATGATGAAGTCGCGCTCGGTGTCTTTCGACACGCGCGCAACGGGCTGTCCGGTGTCGGCCGCGAGCATTTCGCTGAGAAGGTCTTTCATGCGCATGATTTCCCGAGCCTGGATCTCGATGTCAGTGGCCTGACCGGCGGCACCGCCGTAAGGCTGGTGCATCAGGATACGTGCGTGGGGAAGCGCGTAGCGATGACCCTTGGTCCCGCCCGCCAAGATGACCGCGGCCGCAGATGCGGCCTGGCCGTAGCAGAACGTATGAATCTCGTTGCCGACATAACGCATGGTGTCGTAGATCGCCAGCAGCGCAGTGATCTCGCCGCCCGGGCTGTTGATGTAGATGCTGATGGGCTTATCTGCGTTCTCCGACTCCAAGAACAACATCTGCGCGCAGATCAGGTTTGCGATCGTGTCGTCGATCGGGGTGCCCAGAAAGATCACGTGCTCTTTGAGCATCCGGCTGTAGAGGTCATAGGCCCGTTCGCCGCGAGCTGAGCTCTCGACGACCGTCGGGACCAGGTAGTTGTAGGTGGGCTCCATTACTCCGCTTCCCCTTCATCGTCGTCCTCGGCCGCTGCGGTAAGAACCGCCACGTCGACCGCATTGCCGTCTTCGTCGACAACTTCAGCATTGTCGATCAGCCACTGCAGTGCCTTCGCCTTGGCGAGGTCGTGCTTGACCATCGGTAGAACACCGTTGGCTTCGAGTTGCTTCCGGAGCTTCTCGGGCTTCTCGCCCGCATTGGCCGCGACCTTGCCGATTTCTACGTCCAGCTCGTCGTCGTCGACCTCGACCGCCTCGGCGATCACGATCGCTCGCAGCGCCAGATCCACCTTGACCGAGGTCAGGGCGTCTTCGCGGTGCGACGCCAGAAAATCTTCCGGGCTCTGACCGGTGGCCTCGAGCCACTGCTGAATCGAGGCACCCTGGTGCTGGAGTCGGTGCGCCAGGTCTTCAACGCGGCGCTGCACTTCGCCGTCGACGAGCGCCTCGGGCACATCGTCGACCACGAGCTCGGCGAGCGACTGCGCGGTGCCCGAGCGCAAAGTCATCTGGGCGTTGGCCTTCTTGATGCCACTGATGCGCTTGACCAAGTCGGCGCGGAGCTCCTCGACGGTGTCGAACTCGGAGACTTCGCTCGCCCACTCGTCGGTCACCTCGGGCAGCGACTTTTCCTTGACGGCTTTCACGAGAACTTTGAAGCTGACTTCACCCTCGATGCCGGGCATCTCTGCGGTGAAGGTGAGAACGTCGCCCGCTTTTGCGCCTGCGATTGCGGCGTCGAGTCCGTCGACGAGACTGCCCGAGCCCACTTCGTAGGTCAGGTCGGTTGCGTCGAGGCCGGGCACGTCTTGGTCGCTCTGCGTGCCGTGAATGTCGATCACGGTCGCGTCGCCGGTAGTGACGGCGCGCTCGACGTCGTTGAGCACCGCGCCTTGATTGCGGAGGCGGTCGATCTGCTGGTCGATGTCGTCGTCGGACGGCTCCGGGTTCGGCACGACGACGCGTAGCGAGTCGTAGCCGGGCACCGTGATGACGGGGCGGATCTCGACGGTGGCCGTGAACTGCAGCGGTCCGTCTTCCGCCGGCGTGATGTCGATATCGGGCTGCGAAATGGCGTCGGTCTCGGTCTCGGCCAACGCCGACTCGTAGTAGCCCGGCAACGCTTCGCGCAGAGCCTCCTCTCGAGCGACGCCCGTACCGAGCTTGGCTTCGAGCACCCGCCGGGGTGCCTTGCCAGGACGGAACCCATCGATGCGGACCTCACGCGCCAAACGGCGGAAGGCGGCATCGATGGCCTTATCGAATTCGGCTGCGTCGACCTCGACGGACAGCTTGACTTTGTTGCCCTCGAGGGGTTCTGCGACAGCCTTCATAGAAGATGAGCAGTGTACCGGTGGGCTCAACGATCTCGGTCATGCGAGCATTACGGGGTGCCCACGCGTCATCTGATACTCGCCTCCGCGTCCCCGGCTCGCTTGCGACAGCTAACAATGGCGGGCTTTTTGCCCGAAGTGCGCGTCAGCGGGGTCGACGAGGACGACGTGGCCGACCTGCCGACCCACGAGTTGGTGGCGGTCCTAGCCGAGCGCAAAGCGGCCGCCGTGGCGGCGCAGCACGCGTCTTCGGTGGTGGTTGGGTGTGACTCAATGCTGGCGCTCGACGGGCTTTCCTTCGGGAAGCCGCGTGACGCCGAGGACGCCATCACGCGCTGGAAGGCGATGCGCGGCCGCACGGGCGTGCTCACCACCGGCCACTGCGTGATCGACGGCGCACGCCAGGCCCGGGGGGTAGCGGAGACCATCGTGCGCTTCGGTACACCCTCCGACATCGAGATCGCCGCCTACGTCGCGACCGGCGAACCGCTCGGGGTCGCGGGCGCCTTCACGCTCGACGGCTTCAGCGCGCCGTTCATCGACGGTGTCGACGGCGACCCCGGCGCAGTTATCGGGCTTTCACTGCCGCTGTTCCGTTCGCTGCTCGCGCAACTCGACCTCTCGGTGGTCGACCTATGGAGCTGAAGGTCGGACCGTTCCACCTCGATCCGCCCGTCGTGCTCGCGCCTATGGCCGGGGTCACCAACGCCGCGTTTCGTCGGCTGTGCCGTTCCTACGGCGGAGCGCTCTACGTGAGCGAGATGGTTACGGCGCGGGCACTGGTTGAACGGAATCGCAAAACCGAACGCATGGTGGCTCGCGCCGAGGGTGAGCCCATCCACTCGGTGCAGCTCTACGGGGTGGACCCGGTCACCATGGAAGCGGCCGTGCGCCGCCTGGTCGACGACGTGGGCGTCGATCACGTGGATCTCAACTTTGGCTGCCCCGTCCCCAAGGTCACCCGCCTCGGCGGCGGCGCGGCACTGCCGATCCACCACAACCTCTTCGCCGCCATAGTGCAGGGCGCCGTGCGCGCTGCGGGCACCGTGCCGGTCACCGTGAAGATGCGCGTCGGCGTGTCCGAGGAGCACGTGACGTTTCTGCGCGCGGCGCGCTCGGCGGTAGAGGCCGGAGTCGCCGCCGTAGCCCTCCACGCGCGCACCGCCGAGCAGCTGTATTCGGGCACCGCGGACTGGTCGCGCATCGGTGAGCTCGTTGCGGCGTTGCGCGGCTCGGGCGTGCCCGTGCTCGGAAACGGCGACATCTGGGAAGCGAGCGACGCCCTTGCAATGGTCGCCGCTACCGGCTGCGACGGCGTGGTGGTAGGCCGCGGGTGCCTCGGGCGCCCGTGGCTGTTTCGCGATCTGGACTGCGCGTTCACCGCTCAGCCGGTTCCCGAGCCTCCACTGCTGGGCGAGGTGATCGACGCGATGCGCTTACACGCGCGACTGCTCGTGGACGAGTTCGGCGCCGAGAGCAACGGCGTACGCGACTTTCGGAAGCACGCGCGTTGGTACCTCACGGGCTATCCGGTCGGCGGCGAGGTGCGGCGCAATGTGGCGCTGGCGTCGTCGCTCGAGGACCTCGACGCGCAGCTCGACCAGCTCGACCGGTCGCTTGCGCTTCCCGACGCAGCGCGACGCGCCAAGCGGGGGCACACCAACGGGCCGCGGTCGGTCGCGCTCCCCCACCGCTGGATTGAGACGGCGGAGGAGGTTGCGGTGCCCGAGGGCGCCGAGCTGCTCGTCAGCGGCGGATGAGCTCAACCACTTCGTGACGCGGGTTGAAGCGGACCAGTAGGTCAGCCTCGCCCTCGTAGGGACGCACCTCGGTCTCGATCACGACCGAGTTGAGGTCGCGCCACACCTGCATGGCCATGTCGTCGAGCATCTTGGGATCAAGGTCGCGATAGGGGTAGAGCATTGCGGTCTCGTCCGCCTTCGCGAGCGTGCGCAGTTCTTGGAAGCGACCGAGGTACCACTCGCTGAGCGTGTCGGTCGACGCGTCGAGGTGGACGAGCACGTCGATGCGGTCGCGTAGACCGAGGGCGGGATGACCCAAGTGCAGACCGTCGATCACGATGCGGTTCGACACGATGTCGTCGTGGCCAACTACGTCGTAGTGCAAGTGTGAGTAGCGCGGCGCCGTGGCCTTGCCGTCGGTACGGATCGCGTCGATGAAGGCACGCACAGCATCAGCGTCGTAGGAGTCGGCAAAGCCTTTGCGCTCGCCGGCATCGGCGCGGATGAACCCGTCGGTCGACACGGACGGGACGCCACCCAACGCCTCAGCGAGCGCAGCGGCCATGGTGGACTTGCCGGCCGCTATGCCGCCCGTCACGCCGACCACTAACGGCTCGGTGCGCAGCGTCATAGCGACAACCGCGTCAATAAGTTGAGGATCGACCGCCGTCATTTCCTCAGCATGCCAGTACGCTTCGGCCCCGACGGGACGTGGCGCAGCTCGGTAGCGCACCTGCTTTGGGAGCAGGGGGTCGGGAGTTCAAATCTCCCCGTCCCGACCAATTCTCCTTTAACGACTTTTTATGCACGGCCCAGGACTGTGCTGGGCAATGCACACCGGTTCGGCGTTACCCGACGCTGTTGCCGTACATCTCCCCAAGCGGATCGGCGAGCAGCTCGAGGCGGGCGCCGTCGGGATCGCGAAAGTAGAGCGATGCGCCGCTCTCCTCGTGCAGCTCCACACCCGCCACCCTGAGACGGTCACGCGCCGCAGCCCAGTCTTCGGGCGAGACGGAAATGGCGACGTGATGCAGGCCGCCAAGCACCTCGGCGTAATCGCCTAGCCCGAGCTCGGGAAAGTCAAAAAACGCCAGCAGGTTGCCGTGGCCGATGTCGAAGAAGAAGTGGTTCGAGCCCTGGTAGTCGCGGTTCTCGAAGATCTCGGTCAGCGGGAAACCGAGGACGTCTTGGTAGAAGCGGATCGTGCGCTCGACGTCTGACGACAACAGCGCCATGTGGTGCACGCCTCGGCCGATCGTCCTGGCCCGGTTAGCTGGTTCCTTCAAGTATTCGACACGCAGACGGTCACGTTCGGCGTTGATCTTCTCGAGGTCGACCATGCCCTTTACGTTAAGCCCGCCAGTAGGGGGCCATGTATCGCTCGATCGAGCCGCGGATCCACTCGGCCGGCTCGCCGCCGTAGACGCGCTGGAAGAACTCGAGCTGGCGCATCGCGTTATGCGACGCGTACTTCGCGAGCTGGTCGTGCGTAAGCGCGTCTTCGACCTGCCGGCGGAGCCAGGGCGCGACGTCGTCGTCGAAGTCGTTGTGCGCGGCCTGCGACCACCACATCAACAGAAACGCGTCGCGCCATCGATCACCCGGACGCGCCGCGTCCCAGTCGATGATCGCCACGACATCGTCCCCGCGGACCATCACGTTCTTGTGGTGATAGTCGTCGTGCTCGACGTCGGTCATCGACGTGGGCACCTCGCCGAAGCGCTCCATCGCGTTGACGATCTCCTCTCCGAGCGCGGCGATCGACCCACCGGCCGCCTTCAGCACCGCGTGGCGATCCCACCACGGCGTGAAGCCCGCAGGTCCGTCGCCCGTTGCTACATCGCGATGACACTCGAGTAGCTCGACCATTCGCTGCGCCGTCCGCAGGTTCAGGCGTGCCGGCACCTCGCCGTCGACCCACTCCTGGAGCGTGTAGATCGCGTCGGGGGCCTGACCGACGTCGAGGTACTTCGGCGCAAGCTGTCCAGCGTCGCGAACCGCCATCGCCAGTTCGGCGCTGCGCCTGATGCGATCGAATCCGAGCTCGAGGTGCTGCAGCTTGAGGATCGCCCGCTCGTCGCCACGACGCACGAGGTAGGCCCCAAACTCGCCGCCCGCGCACCGCTCCACGATCTCCCATCCCAGCGATGCCGCAACCTCGGTTGGTCGTAACACCCTTTCCGTATCCTCCACCTATGAAGCGTTGCACCCGCTGCGGCGAAGAGAAACCCGTTTCCGAATTTGCCTGGAAGAGCGAGTCCAAAGGCTGGCGAATGAGCTACTGCAAGCAGTGCGTTCGGGCCCGCAGCCGGGCGCACTACACCGAGAACAGGGCGACCTACCTTTCGCGGAACAAGCTGACGAAGCGCGACCTGAGAACTGCACGTCTGCTGTTGTTGCTGGAGTACTTCGTCGAGCATCCGTGCGTTGACTGCGGAGAGACCGATCCGCTTGTTCTCGACTTCGACCATCTCCGCGACAAGGAATTCACAATCGGGGAGGAACTCATTTCGAGATCATGGGATGCCGTTACCGCGGAGATCGAAAAGTGCGAAGTCGTCTGTGCAAATTGTCATCGACGACGCACCTCCGCCCGGGGCGGCTTCCTCCGCGTGACGCTTCAGGAGTCCGATTGAAGCGTTGTGCGATCTGTGGCGCCACGAAGCCGGTCGAGGACTACATGTGGAAGCTCAAGGCAAAGAACAAGCGCGACGCCTATTGCCGGCCCTGCCGAGCGGCGTACAAAAAAGCGCACTACGAGGCGAACAAGCCGCATTACCTTGAGACCAACCGAGTGCGCGCCTCGGCCGAACGTCGCCGCCGTGTGCGATGGCTGCTGCGGCACCTCGAGGCCCATCCCTGCGCCGACTGCGGCGAAACGGATCCGGTCGTCCTCGAGTTCGATCATCTCCGAGACAAGTCTTTCGGCATCTCGGAGGGATTCTCCAGTAGGAGAGCCTGGTCACTGATCCTCTTAGAAATAGAAAAGTGCGAGGTGGTGTGTGCAAACTGTCACCGGCGACGAACCGCCCTCCGGGGAGGGTTCGCTCGTGCGGGTGTAGCTCAATTGGTAGAGCTTCAGTTTTCCAAACTGACGGTTTGCGGGTTCGAGCCCCGTCGCCCGCTCGAAAAGGCGGGGCCTTCCGAAGAGGAGGGCCCCGCCGAATTCTCTTAGGCCGCGGCGTGCGCCTCCGATTTCAGGGGCCACGCCGTCCAGGCCAGCCAGGCGCCGACCGCGATGCACGCGATCACTGGCGCCCACTGGGTGAGCCCGATGCCGTCGACGCCGAAGTACGGGTCCGCCACCGGCGAGCGCAGCGTGGTCGTGTGGTACAGCACGAAGCCTCCTGCCACTCCCACCCCACAGACCAACGAAAGCTGGCGGGCCCACTCCTTGCCCCGCCCAGCCGCAATCGAGGCGACGATGCAGCCGATCAGCAGCAGAAGCCCTCCAATGAGCCCGACGTACCCGCCTTCGACGGGCTGATGCGTGGACGGATCGAGGTTCTCCGCCGGAGTTAACGCGTGCCAGATTTGGGCGAGGGCGAGAAGTCCAGCAGGAAGCGACAGAGCACGCAGCGGTTTCATGCCGGAAGTTTGACGCGGACGTGTCCGACGTTGTGCGATTTTTCTGCGGCGGCCGGCGGCCACGATGGTGTGGCCAATGCGGCGACCGGCTCGTTAACCGGCGATCGGTGGACTATCGAGCTGACTGACGATCGCGTCGAGCGCGTCGCCTTCAATGTCTCGCGTCGCGGCAACTAGCGAGAGGGTGACGTATCCCTCGAGGAGGAGCGCGACGTCAGTGCCGGGCTGGCGCTCGGAACGCCCCCAGGAGAGCTCGAGCGTCCCCGCATCAAGTGTGTCCAAAGTGACCTGCACGGTGCCGTTCAACGCGAGCTTCGCCGCGCGCATGCCGCGCAGGTCATGAGACCGGACGTTCGGCACGTTGACGTTCAGTACGCCGTTGGTGCCATTGGCATACGAGGACTGCACGAGGCTCACCGCGCAGAGCGCCGCGGTGTCCCAGAGTTGCTCGGCGTCGCCATAACTCCCGAGGCTGACGGCCATCGCGGGTATCCCGAACTGGACCGCGGTAAGCGCAGCACCGACGGTGCCCGAGAACAACACGGCCCGGCCCATGTTCGCCCCGGCGTTGATGCCCGAGACGACGAGATCGGGCTTCGCGCCGAAACCCCCGAGCGCGGCGGAGAATGCGCACAGCCCCGGAGGCCCGTCGACCGCGTACGCCTCGACGCCCACGAGCGCCTCAATCGCACGCGCCTCGAACGCAACCTGGTTAGTCAGATGCAGTGGACCAAGCGCGGCGCCGTAGCCCGAGTAGTCGCGGTCGGGGGCGACGATCACGACTTCGTGGCCGCTGATATGCAGCGCCTTGGCCAGCGCGTGCAGGCCAAGCGAGTCGATGCCGTCGTCGTTGGTGACGATGATGCGCACGCCCCCAGTCTGGCGCGGCTACCCGTCAACCGGTTTACCGACTAGTGACGCGCCGGCGAACACTCTCAGTCGCGTAATGCGTTTGCAATCGCCGCGAGCTGGTTGTTCAGCATCGACGGCACGTTGCGGTAGTACGTGAGCCCGTAACACGCAGGGCCCAATGCTCAGCCGCGTGCGCGCACCTTGGTCGCGTGGTCGAGGTCGACCTCGTCGAAGAAGCGCTGGCGCGCCTCGCCCGAGAACATCGTCCACCCGGGTGTGAGATCACACGCCGGATCACCCACCCCGTAGGGCGAATCGATCACGCCGACGAGACGCCCGTCCTGCGAGATCAGGTTCCCGCCAAGGTCACCGTGGAACCACACGGCCGGGCGATCCCACTCGTCGGCCTCCACCGCCTCGTCCCACGCCGCGCGCATCGGCGCGGTGTCGTAGCGATCGCTCACGTTGTCGATCGCCTCACGAATGAGCTGCGCGCCCGGCCGCAATGACGCGCCGCGGCCCCACGTCGCCCGACCGGCCGACGGACCGCCGGTTGGATCGATCGCGTGCAACGCCTTTACGAACCTCGCCAGCTCGCGTGCGGCCGCCTTCGGCTCAAGGTTGTCCACGCTCGCGCGTTCACCATCGATCCAGGACACGATCGACCAGTGCCACGGGTAGTCGTCGGTCGGCGTTCCCAGGGCGAGCGGTGTCGGCAACCGCAGGGGAACCCGCGGCGCGAGGAAGGGCACCCACTTTGCTTCGCGACCCGCCTGCTGGTGATCGAGGTTCGCTCCGTCGAAGGGACGGATCGGCATGCGGATGACCATGTCGTCGCCCAGCCGGAAGATCGTGTGATCGGTGCCCTGCTCGTGCCATTCGCGCATCGGTAGGTCGGCCCACTGGGGAAACTGCGCGTGGAGGAGGCCGCGCACACGCGCCTCGTCCATCGGAATCTCGCCGTCATGGCGTTTCGCAGAAAGCATTCGGTTCGGCAGTTGACCGGTGCTGGAGTGCGTTGTCGAACGATTTAGGTCGCGCCGATGCCCGTCAGCCAGGCGCGCACTTCGCGCGGCGAGCGCAGACACACCCAGTCGAGGTTGTCGAACTCCCCCGTTGCCAGGAACTCTCGATAGCGCTCGCCGTACTTGGGCCACGCGGTCCACGCGAAGCGCACGATCGAGTCCGGCCGCAACACCTGCAGCAAGTTCTCCTTGTTGCCGTTCCACAGTTCGGTGCCGCGCACGGAGCGCCCAACGCTGCGGCGAACCACACGCGGCACCGCAATCCAGCGCGGCAGGTCTAGCCACACGACCGTGTCGGCTAGCGGCCATATCTCGTCGCGCGCGCCGACAGAGAAGTAATTGCCGTCCACGACCCACTGTGGCTGCTGCACCACCGCACGAGCGCGCTGGATGAAGACCTCTGCCCCGGCCTCCACCCAGTTCGGTTCCCACCACAATGAGTCGAGCTCGATGTGCGGGATCGCGAGCGCCGTGGCGATCATTCGGGCCGTAGTGGTCTTGCCGCACCCAGGCGCTCCGACCACGATGATGCGCTTCATAGTGCCGTACCAAGTTGGCGAATGATCACGTCAAGGCGCGCGAACGCGGGACCTTCTCGAAGGGTGTCCTGGACGCAGCGAGCGAACAGCCAACGCGTCACTCGGTCAGCGTCGAGGCACGCGAGATCCGCGACCTCCTTGACCACGCCCAACGCGTCGGCTTGGAGTGATTCGTTGCAGTTCAAGAGGTGTTGCAGCACGTCGTAATGCGGATCGCCAACGTAGGGCTTGGGATCGATAATGAGCCACGGCCGGCGCGTGGCCGCGAGCACGTTCCCAGCGTGGAGGTCGGTGAGGAGAAGTACGTCAGACGCTCTGGGGCGAGACAGTTCGCGGAAGAGTGCGAGGCCTTCGCGCACCATTCCCGCGTCGAGGAGCGCGGGAGCGGCGGTCTGGGCGCGTGCGATCCAGTCGTCGGCCATTTCCGAGAGCGGACGGAACGGGTGGCCGGTGGGCAGAGACACGGCCCATGCCGAGCGCAGCAGTTCCGTAACGACAACATGCTGCTCGGCCTCGGGTCGACCGCGCAGTTCCGCGCCGGGCGTACACCGCTCGAGCAGCATCGCTGTGGTGTCGGGCGCGACGTGCTCGTACGCATACACGTCGACTGCGTCCTGGCCACCCAGCATGGCGAGGCCTTCGGCTTCGTCCCGCGATTCCGCGTGGCGCCACGCCATCTTCACCACGACGAGGCGACCGTCACTATCGGTCGCGGGCGCGACCCACGAGCAGTTGCCACCAGGCTCGAATGGGTCCCCGAAATCGAGGGCCCATTTCTCGGCGGCGCCCGCGACGTGCGCGGGCAGCGCGGCGAGCCAGTCGACGCGGTCTTGCCCACCTGCGTCGGTCGACGCTTGCAGGTACTCGGGGACGCGCACGCGCCCACGGTATGGCGTATGCGGCTGCGCTCCCGGCACGATTCGAACGTGCGCACTTCTGGTTAGAAGCCAGGTGCTCTATCCAACTGAGCTACGGGAGCCGTGCTGACAACCCACATTTATCGTGCAGGTAGTCGACACCACACTAAAGACACGGCCGACTTAGCGGAAGCCAACCGCCGAATCCGCCTGTGGGTCCAGAGCCAACTAACCTTGTTAGCTCCAGGCGCCTCTAGCTCAATGGCAGAGCAACAGACTCTTAATCTGCAGGTTCTGGGTTCGAATCCCAGGGGGCGTACGACGATGACCAGGGGAACGCGGCGGCCGTTTGCACGCCGGCAGCTCTGGTGGGACTGGACGAGTTCAGGGGCTTACACGCGGTAGTGCTTGGACGAAGTCGCATAGTCCAAATCTTGGTGGGCATGGCACTCTCCGGGGTCCCCGGGCTCGGCGGGACACAACGATGTGAAGGCCCCCAGTCCGTACAACCGCCCGCCCGCCGCTTCGAGTTCCCTCGGGAGCGCGGGAGCGGCGAAGGTGGCCATGAGGGACGTTCCACCTGCGGTCGGTGTCGACACCACCCGACCCCCCTGCACGCGTCCAATGAAACGTCGCGTCCCGTGCTCGCTATCGCCGCAGAAGGCGTTGGCGAAGGCGATCGCACCCGGCGAGAGGAAGTTGTAGAGCTGGCAGGCCTCGCCTTCGTTCGAGAACTGGCCATACGTCGCGTAGAACCCGTCGTCGCGCGGCGTGCCTACCACCGTCATCGACGTGGAATATCCACGACTGTCATCGCCGGGCGAGACGGGCGCCCAGCCGACGCGCAGGATGTCGAACGACTCCTGGTTGACCGCGCCGGGTGGCAAGTCTCCGGTGGCATCACCGGCTTTATCCGTGTAGCTCACCGGCTCGGCAGTCTCGGTCCCCTCGGTGGCGAGGTCGGCTGACGGCTCGGCGTCCGCTGACGC
>JBKJQZ010000230.1:0-5218 GCA_046594835.1 Acidimicrobiales bacterium | reverse complement strand
CCCGCATCACGTCACCTTCAAGGTGCCCGACATCCTCGCCAAGCTCACCGAAGTCGAGGCTGCGGGCTATCGGCCCGTCGGCGTGGACCTGCGTGACCCGAGTTGGAAAGAAGCCTTCATCCACCCCAAGGACGGCCCTGGCATCGTCGTGCAGATCGCCGAGGCCGCTCACGAGTGGAGCTCGCCTCCCCCACCCAACTTCCCCGAACTGGCGGATCCTGCGGCGTCGCTCACGTACCTGGCCATCGGCGCCACCGACGTCGATCGCTCTTTCGGGTTGTTCACGCAGCTGCTCGACGGCGCGGTCGGCGCAACCGGACGCGACGAGGTGTACGGCTTCGATTACACCGAGCTCACGTGGCCGAGCGGCGGCGTGATCCGCCTCTTCTCGCACGCGACCGCAGGGTTGCATCACGTCGGCTTCGCGGTTGGCGATCCGGCTGCGATCACGGACGCCAAGGCGCTCGACGACGGCCGCTACGAGGTAGCCGCCGAGCTCAACCTCGGCGTGCGGCTGGTGCTTTCTTAGACCGCAGCCGGTCCGCGATTCGCTTCCGAAGTTCGCGCGCGACCGCGTGTTGCTGACCGGCGACGGTCGCCGCGGTCACGCGGATGACCGGCCCGTCGACGGCGATGTTCTGCACCCCGAGCACGAGCGGCGCTTCGGTCACGCGGTCGGGCCAGTCCTTGGCCAGCTTTTCCGCTTCGGCGCCGATCACCTTGAGTGCGGCGATTACGTCTGCGTCTTTCGGCAGCGGGATGTCGACCACGGCGCGGCTGAACTCCATCGACGAGTTACCGACGCGGCGCACCTCACCATTGGGCACGAACCACACGGTGCCGTCGCCGGCGCGCACACGCGTGGTGCGCAGGTTCACCTCCTCGACCATGCCCGACACGTCGGCGCCGAGGTCGATCTGGTCGCCCACGCCGTACTGATCCTCCATCAGGATGAACAGGCCCGCAATGAAGTCGCGCACGAGGCTCTGGGCGCCGAAGCCGAGCGCCACGCCAACGATGCCGGCACCGGCGATCAGCGGCCCCAGGTTCAAGCCGACCTGCGCAAGCGCCATGAAAAATCCGACCGCGAAGATCGCCATGCGCACGATGCCGCTAATCACATCGCCGACCGTGTCAGTGCGCTGGGTCGCCCGCGCGGAGCTTGCGCGTAGCGGCGAACGCGACTGCGCGGTGCGGATGACGCGCCTGAGCGCACGCGTACTGAGCCGCGCTGCGACCAGTGCAAGCACCAGTATCAACACGATCTTCATTGGCCGCACGAGGAGAAACTCGCCCGTCGAGGACTGAAACTTGGACAGTCCGAGCTTGCGCAGCAGTTCGTAGATGTAGCCGTGTGTCTGGTTGGTCACGCAATAAGCATGTCGCGACAGCCGTCGAGTCCAACGATCTCGATGTCGTCGCGTCGCTGCGGTTCCCACGCGGAGCGGGTGAGCAACAGGTGGATCAGTCGATCAGGAGTGGTGCGACGCATGCGCGTCTCCTCGCCGTTCTCGACATAGCCCATCGCCTTCGACACGCCCATCGACGACGCGTTGTCGTGCCACGCGCCGCTGATGGCACGCTCGGCCTCGAGGCCCACGAACAGGAAGTGCAAGATCGCGGCGCGCATCTCTTTGCCAATGCCCTTGCCTTGATGTGCCTTGCCCAGCCACGAGCCCGTCTCGGCCTGGCGCATCGTGGCGAAGTCTTTGGCGACGATGCTCTGCTGGCCCACGACCTCACCGTCGAGGACCACGGTGAAGTTCATGCTCCAGTTATTGACTGCGTGCGATGCCCGGTTGTTCCAGTGGTGCTGCAGCGAAGAGCGTTCGAGCGCGGGCGACTCCGCGTCGGTCCAGGGCATGCCAAAGGGCATCGTGGCGGGGTCGTGGATGCCCTTTCGTGACACCTCGATGCTTTGCAGGATCAACTCCTCATCCGGGTACCGCAGCTCAAGACGGGGCGTACGGATCGAAAGGTCGAACAACGGCCAATAGGGATGCGCCATGCACCATCGTGGCCCGCCGCGGGTTTTTGGGGCACGTGATTTACGATGACCCCGTGCTTCGTCGGACTCCACTCGTGATTGGCGCGCTCGCATTCGCGGGCGGCGCCTTCGCCAGCGGCGCGCACGCGCAGACGGGCGAACCCACGACAACCACGTCGACAACCTCGACCACCTCGGCCCCGATTCCGTTTGAGACCACGACAACGTCGCCGCCCAGAACAACCACGACCGCCAAGCCCGGCGCTACAACCACAACTTCGATCGCCAACGGCGGCAACCCCAAGCCACCGCCTGCATCGGGCCCGTCGCAACCGCTGGATCCGTCGCTGCTCGGAGGTGTCCCATTGGTCGATCTCAACCCGACCCCGACGACGAACTTTTTTCAGACCGAGGACCAACTGACCACCACCACGGTGTTCAGCGACGACAAGGCGATCACGGTTTCGAGCTCGAGCGGCGGACCGTCGGGCGGGATGCTCGCGCTCGCCGCAGTTGCGTGGGTGGCGGCCCTCGGCGGGCTGCTCGTCTACGCCGAGGATCAGCGTGGCAAACAGTGGCAGCACCTCGCGCGATGACCGAATACGGACCTAGCTTCGACGTGCCCCTTGAGGCGCCACCGATCGATACTGCGCCGATCGAGATGACCGAGGTGACCGCGCGCAGCGCGTCAGACGCCTACGTCTTTGCGGCAGTGCTGTGCGCGGTGGTCGGGCTTATCGTGCCGGTCGTGCCCGCTGCGGCCGCGTTGATGCTGCTGCGCGCGACCGACGACGACCTCAACGCGGAACCACTTCGCCCCCAGCTCGCGGGCGTGAAGAGCTTCGCCCGCGGCCTCGCGTGGTTCGACCTTGCGTGGATGGCGCTACTCACCGCAGCGTTCCTGCTTTCCACCTTCGGCTTCGTCGTCACTCACTAAAGCGCTCGTCGCGCAGGCGACGCAGCAGCCCGAGGACGCTGAGATCCTTGTCGCGCCCGAGCGTTTCCTTCGATCGCACGAGCTCTTCTAGGCCCGCCACTTTCGCGTCGAGACCGAAGATCTCCACATCGCGCGCGTTGGCAACGTGCGCCTCGTAGTCGCCCACACCGGCTGCGCTCATCACGACGTCAACGAGGCCGGCTTCAGTACTGAAGTGCCACGCGTCGGCGTCGAACAGCCCGGCACCGCCCCGACGCAATGATGCCGCCTCCCATAGTTCGCCCGCTTCCATCTCGAGGCGTCCCGGATCGACGAATATCCCGGCCCGCAGCGATTCCAGCGCGCGCAACAAGCGTTCGAGGTTGGCAGGATCCAGTGCCGGCAAAATGTCCGTGTCGAAGGTCAACTGCTCCACGCCGTGCACGACGCACGCGACCCCACCGATCAGGACGTAATCGACTGCTGCGGCGTGAAGGGCTCGCAAAACGCGCTCGGTGTCAAGGGGCGAAGAATCAGACCGGGCCGGAAACTCAGGCACTTGCGGCGCGCCGACGCGCCTTCGCGGCCTCGTGCCACAGGCGCGTCATCGCGTCGTTTTGTCGTATGCGATCTTCCGGCGACATCCGGGCCTGCGCGGCGCGCTGCTGCTCCCAGACCTCGGCGTCGCGTCGAGTGTGCTCCACGGAAAACCAGTGTAAGCCGAACGATCATTTGCTCAGGTCGTGAGTCGAACCCCAGTCGGAGCAATCGATCCGTCTTCGACCTCGACGTGGGGCAGTTCGACGAAGAACTCGCTGCGGTGCGCGGGGAACACGTGCTCAGAAACCAACACGGGCACGCGGTCCACGTCGTAGGTCACGCGCTCGCAACGCAGCACGGGCGAACCCGCGGGAACGGCGAGGAGCTCGGCGTCGTCGGCTGACGCGGCGGCCGCGCCAATGGTCTGGGTCGCGCCGCCGAGGCGAACCGGCAACAACTCATAGAGCGACTGCGCGCTCACGGCGTCGCGCGACAGAGTCCGCCCGAAGCGTTCCGGCACCCACACCGTCACCCTCGCAAACGGTTCATCGTCGGCCAGGTTCACGCGGCGCACGCGCAGTACCTGTCCGGCACCGAGGTGCACGCGCACACGCGCGGGTGCCGCGACGAAGCCGAAGTCGAGGATGCGCCGAGTGGGCACGGCGCCGATCGCTTCGAGTTGGCCCTCGATCGTTGCGAGTCGGCCCAGGGTCTGGCGGACAGGATCGGCGGCGACAAACCAGCCAAAGCCCTGGCGGGCATCGACGAGACCGTCTGTGCGTAACTCCTCGAGCGCCTTGCGGATCGTGACCCGGCTCGCGTCATACGCTCTAGCCAACTCGGCCTCGCTCGGCAGCAGTCGACCGGCGGCGAATTCGCCGGCCTCGACTCGCTGCCGAACATCGCTGGCGATTTCTCGGTATCGCACGCTACGCACACTTGTATTATACTTGTATCTAGTCGAGCAAGAGGAGCACCACCATGGCCGTCGCCGCGAACACCCCGATCGAACTGGTCAACGAGGTCTACGGACGGCTCGACGAACGCATCGCCATCGCCCGCCGTCGCCTCGGTCGCCCCCTCAGCCTGGCCGAGAAGATCCTCATCAACCACCTCGCCGACCCCGAAGGCCAATCCCTCACCAAGGGCGTCGCCTACGCCGAGCTGTACCCCGACCGCGTGGCGATGCAGGACGCGACTGCGCAGATGGCACTGCTGCAGTTCATGACTGCGGGCCTACCCCAGGTCGCGGTGCCGAGCACCGTGCACTGCGACCATCTGATCCAGGCCCACAACGGCGCCGTGAGCGATCTCGCGGTGGCGCAAGACGTCAACTCCGAGGTGTACGCGTTCCTGCGCACAGTGTCGGAGAAGTACGGCATCGGCTTTTGGAAGCCGGGCTCGGGCATCATCCACCAGGTCGTGCTCGAGCAGTACGCCTTCCCCGGCGGGATGATGATCGGCACCGACAGCCACACGCCCAACGCCGGCGGCCTCGGCATGATCGCGATTGGCGTCGGCGGCGCCGATGCGGTCGACGTGATGGTCGGATCGACCTTCGGCGTGCGGTGGCCCAAGGTGATCGGCGTGCACCTCACCGGTCGCCTCAGCGGCTGGTCGTCGCCCAAAGACGTCATCCTCAAGGTCGCCGAGATCCTTACGGTAAAGGGCGGCACCGGCGCGATCGTCGAGTACTTCGGCCCCGGCGCCGAGACCATCAGCGCAACGGGTCGCGCCACGATCTGCAACATGGGTGCAGAGATCGGCGCCACCAC
>JBKJQZ010000228.1:0-4582 GCA_046594835.1 Acidimicrobiales bacterium | reverse complement strand
CACGTATCGCCGGGCGTCAGTACGTACGCGTGACGCTCACCCCAAGGGGTATTCGTAACTTCGGTAACCAACGCGACAACTTGCCCGTCGGCGCCGAAGCAGTAATAAAAACTGATGGGGTTAAAGCAGTGGCCAAAGCTGCGCAGCTGCGCAAGCAACCGGACGGGGCCGTCGATGACGAGTCCGGTCTCGGCGTGCACCTTGTCGCGGATCGCCTGCGCGAGCGGTACGGCGTGATCGCCGAAAAAGTCCGCCCGGCGGAACCGCAATGCGCCGAAGCGGCGCTTGACGAGTCGGCCGTCAATCAGCGAGTCGACTTCGTCGAGGTCGATGTAGTGCAACGCGATCGGATAGCGGAACGCGTGCGTCCGACCAACGCGACGTCGGTGATGGATCGCGCCGGTGTAGATCGCGCTGTTGATCACAGGCCCTCGACTCCAAGGGCTTCAGCGACGCGTACTGCGCTGGCGACACCGTCTTCGTGAAAGCCCCAACCCCAGTACGCGCCGGCGAAGTGGGTGCGGTTGTGCCCGCTGATCTCCTTGTGACGGGTCTGGGCTACGCGACCGGCCTCGGTGAAGACGGGGTGCGTGTACTGAATCGTCTTGATGATCGTGGCCGGGTCAATCGCCGCGGTGTGGTTGAGCGTCACGCAGAACTCACGGTCGGCGTGCAGCGCTTGCAAACGGTTCATGTGATACGTGACGGTCGACTTCGCCGGCGGCTCGTCCAGGTAATGAAAGTTCCAGCTCGCCCAGGCGCGCTCACGACGGGGAAGGACCTTGCGGTCGGTGTGCAGTACCGCCTCGTTGGGTTGGTACGGAATCGCACCGAGGAGCTCGCGCTCGAGTGGTGAGGCGTCGGCGAGCATCTTCAAGGCTTGATCGGAGTGGCACGCGAACACGACCTCGTCGAAGCGCTGTGGCTCGGCTCCTACCGGCGTAACCAGCACGTGGTCCTGGAAGCGGGTGACGGTGCGAACGGGGGAGTTGAGTTCCACCTTCGCGGTCGTCTGGGCAACCAGAGCCTCGACGTAGCGGTGCGAGCCGCCCGCAACCGTGCGCCACTGCGGCCGGTTACGAATCGCGAGCATGCCGTGGTTGTCGAAAAACTCGGCCATGAACTTCGCCGGGAAGCTCCACATCTGTTTCGGGTCCGCCGACCACACCGAGGAGGCCTGGGGAACAATCAGGCGGTCGATGAAGGCCCGAGAAAACTGCTTCGCCTCGAGCCAGTCGCCCATCGAGGGGCCTTCGCTCTCGTCGGCGAGCAGTTCGTGGGCTTCCTTGTGGAAGCGGTTGAGGTCCGAAAGCATCCGGTAGTACCACGGCGCCAGCAGGTGCGAGCGCTTGGCGAAGAGGCCGTTGAGCCCGGTGCTGGCGTATTCGAAATCGCCCCGGTCGTCGGTGACCGAGAAGCTCATGTTGGAGGGCTGCCAGCCCACGCCGAGGCGGCGCAGCAGCTTCTCGAACAGCGGGTAGGTGCGGTCGTTGAACACGATGAAACCGGTGTCGACGAAGTGCGTGTTGTCGGGTGTGTCGACGCGGATGGTGTTGGTGTGCCCACCCGGGTAGTCAGCCGATTCGAACACGGTCACGTTGTGTGCCGGCGCGAGTAGATACCCGCTCACGAGCCCGCTGACTCCACCGCCGATGACCGCAATATCCATATCGGGGACTAATCCGAAGTCGAAGGGTGCTGCGGATTAACCCCGATGACTGCCCGCCGATATGCCTTGCTCGACCGCGCTCTCGGCGCGGGAATTGTCCCGGATGCCGCATTGCGCGCTGGCTCCAAGTTCAGCGCCTGGTCGCGTGAGCGCAACGAATCCCGAGGCGGTGTCGCCGCCCAGGAAGCCCGTCTGGCCCAGATGGTTGCCCATATGTCGACCGGTCCCATCGCGGAGGTACCCGCCAAAGCCAACGAACAGCACTACGAATTGCCCGCCGACTTCATGGCGCTGTTCATGGGCGAGCGCCGCAAGTACAGCTGCTGCTACTGGCCCGAGGGCATCGACACACTTGAGGACGCGGAGAACGCGATGCTCAAGCTCACCTGCGAGCGCGCCGGCGTACGCGACGGCATGCGCATCCTCGACCTCGGTTGCGGCTGGGGCGCGTTGTCGCTCTACCTCGCCGAGCATTTCGACGTGGAAGTCGTCGGCGTGTCGAACGCGAACCGTCAGCGCGAGTGGATTGAGTCCGAGCGCGATCGTCGTGGCCTCACCGCCAAGCTGAGCATCGTCACCGCCGACGTGAACGAGTTCGAGCCCGAAGGCGCCTTTGACCGCGTCATGTCGGTTGAGATGTTCGAGCACATGCGCAACTGGAAGGAACTACTGCGCCGCGTTTCCACGTGGCTCAAGCCCGAAGGCCGACTGTTCATTCACGTGTTCACGCACCGCACGCTTGCGTACCGCTTCGACGGTACCTGGGCGGCCGAGCGGTTCTTCACGGCGGGCACCATGCCCTCGCACGACCTGTTGATGCACTTCTCCGACAACTTCGTGGTCAAACAACGCTGGGCCGTCAACGGCTCGCACTACGCCAAGACGCTCGACGCCTGGCTGCAGCGCTACGACGCGGCGCGCGACGCGGCGTTCCAACTCCTACGCGCGGAGAACTCCGAGCGCGACGCCAAGCGAAAGTTCGCCACCTGGCGCGTGTTCTTCATCGCCACCACCGAGACGTGGAAGTGGAAGAACGGCGACGAGTGGATGGTCTCGCACTACCTCCTCGAACCCCGCTAGCCGAACTGTTCTACGACCGCGGTGGACGCGGGAAGAACGCGCTCGTCCGAGCGACGTAGTCCTTGTACTTGGGCTTGGTGCGATGCATTTGCTTTTCAAGCGGACCAACGCCGCTTACGCGCATCAACAGCACCGACATGATCAGGGGTCCGACGATTGCGACGAGCGTGATCGGCGCGGACGTACTCAGCGCGAACAGGCCCCACCAGACGCAGAAGTCGCCGAAGTAGTTCGGGTGACGACTCAGGCGCCATAGGCCCTTGTCCATCACGTGGCCCTTGTTCGCGGCGTCGGCCTTGAAACGCACGAGCTGGAAGTCCGCCGTCCACTCGAAGCCGAGGCCCAAGACGACGAGCGCTACGCCGGTGGCGTGCACGATCCACGAGCCGTCGCGGTGCGCGTACGCCTGGCCGAACTGGAGGGGGAGCGAGACCACCAGCATCAGCCCGGCCTGGAGCAGGAATACGTTCGTGAGCATGTAGCGCCCCGGGTTCGCTTTGTTCTTGAGCATGGCTTGGTAGCGCGCGTCGGGTCCGTGCTGACGCCATCGCCAAAAGAGGTAGCCACCGAGGCGAAGGCCCCAGGCGCTTGCGAGCAGCGTTATCAACAACCCTCGCGACGTGTGATGTTCGGCCTTGGCGAAGCTGATCCAGGCGATCACGACGAAGCCGAGGCCCCAGCACGGGTCGATGAAACTGGGGTCGCCGGACCGCTTGGCCTGGGTCCACAACACGACGGCCAGGACGACGATTACCAGGGCGTTGGTGGGAAGAATGTGGCTGATCACAAGCTCTGTCTACGTGCCTGTCACACCTCTCGGACGCCGCAACGCTCTGACCAGGACTTTTAATTCTTTACAAACCCTCAACTTCGACTTCACCATGATGCTTTTGTCGTACGGAGGGCGCGTAGACCGGTCACACTTGTGACTGACAGCGTTCGTGCGCCCATTGGGCGTGGGACACTTGTCGTATCTGGGGGCCGCGCTGCTGTGGCGTGGGCACAACGCAGGAAGCTGAGAGTTACATGAATTTCGTCCGACCGCTCATTTCGAATCGTGCGCGCATAGCGACCGCGGGGCTGCTTGCGATTGGCACGATCGCGGGACTTGTCCTTCCCAAGATCGCCGCGAACGCAGACACCCTGACTCGTGTGTCGATCAACGACGTCACGAAGGCCGAGGGCACCAGCGCCGGCACAACGGCGTTCACTTTCACGGTCTCGCTCAACGCGGCGTCCACCAACGCCGTGACCGTTCACTACAAGACCGTCGACGGCAGCGCGAAGGCGGGCGCTGACTACACCGCCGTCGAAGGCGACCTCACTTTTGCTGCGGTCCCGCTCGCTGATCTCACCAAGCAAGTCACCGTCCTGGTTGCGGCGGACCCCTTCGCCGAACCCGACGAGTCCTTCACGGTCGAGCTCTCAAATCTTTCGTCCGGCCAATTCACCGACAGCACCGGCGTCGGCACGATCACCAACGACGACACGGCGACTCCTCCACCGTCGCTGGCCCTCACCGGCCCGGCGCCGGTGATCGAGGGCAACAGCGGCACGACCTCCGCCGCATTCACGGTCACGGTAACCAACCCCGTCAACCAGGCGATCACGGTCGACTACGCAACGGCGTCTGGGTCTGCGACCCAAGACGTCGACTACGTCGGCAAGAGCGGCACGCTCACGATCGCGCCAAACGCGACGACCGCCACGATTCCGGTCCTCGTAAATGGCGACACCATCGACGAAGCCAACGAGGCGTTCTCGCTCTCGTTGTCCAACCCCAACAACGCGACGCTGTCGACCTCGACGGCGTCCGCGACGATTACCGACGAC
>JBKJQZ010000283.1:0-7391 GCA_046594835.1 Acidimicrobiales bacterium | reverse complement strand
CGGTGCGCTGGGCGTCGTCGAAATACGCCGGCACGGTGATCACGGCCTGGGTGACGGTGTCGCCCAGATACGCCTCAGCGTCGCGCTTGAGCTTTTGCAGGATGCGGGCGCTGATTTCCTGCGGCGTGTAGGCCTTGCCGTCGATATCGACGGTCCAGCTGGTGCCCATGTGGCGCTTGACCGAACGAATCGTGCGATCCGGGTTGGTGATCGCCTGGCGCTTGGCGACCTCGCCGACGAGCACCTCGCCGGACTTGCTGAAGCCAACGACGGACGGAGTCGTCCGGGCGCCCTCGGCGTTGGGGATAACTGTGGGTTCACCAGCCTCAAGGACGCTGACGACGCTGTTGGTTGTACCGAGGTCGATTCCGACGGCCTTGGGCATGAATTCCTCCTAAAACAAAGTTCCGGGGATGACTATAGCAAAGTTGATTGCTCTTTTGTCAAGTTTTCTGTTCCCCAATGTAGCGGTTCGCCCATCCGATCACGGCCTCCATGGACAGATACCGGTCATGTGGTGCCTGACCAGCACTTTCGAGGTGCTCAAGCAGCTTGCGCTTGATAGCGGCAAGGTGGTTATCGAGCGTCGAAGTCGACGTGCCGAGGCGAGCGGCCAGCCGACTGCGGGTATCAGGACGGTGCGCAAGTTCCTTCATTACCCGCGACTCCGTTGGCGTAAGCGACTCCACGAAGGCCGCGCCATCAACTTTTCTGGGATCCGGTGTCGCGATGCCACCCCGAATCCGGGAAGAGCCCACCTCGGAGCGACGGATTACCTCGTCGGCGCCCGCGGCGCGGGCAGCGGCCACCTCGTCGTCGCCCGCATCGTCGGCGAGCACAAAGACAAGCCGGTCTCCCACCGGCAAATTGTGGCGCGACAGCGCCCAAGAATGTGGCGCGATCGCGCCCTAGCCCGCCCAGCGAGTTGGTTTCTAGGGTGGCGTCATGGCCATTGTCGGCGCGGAAATCGCGTCCTTAACTCGTCTCGAGGCGACCGTCGCCCAACAACTCGCAGCGCTCGAAACGCTCCGCGCGACCCTCGCCACCCAGATAGACGCCACCGAGTGGCAGGGCCGCGCGGCCGACCGGTTCCGGTCGCAGTGGCGAGACGATCACGAGCCGTCATTGCGACGCCTCGAGTCTGCGCTCGAGGAGGCCGGCGTCGAAGTCTCCCGCCGTCGCGCGGCGATCGAGACGGCCGGCGCGTGAACCCCGCCGCCGCGACCGAACTCCACGCGATCGCATCGCTGCTCGATGACCGCGCCGGCCGCGTCGATGCCGCGGCTGACGTCCTCGCCGTTCGCTTCGCCACCGCGAGCTGGAGCGGCCCCGCCGCCGATCGCTATCGCGTCGTGATGGTCGAACGCCGCAACGAACTACGCGCCGGCGCCGAGGCGTTGCGCCACGCTGCGCATGCGATGCGACTGGCGCTATGACCAGAATCAGTATCGATCCCGAGGAGCTCGCCGCGCTTAGCGTTCTCGTGCGTAATACGTCCTACGACGTGGCTGGCATCGCGACCGAGACGCGTCATCGCGTGGAGCAACTCGCGGCCCTTGTCGACGGGCCCACCACTATGCGCCTCACCGCAATGGTCGACGACGCCATGCGCGTCCTGCACCACGCAGCCGCACTCCTTGACGACGACGCGCAAGCCGTCGCCCTCTTTGGGCAGAAGGGCGCCGCGGCCGATGTGCTCGGCGAACTCGCCGGCCACGAACACGACCTACTGAGCCGACTGCAACCAAAGCTGGGGGACATGGAATGACCGCACTCGATGCTGTGACCATCGACGAGCTGTGCCAGACCCTGGGCCTGCGTCCGCCAATCGGGCTGCGGATCGACCCGCCCTCGGAGCGACGGACCCAGGTCGCCGCACTAAACGACGAGCAACTCACCGCGTTGAACGTGCTTGCGCGCCCGGACGCGATCGCCGTGGTTACGCACCTGCCCGCGCCCACTCCGTTCAACCGCGCCCTACCCGTCACGTGCGTGATCGCGACGCGCGGCGCGTGGGTGGCCGAGCACGTGATCGAGGGCAGCGCGCACCACCTCTACGCCCGTGATGCGGTGAACGCGCCCTCGCTATTGCTCGAACGCACCGGCTTCGCCGCCCCGGCACCCGCGACCGGCTCTCCCATCGATGTAACCCTCGGCGCGTACCGCCGCATGGTCGAGCTGCTGGGCGGTGGGGATCGCCGCCGCGCAAACGCCGCGCTGCTGGCCGAGGGCGCGGGACCGTTAACCACCGACGCACTCATCGCCGCCGTGCTCGCTGGCTGGGTCGAAGTAACCGGCCTCGCGAACGACGGCCGTCGCTACGTCGGCTGCGACCTCGCCGTGGCCGGCGACGAGACCCATGGTCGCTGGCACGTGCCGCACGACACGACCGCCTCGCCCAACCTGCGCACGATCATCGAGCCCGCCGATGCCGACGACCTCATCGACGACCTCGCGCTCATATTTGGCGACGTGTAACGGAATGTGGCGCTTTTGTGACCGCTAAAGTGGCGCCTATGGCCGAGATCGGAATCCGAGAACTACGGGACCACCTGAGCCAGTACCTCGAGCAGGTCAAGGCCGGCGAAGAAATTGTCGTGACGGACCGTGGCCGAGCGATCGCTCGGCTGGTGCCGGTCGAACGCGAGAGCACGCTCGATCGCCTGATTCGGGAAGGCCGTGTAACCCTGCCGACCCGCGATCATCGAACCGCCTTGTCCGATCCGATCGACATCGGCACCACCGTGTCGGACATTGTCATCCGCGACCGGCGATGATCGCCTACTTCGATACGTCGGCGATCATTCCGCTCGTCATCACCGAAGAAGGGTCGTCCGAAGCGAAGACACACTGGCTCGCTGCGAGCCGGGTGGTGTCGGTCGACGTCACCCGCGTGGAAGCCCACTCCGCTCTGTCGCGGGCCGAGCGAGAAGGACGAGTGCCACGAGCCGATAGGGCAAAGACGCTCGGGAGCCTTGCTCGAACGCTGCAAGGCGTGACCTTCCTCGAAGTCGACGCGGCAGTCGTGACCGCAGCGGTCAGAGTCACACAGGCGACAGGATTGCGCGCCTATGACGCCGTTCATCTGGCGGCAGCGATGTCGATTGCCGATCGCATCCCGCTCGTTTTCGTGGCCGGTGACCACGCGCTGCTGGAAGCTGCATCGGCTGCGGGGCTACTGACCGCAGCGACGCCCTAGTTGCCATCGACCGCACTAGACGCTTGGCCCAACTGGTCGGCCATGGGTGAGTTGTTACACGGTTGGCGTACCTTCTGCGACGTGGGGAAGAACGCTCGTTTGGCTCGGCTGAAGAAATCTGCGGAATACCGGTTCCTGACCACTATCACCCGGGTCGATTCGGTGCTCGGGACCGCGTGGTGGACGCTGCTCGCGCTGCGCGCGCTGCTGCCCGCTGCATTCGCGCTGGCGATGGGCGATCTGATCACCTCGGTCCAACACCGCGAGGGGATCGATACACCGCTCGTACTGGTCGGCCTGGTGTTCGTCGCCATGCAGACGTTGCCACCCGTGCAGTCGGCGGTGTCGTCGAACCTCGCGCAAAAGATCATCACCTACCTCCACGATCTGCTCCTCGAGGCGTCGCTCACACCGGCCGGCATCGCCCACCTTGAACGACCCGAGATCAACGATCGACTCGCCCAAGCCCGCGACTTCGACCTCGGCATAACCGGCCCCCCGCTGCGCGCGTCACTGCCGCGTATCGCCGACGGGTTCGTCGAGATCGGGGGCGGGTTCGGTCTCTGCGCTCTGCTGTTCGGCTACCGCTGGTGGGCGCCGTTCGTCGCCGGCTTCGGCTGGCTGTGGAGCCACCGCCTCCTCGCGAAGAGTTCGACGTGGAAAGCATGGCAGGACCCGACCATCGTCGACGAGATGCGCCACGTGAGCTACGCCTACAACCTCGCGGTCCGCGCGCCCGCCGCCAAAGAGATCCGGATGTTCGGCCTCGCCGACTGGACCGTCGACCGCTACTTCACGCGCCGCAAAAAGATGGTCGAGCTCACGATCAAGGCGCGGTCGCTGCGCAAGACGCCGATCACGATCGCGTTCCTCACCATCGCCGGTGGCAACGTCTTTCTGTTCTGGTCGATCGCCCACAGCGCGTCGAATCAGTCGATTTCGCTCGGTGCCGTCACCGTCTTCGCGCAGGCGACGATCGGCGCGAGTGCGCTGGCCTTCGGCGAGGTCGACTGGTGGTTCCGCCAAGGCTCGCAGTCGGTGCCAGTTGTGTTCGACCTCGTCGACGACATGCGCTCCCAAGCAACGGTGTCGGTCAATGGCACGATCCCGGTGGGCGATTCCCCCACCGACGCGATCGTGTTCGACAACGTCTCGTTCGCGTATCGCGATGGGCGGCCCGTCTTCGACGGCTTGACCCTCCGCATTCCCGCCGGAAAGTCGCTCGCGGTGGTCGGCCAGAACGGCGCCGGTAAGACCACCCTCGCCAAGTTGCTGTGTCGTCTGTACGACCCAACCGAGGGCACGATCCGCGTCGACGGCACGCCGCTACCCGACCTCGACCTCGTGCAGTGGCGCAGCCGCCTCGCGGCCGTCTTTCAGGACTACATCAAGTACGAACTACCGCTCGCCGACAACGTCGCACCGAACGGCGGCAGCACCGAGGCGATCGAGCGCGCGCTACGCGATGCGGCAGCCGATGGTCTTGCGTCGCTGGACGCGACCCTGTCCCGCGCGTACGCAGGCGGCACCGACCTGTCCGGTGGCCAGTGGCAGCGCGTCGCACTGGCGCGCGCTCTCCACGCGGTGCATGCAGGCGCGGGCGTCGTGTTGCTCGACGAACCCACGGCGCAGCTCGACGTGAGGGGCGAAGCCGAGATTTTCGACCGCATTCTGGAAGCCACTAGGGGCCGCACGACCATCCTCATCTCGCATCGTTTTGCGACCGTGCGCCACGCCGATCTCATCTGTGTGCTTGAACACGGCAAGGTCATCGAGCTCGGCACGCACGATGAACTCATCGCGTTTAGGGGCCGCTACCGCACGATGTTCGATCTCCAGGCGGCCCGTTTCGAAGAAGACGGATTTACCGGCGACGACGATGCGGCCGACGAAGAGTCGGAGGTCTCCGCATGAGCATGGGGATGCCGACCTACGAGAAGCACGACGACATTCCCTCGATGTGGGCGGGGCTTTTGCACTCGCTCAAGTTCGCGTATCAGTCCCAGCCAATGCTGCTTGTGGTCTCGTTCCTGCTGACCATCGGCGGCCTTGTACCCGAAGCGCTCTCGGCGCTCTGGTTGCGGCTGCTGCTCCACGGCATTCAGGCCGGACACGACACCGAGACGCTGCGCGCCGCAATCGGTCTCGCGCTCACCGGCGGCACGGGATGGCTGCTGCGCACGGTTGGTTCACGGTTCGTCGCCATCTTCAGCGACCGCATCGCGCTCGCCGTCGAAACCCACGTCGCGCGACTGCAAGCCACGGTGTCGACCATCGAACACCACGAGCGACCCGACTACCTCGACCGCCTCCAGATCCTGCACGACCACTCGTTCCTACTGAACCACGTGTACCCATCGCTCATGCAATACGTCGGGTCTGCGGCGCGCCTCGTGATCACCGTTGGGCTGCTGATGTCGATCAGTCCGGTGCTCGGACTGCTCGTGCTGTTCGCAATTCCGACCGTCACCGTTTCGCAGCGCCGCGCTGGGCTGTTGCGTGCGACCGAGGAACAGATCGCACCGCAGGTCCGCCTCGCCCGTCACTTCTTCGAACTCGGCACGACGCCGAGCACGGCGAAGGAGATACGCGTGTCGTCGGCGGAGGGATCGCTCCTCGCCCGCCGGCGCAAGGCGTTCCAGGATGGCTATGCGCCGTTGGCGCATCAGCAGTGGGTGGCCGCGGGCCAGAACGCGGCTGCGTGGCTGCTCTTCGGCGGGGCCTACTTCTCTGCGGTTGCGCTCGTCGCCAACCGCGCCAACCCCGACCCGGGCGATGTGGTGCTCACGCTCGCGGCGGGCGCCGCGCTCTCACGCTTCCTGGGTCAGACCGTCGGCCAGACCGAGTTCCTCCGCTGGAACATCGAAGCGGCGCAGCGTCTTCTGTGGCTCGAGCGCTACGTGGCGACTCGCACCGGCATGAACGAGAGCGACGCACCGGAGCGCATCGTGACCGGCATCACGTTCGACCACGTGTCGTTTCGCTACGCCGGCACCGATGCGCTTGTCCTCGACGACGTGACCCTCATGTTGCCCGCAGGTTCGGTCGTGGCGGTCGTCGGGGAGAACGGCGCCGGGAAGTCCACCCTCACCAAGCTGCTCGCACGCATGTACGACCCGACCGATGGGCGGATCCTGGTTGACGACATTGATCTCGCCACGATCGACCCGGTCTCCTGGCGCAAACGCCTCGCAGGCGCGTTTCAAGATTTCTTCCGCTTCGAGTTTCTGGCGTCGAACAGCGTCGGACTCGGCGATCTCCCGCGGCAGGACGAACGCTCGGCGGTTGAAGCCGCAGTAGATCGCGGCGGCGCCGGCGACGTGATCGAAAAGCTGCCTGCGGGTTTCGACACCCAGCTTGGTCCCTCCTGGCACAACGGGCACGACCTCAGCTTCGGTCAGTGGCAGAAGCTTGCGGTCGCCCGCGGCTTCATGCGAGACCGACCGTTGTTATGCGTACTTGACGAGCCCACCGCAGCGCTCGACGCGGAAACCGAGCATCAACTGTTCGAGCGATTTGCAGAGGTGTCGCGCTCGGCGGCCGACGACGGCCGCATCACCGTTCTCGTGTCCCATCGCTTTTCGACGGTGCGCATGGCCGATCTGATCGTCGTGCTTGACGGGTCGAAGGTTGTCGAATTCGGCGCTCATGACACGCTCATGGCCCAGGGCGGCACGTACGCCGAGCTCTACGGGATCCAGGCCGCCGGGTACCGCTAGGCGTCCGTATTTGGGACCGTGTGTCCGATGTCACGTTGAGTTACGCAGGGCATCGCTGCCACACTGTCGAAAGAAGCAGGGAACAAAAGGGGTCTTTTCGTTTATGAGAATTCGACGTTTCATTACCGCCGCGGCGGCGCTTGGCCTTTTGGCCACGGGCACGACGCAGGCGGCACACGCCGACGAACCAGTTAGCTACGACGTCGGCGGCGGCGTGGCGACCGTGCAGATCGAAGCCGACGCGCAGAGCTACGAACTATTCCGTCCGCTTATTAACAAGGACGCGGTGCGGTACCGCAACGCGTACGGCGCTGCGGTAATGGGCAAGGACGGCGGGACCAGGACGAGCAAGGTCACCGACCTCCGGCTCGGCACGTTCGTGCGGGTCCAAACCGCGTACAACCGGGTCACCGGCAACCGCCAGGGCACGCCGTTTGCGGAGGCGCTCACGGTGCTTGGCGGCGTCTCGATCA
>JBKJQZ010000176.1:0-7407 GCA_046594835.1 Acidimicrobiales bacterium | reverse complement strand
GCCAGGAGGCGTTCGGCCGGCAGGTTGCCTGCGGTCACGCCGGCGAGCGCTACGCGTTTGCCCTGCATCGCCAGCTCGACCAGCGCCATCGACGTGGCCGCGGTGGCAAGCCCTTGACCCTTGTGGCTGGGGTCGGTGATGACGTAGGCCACCAGCGCGGTGGTGTCGTCGATTCCACTGACGAGGGTTGCGCTGAGCAGGCGTCCCGCGTCGTCGTGCAGCACCACGCTCACGGATGGGTCGGCGCCGGACTCGCGCCAGTCTGCGATCTCGACGGCGCCGTCGCTGTTCCCACCAAGGTCCTCGTCGACGGTCCCCGCGTACGCGGCCTCCATTAGTGCGCCGAGTGCGGCGTCGTCATCGTCGGTGACGTTGCGCAAACTGAGATGGGGTGGCGGCTCAACGATGACCGCGCTCGGCAACGCCAGCCGATAGAGGTGACGCAGTGGTTCAGTCACCGGCCGGTCTGGCCGTCCATCAGCTCACGGGTGATGTCCATGTGGCCGAGGTGGCGCGCGATCTCCTCGGTCATGTGCACTGCAGCCCAGCGCCAGGTGGTCGGACCAAACTCGCCGCGGCTCGCGTCGTCGAAGGAACCGCACGTGTCGAGCGCGGCGTTCGCTGCTGCGACCTCGGCGCGGTAGAACGCGGTGAGTTCGGCCACGCCCCAGTTGTTTGGTATCTCGTCAAACATCGAGCCCCACCAGTCCATATTCATTTCCTCGCCCGCGCAGATCGCGCGGAACCACAAGCGCTCGGCCAAGCCGAGGTGGCGCACGAGCGTGCCGAGCGAGTTGGCGGTGGGAGTTGGCTTCCAGCGCAGCTGCTCAGGTGTGAGGCCCTCGAGCTTGTAGGTGACGCCGTCGCGCAACTTGGTGAGCCACGCCCGAGCCATTTCAATTTCGCCGAGCGCCGCCTCCGCGTCGGGTTGGCGAAGATCAACGTCGCGCTCGGCCATCAGAGGTCGATCGCGTGGGCGCGGAGGCCATCGGTGTCGACCCACTCGAGTGTGGTGGCGTGCGTGGCCGCAAGGATGACGGGTGGCGCGAAGCCAGCTTCGAAGGCCTCCTGCCAACGAGCGGCGCAAAGGCACCAGCGGTCGCCCGGCTTCACCCCGGCGAAGCTGTACTGCGGCATGGGCGTCGACAGGTCATTGCCCACCGAGGCGCTGAACGTCAAAAACTCCGCGGTCGCCTCGATGCAGACGGTGTGGAGACCGACGTCTTCGGAGCCCGTGTCGCAGCACCCGTTTCGATAGAAGCCGGTGAGTGGATCGTACGAACAGGATTCAAGTTCGGTGCCGAGGACGTTCTTCGCCATAGGTGCATCGTTGCAGACCGTGTGATCCGCCCCGCACGCTCACTACCCTGACCGCATGCGGTCCCCACGGGTTTTGGTTGTTTGCGCGGCAGCGCTCGCGCTTGTTGCATCGGCCTGCGGTGGCGACGCCAAGTCAAGCGACCTCGCGACCAAGGACCCGAAGGCGGCCATGGTCTCGGCGTCGGCGCGCACGGCGGAGGCCAAGACGGTTCGCCTCGCGCTCACGGCTACGAGCGCGACGAGCGCCAAGCTGCTGTCGGGGACCGGTTCCTACGATTTCGTGTCGCAGCGAGGCCGCTTCAAGCTTCAGACGTCGCTCGGTTCGGGCGCAAACATGCTCATCACGCCCACCGATGTATTCGTCAAAGTCCCCCAGAGGAACCAGCCCACCGATCCGTCGTGGATCCGGCTCACGCAGGCTGACATCGACAGGGCCAGCGCGGCGGGTTCGGGTCAGTTCCTGAACTCGATCCGCAGGCAGGTCGATCCCCGCACAACCCTCGACGCGCTCGGCGCCAACCTGCCCGGACTGAAGAAGATCGGGTCCGAGAAAATCCGTGGCACCGATACAACGCACCTGCGCGGTCGTGTCGATCTAAGTGAGAAGGCGATCGCCGCCGCACCCGCAGCGCGACGCGAAGAGCTGCGGGCCGCGCAAGAGGTGTTCGGCGTGGACGGGTACCCCGTCGACGTATGGCTCGACAACGACGGCCGCGTCCGGCGCGTGCAGTACGCGGTCTCGAGCGGCGAGGGAACTGCGAAGACGACTACGACCGTGAAGCTCGACCTGTACGACTTCGGCAAAGCGCCCGCGATCAGTTTGCCCGCCGACTCCGATATTGGCGACGCCGCGTCGCTGCTTGGTACGACCAACCCCACTGCGCCGTAGTACCTAAGTGTTTCGTCGCGTGTTGATCATCCTTGCCGTCGTCGTGCTCGTACCGGTCGTCGTACTCGGGACTGAGGCGATGCTCGCGAAACGCGGCGTCACGCTCGAAAATCCCGACGTCGCCACGTTGAGTCTCGTGTCCGCCCCTGCCCGCTCGACGGGCGACCTGCGCGTGCTCTGGCTCGGCGACTCAACCGCGGCGGCGGTCGGGACCAGCGCGGCGCGCTACGCCGCGTCGTCGCGCGTGGGGGAGTCGCTCAGCGAAGCGTGCGGGGTGACGGTGCATACACGCGTGATCGCCCACTCCGGCGACCAGGTAACCGATCTCGTGCGTGATCAGCTGCCCGTCGCCAAAGACGTCGGGGCGGATCTCGTGTTCATCAGCGTTGGAGCCAACGACACGATTCACATGGTGTCGGCCGCCAAGTTCGAGCGTGGGTATCGCACGATCGTCGACACACTTGTCGCGGCCGACATCCCCGCTGATCACATCGTTTTGCTCGGCGTGCCGGACATGGGTTCGCCGCGCCGCCTCGCCCAGCCGCTGCGAGCGATCGCCGGGTTTCGCTCGCGTCGCCTCGATGCACGCGTGAAGACGGTCGCCCGCGACTTAGGCACGCGTTACGTCGACCTGTTCAAGGGCACGTCGGCGGCGTTCCGCGCCGACCCCGGAAAACTGTTCGCGGCGGATAAGTACCACCCGAGTGACGACGGCTACGCCGTATGGGAAAAGACGATCACGCCCGTGGCGGCTCCCGTCTGCAGCCCCTAGCGCTTCGTTAGCGTCTTACATCACCTGGTGTAAGATAACGTCATGAGCCATCGGCTGCAGGTGACCCTCGACGACGAGCAGTATGCGTGGTTGCGAAGCCAGTCGGCCGAAACCGGCGCCAGCATCGCTGAGTTGGTGCGTCGATCTGTCGCCGAGTCGGCCCGCGGTGGCGCGAGAAGTTCCGACGCTCGGCTGGTCGCGCTCCGGGCATCGGCGGGCGTGTGGAAAGGCCGTCGTGAGGACGGCGCCGCATTTGTCGAACGGAGCCGGCGCCGCTCGTGAGCGATGTGCTGGTAGTCGACACATCGGTACTGGTGGATCACCTTCGCGGGCTGGATGTCGCTACCGAGGTTCTCGCAGTGGCGCTCGAAACGGACTGCCTTCTTGCGTCGAGCGTCTTGTGTCGCCTTGAGATCCAGGCCGGTATCCGCCGGGGTGAAGAGCGGCGCACGAACCGCATGCTTGACGCCGTCGAATGGTGGCCGGTCGACGACCCGATTCTGGAGAAGGCGGCCGCGCTCGCCCGGCGTCACGGGCCAGCCAATCGTGGTATCGGCGCCGTTGACTACTGCATCGCCGCAACCGCGCTGCTGCTCGATGCCGAGCTACTGACCACAAATGTCAAACACTTTCCGATGTTCGCCGGCCTCGCTCCGCCGTACTGACGGGCACAGCCCGAGTCGTGCTGTTGCCGATGGTGATCCCGCAAGCGATCCGATTCAATTCAGCTGCGTACCCATGACCGAACGGCAATCATGACCGCCTCATGAATCAGACCCTCGAGGAACTCCAGAGCCTGCTGCAGTCCCGGCTCGCGCATCCGCCGGAAGGTTCGTACTCGGCGCAACTGTTTGCCGATCCAGAACTGATCCAGCGCAAGATCATGGAAGAAGCGTTCGAGCTTTGCCTCGAACTCGGTCGCGACACGGTGCATGCAGCGCGGACCGCTGAGGAATGTGCAGACCTCATCTTCCACGTTCTGGTCGGCCTTACTTCGGTTGGCGTGACACTCGACCAGGTTGAAAGCGTTCTGCGAGGACGAAGCGAATGAATCCGAGGGTCGCAGTGCCCTCGCGCGGTCGACTGCGCGACGCCGTACTCCAACTCCTTGACCACGCGGGCTACGCGACGTCCGGGTTTCGTGGTTCGGGCGCAGTCGCGAATGTCGAGGAGGTCGAGTTCATCGAGATGCGCCCGCGCGACGCCGGCGCGTGGCTTGCTGCGGGTCGGCTCGACGGCGCGTTCATCTCGACCGACATCGTCATGGAGGAGAACCTCGAGCACGTTGAACGCACGCCACTTGACGTTGCGAAGAGTGATCTCGTCGTGGCGAGTCGAGATGGCGACGGCCGGACGCACGCGCGAGACCTGGCCGGGGCAACCGTCGCAACGCATCTCCCAAACACAACGCGTGGGTGGTTCAGCGCAGCCGGAGTTGAAGTGCAGGTCGTGCCGATGGGTGGAGCTCTCGAAGGCGTGTGTGCGGCCGGGCTCGCCGACGCCGTCGTCGACCTTCGCGAAACCGGAACGAGCCTCGCCCAGAACCGGCTCAGAGTCCTCGACGTACTCGCGCCCTGCCAGGGCGAGTTCGTCAGTGCGACAGGCCAGCTTGCGGACCTAACGAAGCGACTCTCCGCCGCACTCAACGCCCGCAAGCGTCGGTACGTGATGCTGCATCTGCCGCCGACAGCCCTCGGCGAGTTGACCAAGCTGTTTCCAGGTCTCGCTGCACCCACGGTTCTTCCCCTCGCAGGTCGAGACGATCTCGTGGCCGTTCACCTCGTAGTGGAGGCCGCCGAACTCTTCCGACGGCTGCGCGACCTCGAGGCGATCGGAGCGAGCGGCATCGTCGCGCTCCCGCCGGACGCGCTCTTGCCGTAGGCATGGACTACTCGGCTCTTGTCGCGGTCGTGCAGTTCGGTGCTCCGAACGAGCAACCCGCCGCGAATGGCAGCGACTTCTCGACCGACCAGCGTGACGCGCTCGGGTGGATGTGGTTGGGCGCGCCGCGCTCACCCTGCAAACTGATGCGTGATGCGTGATGCGATATCCTGAGGTCATGCGGACGACGCTCGATCTTGATGAACGCGCCGTGGTGGCGGCTCGGGCGCGGTCACGCGCCAAGGGCATCACGATTGGAGCGGCAGCTTCGGAACTGATGCTCGCTGGACTAAAAGCTGAGGAACCGACTCGCAAACCAACGCGCACCGGACTCGTGCTCCTGCCAAGCGTTAGAGGCCATGTGATCACGCCGGAGATGGTCGCAGATGCCCTCGAAGAGGACTAGCGCGATCGAGTTGCCCGACGTCAACGTGCTTGTGTCACTGCTTCACCCCGACCACGTGCACCACGCGCTTGCGAGCGACTGGTTCACAAGCGTTGCGCGTTACGCAACAACGCCCATCACCGAAGCGGGCTTTCTCCGCCTCGCGCTCAACCCAGCCGTCGCCGGAGTAGAGATAGCGCCCGCCGTCGCGCTGGAGTCGCTTCGGAGCGTTCGTTCCGATAGTCGTGCCGAGTTCATTGAGGACGACTCGTCCCTCGCAGATCCGTCCATCGAGTTGTCGGGTCTCTCGGGCTTCCGGCAGATCACGGACTTGCACCTCGTGAACCTCGCCGTCCGGCACCGCGCGGTTTTGACGACGTTCGACCGACGCCTGCTTACGTGTCTGATCCGACGCGATCAGCGCCACGTTCGACTCCTTGGTTGACCACGATGGCCAACTCTCCGGGTCCGCGTCGTGGGAACCTCCGGACTCGCGGTCTAGCCTGCGCCGAGGGAGGTTGACGATGTCGGGTAGACGGACTTCTGACTTGTCGTCAACGAGGACGGTCACGGCCTCGGTGGTGTTCACCGACCTTGTCGGCTTCACGGAGTTGGTCGTCCGTCTGGGTCCGGTGGCGGCCGAGGAGGTTCGTTCGATCCATTTCGGGTTGCTGCGCGACGCAGTCGCGGCGACGCGCGGGTCGGAGGTGAAGCATCTCGGCGATGGGCTGATGGTGGTGTACCCGAGCCTTGCGGGGGCGCTTGACGGTGCCGTCGCGATGCAGCAGTGCATCGAGCACCACAACCGCGAGACAACCGATTCATTGGGGGTGCGAATCGGGTTGTCCAGCGGTGACGCGACCGACGAGGACGGTGAACTCTTCGGTGAACCGGTCGTGGAGGCGTCCCGTCTGTGTGCGACGGCCGCCGGCGGGCAGATCGTCACCACCGAGATGGTGAGCCTGGTCGCTCGGCGGACGGGCCACCGCTTCACCGCGCTCGGGGCTGTTGCGCTGAAGGGACTGCCTGATCCGGTAGAGGCATGCGAACTCTGGTGGGCACCCCTCAAGGCCGTCGCCCAGGTGCCGCTCCCCGGCCGACTCAGTTCGAGGCCGGCAACGGGTGTGGTCGGTCGGGTGTCCGAACTCGAGCACCTAGTCGTCGCGTCGAAAGCGGCGTTCGCCGGCGAGGGTCATCGCGTTGTTCTGCTCTCAGGTGAGCCCGGCATCGGCAAGACCACGCTGGCCGCGGAGTTGGCCCAGCGCGTCCACGGCGATGGGGCCACCGTGTTGTACGGACGCTGCGACGAGGACCTGGGCGTGCCCTACCAGCCGTTCCTGGAAGCACTCCGCGGCTGGGTCTCCGATGCGCCCGAGCCCGCGTTGGCCGCCATCGACGTACGGCATCTGAGCGAGCTGTCACGGCTCCTGCCCCAGATCCGCGACCGCATCCCCGGCCTAGCCGAGCCGCCCTCGACCGACGCCGATGCTGAGCGCTACCTGCTGTTCGGGGCCATCACCGCGGTGTTGGCGGGCATGGCGGCGGCGGTGCCGGTGGTGCTGGTGCTCGACGATCTCCATTGGGCGGACAAGCCCACAGTGCTGCTGGTTCGCCACCTCGTTGCGACGCTCGGCCGAGCCGAGGTGCTCGTCGTTGGCACCTATCGTGACAGTGACCTCACCCCGACGCACCCCTTGACCGAGGCGCTTGCCGCCATGCGACCCGATCCCGCCGTGGAACGGATCGCGGTCGACGGCCTCGACGACAACGGTGTGGTCGCGCTTGTCGAGGCCCTGGCCGGCCACGAGATGGACGATGAAGGCATCGAGATGGCCCAGGCCGTGCGGCGCGAAACCGGAGGTAACCCCTTCTTCACCGCCGAGATGCTCCTGCACCTGGCGGCGACGGGCGCCATCCGCGAGGAGGCCGGGCGGTGGGTCGCGCCGGTGGACCTCTCCTCGGTCGGCCTGCCCGAAAGCGTCCGCGAGGTGGTCGGCCAGCGGGTGCGCCGGCTCGGCGACGACGTGCATCAGGTCCTGACGGTGGCGTCGGTCATAGGCCGCGACTTTGATCTGGGTCTGTTGGCCCGCGTCGCTGAGCGCGACGACGGCGCCGTGCTCGACGCCATCGAAGCGGCGGCGGCAACCCAGATCGTGGCTG
>JBKJQZ010000049.1:0-4497 GCA_046594835.1 Acidimicrobiales bacterium | reverse complement strand
CTGGTGGCGGCAAGGCATGATGGCTGGGGTCAAAGCCACCTACGACTGCATCAAGGCCTTCTCCGAAACCGACCTGACAGAGGACCTGAAACGATTCGACCTGCCGACACTGATCATCCACGGCGACGACGACCAGATCGTCCCGATCGGCGCCTCGGCGCTGCTTGCGTCCACGCTGGTCACGGGTGCGACGCTGAAGATCTATCCGGGGCTGTCACACGGCCTGTTCGCGACGCACCATGAGCTGGTGAACCCAGAAATGCTGGAGTTCTTCACCGGCACCAGGTAGCGCGGGAGACGCGGCTGCGGCGGACCGAGACCCTGGCCGTGATTCACGAGCTGGCGCAGTTCCTCGGCGAGGTGAGTGTGCCGGTGAACCATATCGGGGAGGGCAATGTGGCCGGCCACATGGTCAAGATGACCTTCACGCTCGATGACGCGACGGTGGCCTCACTCGAGCAGGCGGCGCAGCGGCTGGGCATGGCGCGTAGCGCCGTCGTGCGCGAAGCCATTCGCGAGTTTGACGCCAGGGCCGGCCGACTGAGCGAAGACGAGCGTCGACGCATGTTGCGTGCGATCGATGCCACGTCGAAACTGCCGCCGACGCGTCCGCGCGCGGCGGTGGACCGCGAGCTGGCCGAGGTTCATCGGGGCACGGCGCGGTGGTGGACGCCGCTCCGCGTGATTCATCTGGACACCTGCATTCTGATCGATGCCTTGACCGGGCCTCGACGTACGCTGCCAGCCCTGCGTGCCGTTGTTGCGGACGGGATTCGGGTGGGCGTGTCGTCGCTCGTGCTGTACGAGTGGCGTCGATGGCCCAGACGCGACGATGAACTGGCACTCGAGGCGGCGCTCCTGGGAGAGACCGTTGTGACGACCTTCGGCGAGCCCGAGGCGAAAGTGGCCGCCGACCTGTACCGGGCGGGGCGCCGACCGCGGACGGGAACTCGACCTGGCGATCGCGGCCTGCGGCCTGACGCGGGCTGCGCACCTCTGGACGCTCGATGTCGACGATTTCCACGACATTCCCCGGCCCGGAGCTTCATCGCGGATGGCGCGCGCGTCCGGTCTGGCGGCGTTCGTTCTCGAATGCCGATCGCAAGTCGCTCTGGCCAGGTGCCTGGTCGAGCAGCGTCAGCGTCTCCAGGATCCGGTCGATGTCGAGGACGCCGGGTGCACGCTGTCGAATGCCGACGCGAGGTCGGCCAGGAGTTCAGCGGGGCCGGCGGGAGACGGCACGCAGGGCCTCGGCTACGCGCAGGTGGACGGCAAGATCGTTGAGTCGCGCGTCGAGTGTCGGCCAGTCGGGCCGGAGCTGCCGCGCCTGTTGGCGGAGTTGGTCCGCGATCGCCAGCACCTCGCCGGCCGAGCGGCGGGACTTGAGGTCGTGCCAGAAGCGCGACTTCGACTCGGCCAGAGCGGACCAGTCGCGACGGGCAAACTGGAGGACATCGTCGCGGTTCACGGGCGCATGTTACCACCAGCCTCGAGAGCGCCGTGACGTCTGCCCATCCCGACGCAGATCATCACCCGCCTATCTGGGACCGTCCACCGGCTTCATCATCTGACCGTGCATCTGTATCATCCCGGCGTGCATGGCCTTCTGCTGCCGGACTATCTGCTCATCTTCGCTGAGATCGGCTACATCACGATCGTGGGGCGAGGTGTTCGGCAACCCGGTCATCGCCTCGGCTATCCTCGACCGCCTGCTGCACCACTCGAACACGGTCAACATCCGAGGCGTTATCGCCTTAAGGAGAAGAAAAAAGCCGGCCTCCTGAAGTCGAAGAGCGCGGTCACGGCCGCCACCGAATAACCACGAGGGGGACGTTCACCTGATAAGTGGGGGTCGCGTCACCGTGATTATTGACACGTGCGCCATCCCTGGCGTGACGGCACGACGCAGGCCGTGTTCGACCCGGTGGAACTACTGGAGCGACTGGCGGTGCTGGTGCCGCGGACGGGGTGGGACGCTTTGGTTCAGTCCGTGGCGCCCGACGTAGCGCCCGAGTCGTGAGAATCAGCACTCAGACGCCCGCCGCAACCTGCGCTGTCGAGCTGGTGATGGCCAAGGCGCGTCGGATAACGGGAGATTCCGTCACGCGCCCCCTGCTAATGCTTGCTATCGTCCTCGTACGACCTGCTGTTCGGGTACATGAACCATGACTGGAATGATCAAGTGTCGGTTCCAGTCGGGCCGGACAACAACATACAACCTGGCGGCGCCGGTCAGGCACAGCCGACCAACTTTTTCCCGCGGCTCTTTGAGACCGGATTACGTGCTGGATGACACCTCGATGATGTCGAATGACGGCACGGGCGGTGGCCTCAGCACAACGCCCGACATTGTCGGTAACAAGGCGCCCGTGTTGAAACCGGTCTGCGTCTCTCGTTCTTCGTCAATCGCGGACCCGGTGTCGCGGTGACGTTCGATCCACCGCAGGCCGAGGTTTGGGGGAACACGCACGACAGTGGCCGCTCGCCGCGGTCTGCGGGCTTCAAGACCCCGCCGCTTCCCGAAGGCAACCGCTGGCAGGCGCCTCTGGGCATCGCAGGACATCACCGTGGTCGTCGGACCGTTGTCGGCAGGGGTAGCCTTGGCGCTCCATGCGTTCACCGCGGAATACGCTCAGAACAGTCCTGGACGTGAAAGGCGAGGGCGGGATGGTCGTCACATGGCGTGTCGAAACCGGACCGATGCGGCCGATCGCCAACGGACGCGAAGTAACCTTCGCCGATGGCCGCAATTTCTTCCTGGGCACCTCGGCGCCCGACGAGGCCTGATGGCCGAACGCGTCGTCGGGCTGACTGCGTTGCGGTTGCTGTCGGCTCCCGCATTCCTAGACGCACAAGGGCGGTGCGCTGCACCAACGCCTGCCGACGGGTGCGGTGGACACCCCGAGCTCGGCCTTCCTCGCGGCTGGCGCGAAATATCGGCATCGTCTGTCACAACGGCTGCCCCGTCGGTGTCTTCATGGTGAGGTCGTCGCACACACCGACGACGACCGAAAATAGGAGCAGGACATGCACACGAGGATTCCCCCGAAGGAGATGACCGGGCTGTACGGCGCCGTGGTCAAGATGGTCGCCCGCCGGATGCTTGGTCGCGTACCCGAGTCCCTCGGGGTGATGTGGCACCACGTCCCGGCGCTGCGGGCCAGTATGAGCTTTGGCCAAAAGGTTCAGAAGTTCACTGAGTGCGAGGAGAGCCTGAAGTCGTTCGCTCACATGGCAGTCGCCTCGCTGATTGGGTGTACGTGGTGTCTCGACTTCAACTATTTTATGGCTCACAACAAGCATCTGGACATGGAGAAGGCACGGCAGATTCCGCGGTGGCGGGAATCGAACGTATTCACTCCGCTGGAGCGCGACGTACTGAGCTACGCCGAGGCGATGAGCCAGACGCCGCCAAAGGTGACTGACGAGATGGTCGCCGGATTACTCGACAGACTCGGGCCCGCGGCGCTGATCGAGCTGACGGGTGTGATCGGGTTCGCCAACCTGACGGCTCGGACGAACACCGCCCTCGGCCTCGAGTCCGAGGGCTTCGCCGTCTCCTGCGGCTTGGCGCCGATGGCCGAGCGGCCGAGTGTGGCTTGGTCTGCATGACCGGCGAGTCGTCCATCAACCGGGCTTGCGACCGGATCATCGATCCCTACGTTGCGCATCGAAGCCTGCTGTTCACCATCGCCTACGAGATCCTCGGCTCCGCCACGGATGCTGAAGACGTGGTGCAGGAGACCTGGCTGCGCTGGGCTGACCTCGGCGACGGTCAGGCCGATGTGCGGGACCCGCGCGCCTACCTGGTCCGGATCGTCACCCGGCAGGCTCTCAACCGGTTGCGCACGCTTGCGCGTAGGCGAGAGGACTACGTGGGGGAGTGGCTGCCCGAGCCGCTGCTCACCGGTCCCGACGTGTCCCAGGACGTCGAGCTCGCCGAAAGCATTTCCATGGCGCTGCTCGTCGTGCTCGAGACGCTGACGCCGGTCGAGCGGGCGGTGTTCGTGCTGCGCGAAGCGTTCGACGTCTCCTACGACGAGATCGCACTCGCCGTGAACAGGACGCAGTCGGCCGTACGCCAGATCGCCCACAGAGCGCGCGCGCGCGTGTTGGCTCGCCGCCCCCGGTGGGAGGTAGACCGAGCCAAACAGGACGTGGTCGTGGAGCGCTTCATGGCCGCTCTGCACACCGGCGACATGCAGAGCCTGCTCGACGTCCTCGCCCCCGACGTGGTCCTGATCGCCGACGGCGGCGGCATCGCTTCCGCGATCCGAATCCCGCTCGTAGGGGCCGCGACCATCGGCAAAGCGTTGTCCGGCTTTCAGCGCAAGGTGCCGGCCGGCGCCGTGCTCGCGCCGACGCGCCTCAACGGCGGCCCGGCGTTGCGGCTCGACGTCGACGGTGCGCTCGACACCGCGATTAGCCTCGTCGTGATCGACGGACGGATTAGCCACATCTTCGTGGTCCGCAATCCCGAGAAGCTCACGAGACTAG
>JBKJQZ010000030.1:0-8325 GCA_046594835.1 Acidimicrobiales bacterium | reverse complement strand
GCTGTCGTCAGAAATCGTGTCTGACAGCGAGAAGTCGTCCTCGTCACCAACGGGCTGCTCGAGCGAGACCGTGTCCTGGTTGATCTTGAGGATGTCGCGCACCTTCTCGGGCGACATGTCCTCGAGCTTTAACGAGAGTTCTTCGATTGTCGGCTCGCGGCCAAGCTCTTGCAACATCGAACGCTGCACCCGTAGGACCTTGTTGATCGTCTCGACCATGTGGACCGGGATGCGAATGGTGCGGCCCTGATCGGCGATCGCACGTGTGATCGACTGACGGATCCACCACGTGGCGTAGGTGGAGAACTTGAAGCCTTTGGTCCAGTCGAACTTGTCGACGGCCCGCATCAAGCCGATGTTGCCTTCCTGGATCAGGTCCAGGAAGTGCATCGCGCCCTTGCGGTAACGCTTGGCAATCGAGACAACCAGACGCAAGTTCGCGTTGGTAAGTTGGTTCTTCGCGATCAGCCCATCGGCCACGGTGCGCGCCAGCGGACGACCTATATCGGGGGGCAACGGTTCACCGTGCAGCTCGATGAGCTCGGCGATCTGCGCCACGGCGGCAAGGCCCGCTTCGATCCGCTGTGCGAGCCGCACTTCTTCCTCGCCGGTGATCAGCGGGAACTTGCCGATCTCCTTCAGGTACATGCGGACGGGATCACCCGCTCCTCCACGACCGTCGTCGTAAGGAACGGCGTCGTTTCGACCCCGGGGGGCTTTCGGCTTCTTGACCGCGGCCTTCGTCTCGGTGGCGCGCAACGGGGTGACGACGGCGGTCTCGGCGGTCGGCGGATCGACCGACTCTTCAACCAGAACGTCTTGAGCCGCCGCCCGATCTTCCACGTCGATGTCTTCGTAGGCGATGCCTTCGGCGGTGACCCGCTCGACGATCGTGTTGATCAATTCGGGTGTGAGCTCTACGTCTTTGAAAACGGTGACCGCTTCGTCGGCCGAAAGAGTGCCCTTCACGCGCCCCAGTGCGAGGAGTTCTTCCAACTCGTTGTCGGGTAGTGCGGGGACGGAGGGCTCCAACGGTTGCGCGTCGCTCATTTTGTCCCCCCTTCGGCCTCGGACTCGTGCGCTAGCCACGCTACCAATGCCTCGGTGGCCTCCGAACAGAGTTGCTCATCGGCGAGTTGTTCCTGGGTGTTTTTCAACCACGAGATCGTCGCCGCCAGCGAATCGCTATCGCCGCCGTCTCGCACCTGCTTCGTAAGCCGCAGCACTGCGGCATCAGCCGCAACCCGCGCGAGGCCCGCCAGCACATCGGTCGGGTCGGCGTCGGCGTCTTCTACGGCGAGGCGACTGAGCAGGGCCGAGGCGTCGGGTGGCGCGGCATCGATCGCTTCGGTGAGGGGGTCCCCCGTTGCGATCGCGAGAAACGCGTCGCGGTGCGCGGGGTCGGTGAAGAGCGCTTCGTGCAGACGGCCTTCAACCGCGTCGGGCTGATGAATCGCCACCTTGAGCGCCTCGGTCTCGGGGCCGTCGTGGCGACGCGCTACGACCCGTGAATTGACCGGCGCAACGCTCACCTTCTGACCGCGGCGTCCAACGCTTCGCAGTAGTTGCTCCGCAGGGATATCCACCCGTGCCGCCACTTCACCGATGTACTGCTCACGGACCAGATCAATGGGATGCTCGGCGACTACTTCCAACGCTGCCTCTGCCGCCTTGGCGCGGCCTTCAGGGCTGCGGAGATCGTGCACTGAGATCGCGCGATCGACATGGAAGTCCAGAAAACGTTTCGCTTTCGACAACGCCGCAAGCAACGCGGCGGGATCTCGACGCGCGAGATCCGCTGGATCCGCACCCTTCGGAAGCGCGAGGACATGGAGCGAAAGGTCGAGGTCACGTTCCCACGCGTAAAACCGCTCCGCCGCGGCCTGGCCCGCAGCGTCAGCGTCGTACGCCAAGACGATGCGCGGCGCGAACGTACGCAGCACGCGCAGGTGTTCGTCCGTGACCGCGGTGCCACAGGTCGCAACGGCACGGGGCGCGCCCGCCTGGGCGAACGCGATCACGTCGGTGTAGCCCTCGCACACAACTACCTCACCGCTGCGCACTGCGTCTTCTTTTGCCCAGTTCAGTCCGTAGAGGACGCGACGCTTTGAATAGATCGCGGTCTCGGACGAGTTCTTGTACTTCGCGGGATCGGGTGAACCCGGCAGGATGCGACCACCGAAGGCAACGGGGCGATTGCTCGTGTCGATAATCGGGAACATCACACGCGCTCGGAAACTGTCCTGCTGCCGCCCGCGCTTGTTCACGAAGCCGAGTCCAGTGTCAGCAAGATCCTTGTCGTTCAGCTTCAGGTGACGGGCGAGTTGGTCCCAATCGTCGGGCGCCCAACCGATCTTGAATTGACGAGCGATTTCGCCGTTGTAACCCCGTTCCCGAAGGTAGTCACGGGCAGGTCGCGCATCGGGACTTGTCAGTAGCTGATCGTGGTACCACTCGACCGCCTTCTCCATGGCGGCATACAACGCGTCGCGACGCTTGCGGTTCTCACCTTGGCCCGTGTTCTCGTCGTAGCGAAGCTGGATCCCGGCAAGACTCGCCAGCTTTTCAACTGCGCCAGCGAAGTCGAGGTGCTCGGTTTCGCGCACGAACGTGATGACGTCACCCTTCGCGCCGCAGCCAAAGCAGTAAAACAATTTGTCCTGGGCGTTGATTGAAAACGAGGGCGACTTCTCGGCGTGGAAGGGGCACAGACCCGTCCATCGCGTGCCGACCTGTTTGACCGACATCCGCTCAGACGCGACCGCTACGAAGTCAGTCGCCTCGCGCACTCGCGCGACGTCTTCGGCCAGGATGCCCACGGGCGCACGCTACCGGGAAGGTGTTACTTCAAGAACCGGTCGAACCATTCGAGGACGATCTCGAAGCGTTGCTGGCGGTGCAACGGCGCTCCCGAGCGCGACATCTCGTGGCTCTCACCGGGGAACCGCACCATCTCTACCTCACGGCCGAGCCAACGCAATCCAGCGAACAGTTCCTCGGCCTGCGCGATCGGACAGCGCAGGTCGTCCTCGGAATGCAGGATCAGTAGCGGCGTTTTGATCTGGTCGAGGTAGGTCGTGGGCGACTGGCGGATGTATTCGTCGCGGTCATCGGCCACGGATTTTCCGTGGTAGCCGAAGAACGCCGTCGCGATGTCGGAGTTGCCTTCCATCAGCGCGAGGTTGTTCGCCGAGCGCTCAGAGATCGCGGCCTTGAACCGGTGGCTGTGGCTCACGATCCACGACGTCATGTAGCCGCCGTACGAACCGCCGAGGACGCCGAGTCGATCCTTGTCGATGAAGTCGAACTGCTTGAGCGCGCCGTCGATCGCAGCCATCACGTCGTCGTAGTCGACGCTGCCCCAACCGGTACCGGGTTCGACGGCCGCGTTTGGGCCGCGCACGGCGCGTCCCCATCGTTCGCCATAGCCGGCGGAACCACGAGGGTTGCAGTAGATCACCGCGTAGCCCGCTCCAGCCGCGACCTGGAATTCGTCGAAGAGCTTGTTCGCGTACTGCGTGAACGGACCGCCGTGGATGTGCAGCAGCGCCGGGTACTTCTTGCCCGGCTTAGCGCCGACGGGTGGGATCACCCAGCACGGCACCTTGGTCTTGTCCTTCGAGATTGCGGTGTAGGCCTCGGGTTCCTGGATCTGGCGCAGTGTCGTGAGGCGCGACCCGTGATCGGTCAGTTGCTTCTCGACGCCGTCAACGAGCACGGACAGTTCGGCCTGGGTCGTAGGCGTCATCCACGCGAACGCAGCGACACCGTTGCGCACGTCGAAGCCCGTCACGATCCGGTCCCCGTCGACCATTAGCTCGGGCCCGGGCGGGTCGTCCACGTCCGGGTCCGCGTGCACGCGATACAGCGGTACGTTGCCGCGATCGTCGGCGTAGAACCACAGGTAGTCGCCGTCCCACGCCGGCTCGCGCGCGCCGAACAGGTAGGGAAGGCAGTGGCGGTCGAGGCCGATCGTGAGCAGCGTGACGTCGCCCGTTCCAACCTCGAGCACCCCGATCTGCCCGTTGGCGGGCAGCACGCCGAGGGGCGCTCCCACGAACGCGATGTCTTCACCGTCGGGCGAGTACGACGGGCGGCCGAAGTTGAAGCCGGTCTCAGTGAGCTGCTCGGCGGGCAAGGATCCGTCGGCCCTCACGCGCCACAGGTCCACGGCGCGGTCGAGATCCCACGTGTCGTGTCGCGCCGACGCGAACGCAACCCACGCGCCGTCGGGCGACCAGCTCAGTCCGGCGTCACCCCACTTGCCGTTGGTGAGGACTCGGGCGGCTTCGCTTCCGTCGGCGGGCACGGTCCAGATGTGGCGCGGTCGGTCCACCACGTAGCCCGTGCCGTCGGAGCGGTAGTAGAGGTGGGTGATGCGACGCGGCGGCTGGTCCTTGGGCTTTGTCTTGCCGTAGCGCTCCTCGGCCTGTTCGCGCGCGCCAAACGCAATCGTGCGCCCGTCGGGCGACCACGCGAGGTCATCGATCTCTTCGGCCAGCGTCGCGAGACAGATCGCTTCGCCCCCACCAAATACCGGCAGCACGAAGAGCTGGCTGCCGGTGTCTGCGCGATGGGTAACGAACGCGAGGCGCGACCCGTCGGGCGACCAGCGCGGTGTGCGGTCCCGAGCCGCGCCCGACGTGAAGGGCCGCGGCGCCTCCAGCCCGTCGGTCGCGACGAACCAGATGCGGTTGCGATACCCGTTGGCCGCGAGGTCGATCGTCGTGACGACGTACGCGATCGTCCCGCCGTCGGGCGAGACCCTCGGGTCGTCGACGCTTACGAGCAGCCCAACGTCTTCGGGCTGCATTCCAATCTTCCGTGCGGCCATGGCCGCAAGTCTTACGCGGTGGAAGTGGAGCCGCCGCCGATGATGGCTTGGGCCACCGCGAGACGGGCGATCGGCACGCGGAAGGGCGAGCAGCTGACGTAGTCGAGACCGGCCTGGTTCACGAAGAACTCGATCGACTCCGGGTCGCCGCCGTGCTCACCGCACACGCCGAGCTTGAGCTTGGGCTTGGTCTTGCGGCCGAGCTTGGCGCCGCTCACCACGAGCGCACCCACGCCGGCTTGGTCGAGCGTGTCGAACGGGTTGCGCGGCAGGAGACCCTGCTCGAGGTAGGCGTTCATCATGCGGCCCTCAACGTCGTCGCGGGAGAACCCGAAGGTCATCTGCGTGAGGTCGTTGGTGCCGAAGCTGAAGAAGTCGGCGTGCTCCGCGATCTCGTCGGCCCGAAGCGCGGCCCGCGGGGTCTCGATCATGGTGCCGATCGTGACGTCGATAAGGCCCTTGCTCTTTTTTGATTTTTCTGGGCCAGCCTTCGCGCCGACCGCCTTGATGGCGTCTTCGACCCAGCCACGCGCCAGCGCGAGTTCGGGGCCGCTGACCGTCAACGGAATCATCACTTCAACGACCGGCTTGCCGCCCTTCGATGCGCATTCCGCGGCCGCTTCCATTAGCGCACGCACCTGCATCGCGTAGAGGCCGGGCTTGACGACACCGAGGCGCACGCCACGGGTACCGAGCATCGGGTTGAACTCGTGCCACGCCTCCGCGGCTTCGAGCAGAGCCTCTTCCTCAACCGTGAGGCCGACCGTGGCCTTTTTGATCATGAGGTCTTCGGTCTTGGGGAGGAACTCGTGCAGCGGCGGGTCGAGCAGGCGCACCGTGACGGGCAGCCCGTCCATCGCTTCGAAGATGTCGATGAAGTCGGCCTTCTGCGCCTTGCGCAACTCTTCGAGCGCGGCGGCTTCTTCCTCAGGAGTCACTGCGAGGATCATGCGACGCACAACCGGCAGCCGATCCTCGGCGAGGAACATGTGCTCGGTGCGGCACAGGCCGATGCCCTCGGCGCCGTAACCGCGCGCGACCGCTGCGTCGGCGCCCGTATCAGCATTGGCGCGCACGCCAACCTTGCCCTTGCGCACGACGTCAGCCCAACTGAGCAACGTGGCGAACTCCTTGGGCGGCTCACCTTGGATCACGGGGACGGCGCCGACAATGACCGTGCCGGCGGCGCCGTCGATCGACAGCACGTCGCCTTCGTTGACCGTCACGCCGCCGACCGTGAAGGACTTCGCGCTGATCTTCAACGCCTCGGCTCCGACAACCGCAGGCTTGCCCCAACCGCGGGCCACGACCGCCGCGTGGCTCACGAGGCCACCGCGCGAGGTGAGAATGCCCTCGGCCACGATCATGCCGTGCACGTCCTCGGGCGAGGTCTCAGTGCGCACGAGCACGACCTTTTCGCCGCGATCAGCCGCAGTGGACGCGTCGTCAGCGGTGAAGTACGCACGTCCAACGGCCGCGCCAGGGGAGGCGCCGAGGCCGGTCGCGATTACGGGAAGGTCGGTCTTTTCGAACTGTGCGTGCAGCACCGAGTCGAGGTGCTCCGCGGTGACGCGGGTGAGTGCCTCTTCCTTTGAGATCTTCCAGCTGCCCTTTTGGCCGACCATCTCCACGGCCATGCGCAGCGCGGCGGCGCCGGTGCGTTTCCCGACGCGGGTCTGCAGCATGTAGAGCGTGCCCTGGTCGATCGTGAACTCGGTGTCGCACATGTCCTTGTAGTGCTTCTCGAGCCGATCAAAGATGGCGAGCAGTTCCTTGTGGATTTTCGGGAACTTGGTGGCCATCGCGGCGAGCGGTTCGGTGTTGCGGATGCCGGCCACAACGTCTTCGCCCTGCGCGTTCACGAGGAAGTCGCCGTACGCGCCGGCGGCGCCAGTGGCCGGGTCGCGGGTGAATCCCACGCCAGTACCGGAGTTGTCGTCGCGGTTGCCGAAGACCATCGCCTGCACGTTGACCGCGGTGCCGAGTTCGTGGCTGATGTGCTCACGGTCGCGGTACGCGATCGCGCGGGCGCCGCCCCAACTCTTGAATACGGCCTCGATCGCGCCGCGCAGCTGCGCCTCGGGGCTCTGCGGGAACGCCTTGCCGGTGTGCTCCTTGACGACGTCCTTGTAGCGCTCGCACAGGCGACGCAACGTGTCGGGACTTACGGCGGAGTCAGACGTCACTCCGTCCCACTCCTTGGCCGTGTCGAGCAGGCGATCGAACGGCTCGGCTTCAAGGCCCAGCACGATGCGGCCATACATCGAGATGAAGCGACGATAGGAGTCGTAGGCGAACCGATCGTCGGTCTGCTTGGCGAGGCCTTCAACGGAGGCGTCGTTGAGGCCGAGGTTCAGGACCGTGTCCATCATCCCGGGCATCGAGAACTTGGCGCCGGAACGAACCGAGACGAGGAGAGGGTCGGCGTGGTCGCCGACCTTCTTGCCCATCTGTTTCTCGAGCTTGGCGACGGCCTTGTCGACCTCTTTGCTGAGCCCGTCAGGCCAGCCTTCATGCATGTACGCGCGACAGGCGTCGGTCGTGATCGTGAAGCCTGCGGGCACGGGCAGGTTCAGTACCGAGGTCATCTCGGCGAGGTTGGCGCCCTTGCCGCCAAGGAGATCCTTGAGCGACATCGGCGGCTTGCGGTGCTTGTGGTCGAACGCGAAGACGTAGGCCATAGGCCCGCCAGCCTACGCGGGCGTCAAGGAAAGCCTTGCAGCGGGATCAGGCGGCAGTGCTGGGCCGCGCAACGAGCGCTTCGAGCATCTGCTGCAACTGCGTCGGCGCGCCCTTCGCGATGACGTAGATGGCGCCCTGCGCGATCGCCGGCGCCGCATCGAAGGCCGAGACAACAATGACTGAGCACTCGGGCACGGCCGTCTGGATCGGCTTAATAATCGTCTCGCCTGAAGCCCCGGGCAACCCGAGGTCGAGCAGCAGCACGTCGGGTCGGTAGGTCATGACCAGCTGGAGCGCCTCGACCGCGGAGCCGCAGCCCGCGAGTACCTCGTAGCCCGCGTTGGTCAGGATCTTGCGTTCGAGTTGGCGCACCATCGGGTCGTCGTCGCAGACGACAGCCGTCGGGGCTTTCACAATTTTCTTTTTCGCGGTCATTGGAATTGGAGCCTCTGCCGAAGATGGACGTCGTCCTATCGGCGCATTTCGGGCACTAGCTGAGGACAACCCCGACGAAATCACCGACTTACCCGCGTTACGCGTCGGCCCGCCTTGCCCCTCGGTTTGGCGCCAGGAACGGCCGATGAAAACGGGGGCGGCCTCAACCGAATCACCGGACTTTCGTGGCGCAGAAACTGCAGTTGGGGGGAGGTGCTGACGGGCACCTTAGGGATGGGGTGTGACGCGCGAGGAAGCGTCGGAGTTAGAAGCCGAGGTTGGTGCGGACGGTTTCGACGAGACCCTCGATCGGTACGCGGACTTGGTCGCCGGTGTCGCGCTCGCGGATGGTGACGGCGTTGTCTTCGAGTGAT
>JBKJQZ010000028.1:0-24598 GCA_046594835.1 Acidimicrobiales bacterium | reverse complement strand
TCATCCGCTGTGGATCGAAGACCCCGACTTCGACATCGACTACCACGTGCGCCGCGCCGCGCTGCCCGCGCCCGGTGGCGCCGCCGAACTCGCCGAGTTCGCATCCGACGTCATGGCGCGGCCCCTGCACCGCAGCCGTCCGCTGTGGGAGATGTACGTGATCGAGGGCCTCGAGGGTGGCTACATCGCCACGGTCACCAAGACCCACCACGCTGCGATCGACGGCGTCTCGGGCGCCGAGCTCACGGCCAACCTGCTCGACCTGTCACCAGACACGATGTGGCTCGACCCCGCAGACGACACTTGGACGCCCGACCGCATTCCCTCCGACGCTGAGCTCATTGGCTACGCGATGCAGAGCCTGGCCCGTCAACCGCTTGCCGCTGCGAAGGCCGCGCGTCGTACCGCAGAAGCCGCGCTCAACGTACGTCGCCGCAACCGCGAGCCCGACACCATGCCGCCGCCCGCTCCCTTCAGCGCGCCAGCGACGTCGATCAACACAACGATCACGCCGCACCGCAAGTTCGCGTTCACGCAGATGAGTCTTGACGACGTGAAGCACGTCAAGAACGCGCTCGGCGGCACCGTCAACGACATCGTGTTGGCTCTGTGTTCGGGCGCGCTGCGTCGCTACTTCGACGCCCAGAACGAACCGGTCGACGGCGCGCTCGTCGGCATGGTCCCGATCTCGGTGCGCGCCGATGACGAGCAGGGCGCGATGGGTAACCGCGTAAGTTCAATGCTCGTGTCGCTCGCTAGCGACGTTGACGACCCGCTCGAGCGCCTCGCCGCCATCAGCGGCGCAACCAAGAACGCCAAGGAGCAGGACAAGGCGATCGGCGCCGACACGCTCACCAACTGGGCCGAGTTCGCCGCACCCGCCGTGGCCGCCCGCGCCGCGCGTCTTTATTCGAACATGAAGATGGCCGACCGCCACCGTCCCCTGTTCAACGTGACGATTTCCAACGTGCCCGGTCCGCCGTTCCCTCTCTACTCGGCCGGGGCTCGCATGGTGGCTATGTATCCGATGGGCCCGATCATGGACGGCGGTGCGCTCAACATCACCGTGATGTCCTACATGGACACCATGAACTTCGGCCTGGTGGCCTGCGCTGAGACCGTTCCGAACGTGGAGGGCATCGCGCGCTACCTCGACGACGCCCTTGACGAGCTGCTCAAGCTGGCGAACGCCACGGCGAAGCCGGCGGTCAAGGCGAAGACAAATTCGAAAGCCGCCAAGAAGTCCAAGTAGAGTCGTTGACTCTTGCGGTAGTAGCTCAGTTGGTAGAGCGCGACCTTGCCAAGGTCGAGGTCGCCGGTTCGAGCCCGGTCTACCGCTCCAGGGAGAAGCGCCCCTTCGGGGGCGCTTCTCTATTTCCGGCGAAAAACGTTGTTGAAGAACTCTTCGCCCATGCGACGAGCGAGTTCGAGGACGTTCTCTTGGTTGTCCGCTGACAAGCGGCGCTCGAGGTCGGCCACGTCCACGTCGCCTCGCACCACGAAGACGTCGTTGGCTTCTTCTTCGCCGGTGATCCACGCCGCTTCGATCGAGGCGTCGGCCTCAGCGAACCAGCGACAGATTGCCGCGAGGAGGCCGCGCTGGTCGGGAGCGACCACGCTGATCATCGGATCGCCGTTGGCGTCGCCCGTCTTTTGCACGTAGGCGCGTCCGACGGGAGTGAAGCTCACGCCGGGCCGCGTGCCGCCGTTGGCGGCGCGTAACGCGGCGCCCATCTGATCGAGCGCTTCATCTGTGGGTGCTGGGCCCGAGACGGTGATCGCGTGGAGCGCAAGGTTCAGTTTGCGCCAGGTTGCGACCGACGCGCTGCGCACGCAGTAGTCCGCCGACGCAAGGATCTCGGCCGTGTCGGCGAGCAGTCCCGTGCGGTCATGGGCGACAACCGTGAGGCGCCACCCGCCGTCAGCCGCGACGGCGCGTGCGCGTACCTCGGCCGGGTTCAATTCTGGATAACACAGCGCAAGGTCTTCGGCGAGCAGCGGCGCGCTGTCGCTCGAGAGCCACAGCGGTGAGGCGCCCGCGATCAACGCCTTGGCCACATCGTCGGGCACGGTTGTTGCCGCGAGGCCTTTTCGCAGCTGCGCCACTGTTGCCATCACGCACCCCCAAGGGTCGACTGGAGTTCCACCACGTTCGCCATGACTTCGTCGAAGGCGTCGGGATCGGTCAGCAGCCACGAGTGATTGCCCCGCAACACGCGCCCTTCAATTCCGAGGGCGCTGCACATCGCGTCCATGGCTGAGAGCGGGATGATGCCGTCGCTCGCGCCCGACATCACCACGACGGGAAGCTGGCGGGCGCGCAGCTCGGCGAGTTCCTCACGCAGATCCGCCTGCGCCGCGAGCATGCCCGCCTTCAACATCGCGGTCGGGTTGTTCAGCAGGTTCGTGAGCAGGTCTTCGCGCACGCTCCAGAAGGCGGCGAAACCCTTTTGCGGTGGCCACATTTCTTTGGCGAACTCGTAGCCCCACTGCCACAGCATGCGATCCGACAGTTCGCGGTCGCCGTGGCCCCACACCGCCCCGCCGACGGCGTTCACGAGGATCAGTTGCTTGACGCGGGACGGGAAGTCGTGCGCCAGCGTGATCGACACGCCACCGCCGAAGGAGTGGCCCATGACGATGGCGGGCTCATCCACGCCCACCGCGTCGAGGAACGCGTTGGCCCACTGACCAAACGCGTGGATGTCGTCCTGGACCGAAAGCGCGGCGGTGCCGCCGAAGCCTGGCATCGCCGGAGCGAGCACGCGGCAACCCCGCAGGGCCAGACGCGCAAGCGGACGCTTGTAGGCGTGATGCCCGAGGCCCCAGCCGTGAAAGAACACCACCGGAGGGCCTTCGCCGGCCTCGCCGTAGACGGCCGGGCGGCCATCCACGAGCGTGCGATGCCAGTGCAGATGCCCAGGTGGGACCGGCGGCGGCTCGCGTCGTCGCAGAAAACACACTGGTGGTATGCCCGGCGCCATACCGCAAGCTAATGCCTTCTGACCTGCTGCCCTGTGACTTGCAACCCCATCTTAGGTATGCCTAACATTCACTCTTAGTGCTACCTACCTTTGTGATCGGTCTGCGGGAGGGCGTCGAGGCGTCCTTGATCGTCGGGATCATCGCGGCGTTCCTGCGCCAGCGCGGCGACCTGCGTCAGCTCAAGTTCGTTTGGTATGGCGTCGGTGCTGCGGTGGCGCTGTGCGTCGCACTGGGCGTCACGCTCGAACTCATCAACGAGCAGCTGCCCCAGAAGGAGCAGGAGATGCTTGAGACGGTGATCGCGTTCATCGCCGTCGGCTTCGTCACTTCGATGATCGTGTGGATGACCAAACACGCCCGCGAACTCAAGGGCAAGCTCGAGCAGCAGGCCGGGGCCGCTTTGGCCGAAGGCTCGGGCCGGGCGCTCGTGATCATGGCCTTCCTGGCCGTGCTCCGTGAGGGCTTTGAAACCGCAGTGTTCTTCGTCTCGGCCTTCCAGGTGTCGAGCAATCGCACCTCGTCGGCCGCGGGCGCAACCCTCGGCTTGGTGGTGTCGGTCGCCATCGGCGTCGGTATCTACAAGGGTGGCGTCAAGATCGACATGGCCCGCTTCTTCAAAGCGACGGGCCTCGTGCTCGTGCTCGTAGCCGCAGGGCTCGTGGCCTTCGCCATGAACAAGGGCTACGAAGCGGGCTGGTTCAACTTCGGTCGCGGGCAGGCGGTCGACCTGTCGTGGCTCATCAAGCCGGGCACCGTTGGCTCCGCGCTCTTCACCGGCATTCTCGGCCTCACGGCCAAGCCGTCGGTCAGCGAAATCACCGGCTGGCTCGTCTACTTCATCCCCGTTTCCCTATTCGTTTTCCTTGGAGGATTTCGTGTTCCGTCGTTTGGCTTGTTTCGCTCTTCTCGTGCCGTTGGCTCTGGCCGCGTGCGGTAAGAAAGGCGAAGAGCACGAAGGTCTGTCCGACACAAAGGGTGCGACCCACGTTGCGGTCACCATCTCCGACAAGGGCTGTAGCCCGAGTGCGATCACGGTGAAGGCCGGCAAGGTCGCCTTCGACGTCACCAACGATGGGTCCGCGAGCGTGACGGAGTTCTACGTGCTCGAGAAGAAGGACGACTCGATCGTTGGCGAAGTCGAAAACGTCATCCCCGGTAAGGACAAGACCCTCACCCTCAAGCTCGACGAGGGCAGCTACCTCACCAAGTGCCCGAACGGCGATCCCGAAAAGGGCACGCTGACGGTCACCGCCTCCTAACGGAACCTCCCCACCCCGACTTTTTGTGCATCCCCCAGGACTGTCCTGGGAGATGCACACGAGTTCGGCGTCACACCCCCGGCGTACCGTTTCCAACATGCTGACTCCTGACCAGTCGCGTCCCAACGTCCCTTCTGGCTACGGCATCGCGGCGGCCGACGAGGGCAAGGGTTTGCTGCCGTGGTCGTGGGCCGACGAACGCCTACGCGGCCGCCAGATCTGGTGGCTCGCGACGGTGCGGCCGAGTGGCGCGCCACACCTCATGCCGATCTGGGCGGTGTGGCTGGGTGACGGCGTCGCCTTCTCGACCGACGGTGACTCGCGCAAGGCACGCAATATCGCCGCCAATCCGCGGGTCTCGATCGTGCCCGAACGGGGCACGCAGTCGGTCATCCTGGAAGGCGTCGCTGAATTACTGCCGCCCGAACGCAAGGACGAGTTCGTCGCGGCCTACAACGCGACGTGGGAGATCGACATCTCGGAGATGGACAGCCCAGCGTTCTTGATCCGCCCTGTCAAAGCGTTCGGCTTCGTCGACGAGGACGACGGCTTCCCGCTCAACGCGACGCGCTGGACCTTCAGCTAGCGCGGCGTACTTCAGCAGACCGATGAAAACGGTTCAACGGAAACGCCCGAGTACCATGCGACCGCTTCACTGGCGGCGTGGCCGAGTGGTTTAGGCAAGGGACTGCAAATCCCTGTACACCGGTTCGATTCCGGTCGCCGCCTCCAATGAATACGGGGTTTTCGAGAGTGCTAACTCTTGCAACCCCACACCAGCCCCACGCGCGTTTTCCGCGTCGGTGACCTGCGCGTCCAAAAATGCCGAGATTGCGCGGTCGCGTTCGGCCGTTGCGTGCTGATAAATCAGGGCGGCACGAGGACTCGAATGGCCACCGCGCGCCATCAATTCTTTGATCGTGATGCCGGGCATGCGAGCGGCGACGGTGAGCGCGTGATGTCGTAGATCGTGGAGCCGCAGGTTTTCTGGAGCGCCGACGGCCTTCGTCGCCGCTCGCCACGAAACGGACAACGTTGCGCGGCGCAGCGGCCCTCGTAACTGTGGATGCCTTCGTTGGGGGCCGGTGAAGAGAAGCGCGTCGGGCTCCGGTGCTGTGAAGTTGGCCAGGTGATGGTCGAGCGCCTCGATCACAATCCGGGGCATCGACAGGACACGACGTCCAGCGTCCGACTTCGTCCGCTCGATGAACCGTTGGCCACCCTCAAGCTCCTGTGATTGACGCGTCACCGAGATTTCGGCGTGCAGAAGGTTCACGTCGCGACGCCGCAAGCCCAGCGACTCACCAGTCCGAAGACCCTGGAAGCCGGCCAGGACGACGATCGCTCGTCGCTCGGCGTCGATCGCGTCCATGAGATCGAGCACGCCTCGCCAGGAAACGTGTCGTGCCTTGGATGAAGCACGATTAACCGGTTCTCAAGCTCGTGCATTTCAGCGTTTCGCGCGAGCCCTTCCAGCACGATTCGTCGGGCCGCTATGGCGTCTGCTGCCGTGGGTCGTTTGGCCTGTCCCATACATCCACGCTACGCGTCATGGCCGCGCGGGCCGAGGAGCCGACGAAGTGCCATTCGGTCCCCGCGGGGACGCCTGAAGCGCGACGCTCCCGGCGAACTCGGACAGGCCGCTCCGCGGCTGACAATGTCCGTCGGGAAGCGGGGCCCGGTGCATCGCCAGCGGGCATGATCTTTAAATGGACCGTGGTGACCTCATGGAGCGTGTCGCTACTGCGATCCGACAGGTCAGCAGCGTGGCGATCGAGCCCCGATTCGCACAGCTGCTGGACGGCGACGTCGAAGAGAAGACTCCCGGCGAAGTCGTAACCGTTGCTGATCGGGAAGCCGAAGCGCTCCTCGAGGAGCATCTCGGCTCGATCCTTCCGGGAGTGCCCATGGTCGGCGAGGAGATCTGCTCCGTTGATCCACTTCGCATGGCTGCGTTAACTGCGAAGCGTGCGTGGCTCGTCGACCCGTTGGACGGGACAGCCAACTTCGTGGCGGGGTCCACCGACTGGGGAGTCATGGTCGCCCTCCTCGCCGAGGGTGTGACGACGGCATCGTGGCTCTGGCAGCCGATCACCCGCCACATGTACGTCGCCGGGAGGGGTGAGGGCGCCTATCGGGACGGCGTCAGGCTGAGGAGCGCTCCCAGACCATCAACCGAGGCCGAGCTTCACGGAGCCGTCCTCTCCCGGTTCCTCGATCCCGACACATCGACAGCCATCGACCGCAACAGGAGACGATTCGCCTCTATCTCCGATGGACGACGTTGCGCGGCTGTGGAGTACCCAGCCCTCATCGAAGGAGACGAGGACTTCGTCCTGTTCTGGCGCACCCTTCCATGGGATCACGCACCGGGAGCCCTCCTTGTCCAGGAGGCCGGCGGCGTCGCGTGCCGCCCGAACGGCGCTCCCTATTCGCCATCCTCAAATGAGGTTGGGCTCCTCGTGGCGGCAGACCCGCCGACATGGGCCCTCGCCGGTCAAGTGCTCGCCTAAAGGCCAACCCAACACGAAGACGGCCGGCATTGGTATGCGTCGCAGGATCCGCGTGTATCAGTCTTGCCAGTTGGCGCGCCGGCGGTAGGGGACGGTGGGGATGAAGTCCGTGAACTCACAGTCCGATGTGCTGGACGATCCTGTTGACCACTTCGTCGGGCGTGAGCGTCGAGTTGTCGATGCGGAGGTCCGTCTCGTCGATGGGTGTGTATAGATCGTGCGCAGCGATGAGTCCGTGCAAGGTCTCGACGTCACGGATCTTGTTGGTTGCGAGGCGCGACGGAGCGACGACGCGCTGACTAAGAATCTCGGTGGGTGGACAGAGCTGGACCCGATGCAGTTCAAGTCCGCACTGAGAGGCCGATTCGCGCAGACGTTCCACGTACGGACGATCGATCGGGTGGCCAAATACGAACGTCGACACCGTGTCTCGACCGGCGCTCGCCGTGGCCTCTAACAGCACGGTCCGCAAACTTTCGACAAGGTCATTGAACTCGCGTGACCCGAATGTGAACACGCGCAACGCCACGTCGAAGGTGAGGTGGTTGTCGAGGAGCGTCATGTCGTATCGCTCTGCGAGCAGTTTCGCGACTGTCAGCTTTCCGGCGGCGGGTGGGCCATAAAGAAGCACGTGCCGCACAGACACATTCTTGCGAGTGTGGCCGACGTACGCTTGTGAAATTGCATGCGCCGTCTTGACGATCGTTGACGAGGCGACTTCAACCGGCTGTGGGATAGTCCGCGGCTGGTGGCGCGCTCGGTCCGCGCGTCAGATCGTGGGTGGATCAAGGGGTGTCATTGCGAGCGCCTTCGCCTCGGAAAAGTACTGCCAGCCGACGTCGCCAAAGGGTTCGACCTTGTCGCGCAGTCGTTGTTCGCTAGCGCCGGTCGCGATGAGCGCGAGTTCCCGTTCCTCGGGCGAAATCTTGTTATCTGCGCAGGCGGCGAGAAACTCGTCCACGTCGACTACGCCGTGGCTGCCCGATGGAGTGCGGAATAGGTCGAGTTCGAGGCCCTCGAAGGTCCAGACGCCGTCCTTCTCGTAGCTAGGCGAGCAAATGTCAATGGTGATGTCGCCGTTGTCCCACCAGGAGGCGACCCACCAATCGCTGTTCGGGATGAGGACGAGAATGTTTAGCGAGGCGATGGTCTCCTCTGTCGCTGGGTTCTCGACCCATCGCACGCGGGTTCCCGCTGGAGCGGCGAGCCACATGCCGTGTTCGTCTCGGGTGAGAATCCGTGCTGTCCAGAGCGCAGACTGCCCCGACCGTTTGAGCTTCCGGACCCCCGTCGTTTCCACGGTATGACTCTACGGCCAGGAAAAAAACGCTTGTGTGGTCACCGAGTGAGAAGCCCGCGACGCGGTAGGGGACGGTTCGTCTTAGGCCGTGGTTGTCGGGTTCCGGCGAGCACCTACCCACTGATCCCAGTTCGCGCGGAACTCTGCCGCCGCGGTCGCCCATTCGTCGACTTTCGCCTTGGGGTATACGTACCTGTCCGCGTTGAGTGTGCCAGCCCATGCCATGTGGACGACCGCCACCGCCGAACCCGTCGACACGCTGTCCATCGGGCCGTCGTCATTTATCGACGTGGTCTTCACCCATTCCTCCAACAAGGCGCGACCATCCTCCTTCGTAGTCGGGTCGAGCAACGCCACAGGCACATCCCAAATCTCGACCGGCGCAAGCCCGTATGCGCACACGTGCACCGTCAACGAATCGGGGTGCGGGGCGATCATCGTGCCCGCCACTCTCGAAGCGACCAGCACCGACAACAAATCGAAACTGTCGAGGGAGGCCGCCGTGCACGCAAACGATGCCGCGGCGCATCACACACCGACTCGCATAGCTCGGACCGCGGCACACAACGGAATCCGGCGTTGGCGATGGCGGCCGCCACCTCATCTAGGCGCGGTAGCGACAAGCCGGCCCCACCGTCAGCGTCGATGTCGTACAACGTCACCAAAATGGTGTCGGTTCCCATCGCCCGATCATCCCGGACCTAACTTCGCCCAACCAACACACCCCGCCCGATTCGGCGGGTGCAGTCCCGGCTGCGGTTGCTGCGATCCGAGTGACGCGGTTCCGGCATAGGGCGGCTCCGCTACGTAGATTGATTCGGTGGCAGAGCGCAGCGCAGCCGAAGGCTTCTTCGGGGCGATCGAATGGGAGTTCAATCGCGAGCGCGCCGCCACGCTCGGTCGATACGGCCGAAAGGTAGAGGTCGCGATCGCGAGTTGCCAGGCGCTCCTCGACGGCATCGACGAAGACGACATGACTGCCGTCGAGGCTTACAAGGCAAGCAGACGCGCCGCGCTGCAAGCGATCGACGACCTGTGCTTTCAACGCGAAATGGTCAACGTCTACGACAACGCCCGAGTGCATCAGCTCTATCGAGTCCCGCCCGCGCTCGACGACCACCGAGGGCCCGTTGCGTAAGCAGCGGTCGGTTTCCACACCGCCGTCGCTTACCCGGCAGCGTTAGGACGCGCCTAGCAGGGCGGCGTTGGCCCTGGCGGATACGCAGTGATTGCGACCTTGAAGTACGCAGGATCACCTGGGTCCGTCAAGAGCGACAAGGTTGCGCTTCGACCGCCGACCTCCTTCTTCCACCGAGACTCGTATGGGCTGGCCGTCCTGAGTGTCTCAATCCACCCGCGAGCTATGGCCTTCGCTTCGATCTGTGGGACTGCATCAACGGGCGTATTAAAGATCGCAGCGGCACCAGTCCAACCTTCCGTGCCGCTCCGTCCGTCGCAGGAATCAACGGTCGGAGGCCGAGTAATGATCGTCCCGAATGATGACGTCGTCGTCGACAGTCTTGAAGCTTCCAGTTTGAGAGCCCTGACGAGGATGCCATCGGGATCACCGCCCGAAAGCCGCTCGCTTTGAGACGCGGTCGCGATGAACCAGGCCGCGCCCGACAACAACAACAACCCGATGGCTACAAGCGTTGACCAGCGACGACCCATCTATCAGATTGTGGCAACGACGTCGCCGCTTCGCTGCGCCGAAAGTCACAAGTAGGCGTTTCGTTCCCGGCGTTTGGGGGCAGTGGTTGGCGTTCGCCGCATACATGATGTTGCCGACTAGGCGTGTTTTCTCAGGACCTTGTTGTCACGAGAGGCTGGTGACGTCCAGCACATCAACAGCGTCCGTCGCGTAGGTATGACGAAACCACACCCGTACCGTGGTGCCATCGGCAACCTTGAGGTGTGCTGACCGCAATTCGTAGTGCGGCTGGTCAGATAGCTCGGGAATCGGCGTACTTGGCGCAAGCCAGGGGCGATCGCCAATGCCGCCAACGAACTCGCTTGCGACCTTGATGGCGGCTGCGCTTGGCGACTCTCTCTCAACCCAGGCGAAGTACGGGCCGGCGTCGCGAAGCGCCACTACTGCTGGGCGAGTAGCAGGAACTCCGCTCGCGAGAGCAGCGGTGCAGCCGTATTGACGTTCTCTAGCGCCGCTTCGATCGTCGCACGACGGGCAGGGTCAGCGAGGTCAGCCTGCGCCTTAGCCCACGAGAGATCGAGCGCCGCTTGGCGCTCCTGCTCAGCCTCGCTGAGATGTTCTTCCCGGGCGGCCGTCATGACCGCAAGCGTACCTGCCTGCCCAACCTTGCTGGCACCTAGGTTGCTGGCACCTAGGTTGCTCGCAGGCGACCCCGGGTGGTCCTATTGACTGCCCAATAGCCGGTTATGGGACGCCCGAGTGGGCGCGTGCAGGGTTCAGTCCTCGCCCGAGAACCGCTCCCATGCGGCTTGCTTAGACATGCCCAGAGCTTCACCGACTTGAGTCCACGTCTTACCTTCGGCTTTACAGAAACGAGCGAGTTCCGTCAGCTTCGTCTCGACCTCGTGTGCCGCCGCAGCTAGTGCGGCGAGGACGATTAAAGGATCGATCGCGTCGCGCCACAACTGCATGTCAGTTGGAAGTGTCATAGACACGTTCCACGTTCCGCCGGGGTAGGTCGTTTGATCGGTGACGCCCGTGATGTGGGCAGATTCGTTGTCGCCGTCACGTTCGATGACGATCTGGTCGTAGCCCTTCAACTCCTTGAGAGATGCGGGAAGGTCTTCGAGTTTGATCGCCGGGGGTTTACGTCGGGCCACGTCGAGCATCGTATCTCCGAATCGTCAGGTCTTCTTGACGTCAAGACTGCCTGACGAAACCTCGTCTGTCAAGAACTCTTGACGGAAGGTGAAGAGCCGTTCGACAGTCGGAGGGGACGCCCGCAGACCGCGGCATAAGTGCCTGCGATAGGGGATGGTCTGCGGACCGCGTCCCTTGTTGCCAACTCAGGCTGGCTGCGCCGAGAAGGAGTCGATGGCACTCGCCCTGCGTCGTAATCCGTCTAGGCACTAGACTTGATTGTGTCTATTACATAGACTTATTCTGGTGAAGCCGGCCGAGACAAAGAGGGTGCGCAAGCTCTTGGAGGCAAAGGGTTGCGTGAAGGTCGCCGTTGAGGGTTCGCACGAGAAGTGGGAGACGCCCGGAGGGTTATCGAACACGATTGTGGCGGGAAGCAAAGAGCAGTCCGCCGGCTTGTTGAGAAACCTGCAGCGGGTGTTCGCTTCGGAGTTTGGCGACAAGTGGTTAGAGGAAGGAATTCGACGATGACGAAGGTTCGAGCAGAGTGGGACGGCAAGTACTGGGTCGGGATCGTTGAAGGCGGCGGGCTTACTCAGGCGAAGCGTTTGGAACAGATTGCGGTCCATGCCGTCGAGGTCGTCAAGTTGATGACCGGCGAGATCATCACCGCAGCCGACGTTGAGCTCGAGGTCGTGGTGCCCGGTACCGACATTGGTCGTGCGGCGGCGGAGATTGCGGAGTTGGCGGCAACGGTTGAGGCGGGGCAGGAGCAGCTCGCCAAGCGGCGACGGGAAACGGCGCGTGCACTGAAAGCGAAGGGTTTCAGCTTGCGCGACATCGGGGCGATCACGCGTCTGTCGCATCAACGCGTCGACCAGCTATTGGCCGACGCCAACTAGACCCAAGCCATCCCGCGGCGAGAACACGTCTTGAGACGCGAACAGTCCTCCTGCAAATCCCTGTACACCGGTTCGATTCCGGTCGCCGCCTCCAATAACTGTGTGGTTCACCGCACTGCCCCGCATTGGGTCGAAGCCTCAGGGTTGGGTGATCCGCGGCCGATAGGCAGATGATGGTTTTCTTCCGCGGCGCCCCGAGCCGGAAGGCCTTTCGTATCGGCGTGTGGGTGGTAGCGGCGGTCGGGGTCATGTCGTCGGCAGTGGCGGTGCGCGTAGTCGGAAATGCCGAAGCCGCGAAGGCACGCGATCGGGCCGACGAACAGATCCGGCAGTCGATGGACCGCCTTGTCACGGCAGTCGATCTCTACGCGTCGGTGTTGAACGACGCCGCTGCTCTTTTTGCTGCATCGAACGCCGTAAACCGCTCCGAATTTCGTCGCTTCTACGAGCGCGCTGCGATCGGTGACCGAGCCGAAGCGCTCCAAGGGCTCGGATTCATTCAGCGGGTGTCGGCGGCGGATCTTGCCGCGTTTGTTCGCGCCCAACGAAGCGACGGCGTACCGGATTTCGCAGTCGTGCCCGTGTCGTCCGCGCCAGAACACGCGGTGATCACCTTCAACGAGCCGGCGGCTCGGTTCGCCAGTTCCTGGGGTTTCGACGCCGCGCAAATCCCTCAGGCACGCGTCGCCCTGGACCGGGCGCGCGATTCCGGAAAGCCGGTGCTGACATCCCGTCTCGTCCTAGCGGCGGACCGGAACCTGCCGCCGGCCCTCCAGCCTGCGGGCTTCGTGCTGTACGCGCCGATCTACGCCGGGGGAGTCATCCCCGCGACGCGGGCCGAGCGCCGCGCGTCGCTGGTGGGCTGGGCTAACGGGCCGTTTCGCGCGGGCGACTTTCTCGCCGGCGCAATGTTGGACGGGTCCTTTGAAGTCTCGATGTACGAGGGGTCTGCCGCGACCAAGAAACACCTGATGGCGACCGGCGGTAATAGCGACGCGGCCGGTCACGTCACTAGCCGCGTCCTGGCTGTGTACGGCCAGCGGTGGACGTTCACATTTCGCACTGCGGCGAGCCCGAGTCCATGGCCTAGCGCCTCGACGGCCGGAGCCGGTGTTAGCGGCCTTCTCGCCACGGGGCTGCTCCTCCAACTCATCGTGTCGATTCGGCGAAACGCCGAGAAGAATTTGGATGCGAGCGAACGCGTCACGCACGAAATTCTCGGCCAGACAACCGACGCATTCGTGGCGATCGACCATCTAGGCCGCGTCGTGATGTGGAACGCAGAAGCGGAACGGCTCTTTGGCTGGCGCGCCGACGAGGTGATGGGCCTGTCCCTTACCGATTGCATCATTCCCGAGGAGTCCCACCACGCCCATCGCCGCGGTATTGCGAACCTGTCCGCAGGCGGCGCTCCCTCGATCATCGGCCAACGCGTCGAGGTCGAAGCGCAGCACCGTGACGGAAGCCGCATTCCGATCGAATTGAACATATGGGAGTCAACGTTTCGGGGCGAACCGTCCTTCAGCGCCTTCCTGCACGACATCAGCGAGCGGCGTCAGCACGCGAACGAACTTGGCGAAGCGCGTGACAAGGCGCTGGAGGCGACCGCGGCCAAATCGCTCTTCCTTGCCAACGTAAGCCACGAAATCCGCACGCCTATGAGTGGCGTGCTCGGGGTCACGAGACTCCTACGCGAAACGTCTCTGACGCCGCTGCAATCGCGGTACGTGGATGCGGCCTTGAGCTCAACCACGTCCCTGCTCTCGATCCTCAACGATCTGTTGGACGCAGCAAAGATTGAAGCGGGCCGGCTTGATATCGAGAGCCTTCCGACCGACGTGAAAATGATCCTTGGCGAGGTGGAGGCGCTCCAATCGTTGGCTGCAACGGCAAAGGGCATTTCGTTGACCTTCGACGTCGACCACAGCGTCCCCGCGCTCGTGCGACTCGACCCGCTTCGGCTTCGACAAATCCTTACCAATCTCATCGGAAACGCCGTGAAGTTCACGGCGAAGGGATTCGTTCGGGTGTCGGTGCGCACCGTCGACGACGTCGTGCCGCAATTGGTTTTCGAAGTTGAGGATTCCGGCATCGGCATGGAACCCGAAGCGCTCGCCCACGTGTTCGAACCATTCCGACAGGCCGAGCGGTCCACGACCCGGAAGTTCGGCGGCACCGGGCTTGGAATGGCGATTAGTCAGGACCTCGCGCTGCGCATGGGCGGCGAGATCACGGTGACGAGCGTTGCGGGTCAGGGCAGCGTCTTCCGGCTCACATTGCCGGCCGATCCCGGCGACCCAGCGCCAGCGCAGCCCGTCTTCGACGCCGGCGTGGCCGAAAGCGTCTTGCATCCCGCAGGCATACGCCGAGTGCTGCTCGCCGAAGATAACGCCGTCAGCCAGCTGGTCGCCCGAACCCTCCTGGAACGCCAGGGCTTCATCGTTGCGACCGCGACCGACGGTGCGGCCGCGGTCACCGCTGTGGCGGAGGGTGGGTTCGACCTGGTCCTCATGGATTGCGAAATGCCCCAGGTGGATGGTTACGAAGCGACTCGCCGCATTCGCACCGCGGGCGGAGTCCAGCCGATAATCGTCGCGCTCACCGCGTCGGACACGCCCGAGGTTCGCCAACGTTGCGCTGCCGCCGGCATGGACGCGTGTCTTGCGAAGCCGATTCAGATCCAGAGCCTGGTGTTGGCCGTGGCGCGCCTGACAGGCGACGAGCGGTTGGAAGCGACCGCCAGCAAGTCCACGACCGATCCGAACCTCTCCCGGACCTGAGGCGGCCGACTCGGTTTACGACCTTTGCTGGCGCTGCTGGCGCACGTGTTGATGGCCAGGCGCATGTACCTCGTCGACGCCGGTGGTTTGTTCCGCCGATGCGGGGAACGAGGCCGGGTCGATGATGTCGGCGATGTCGTGCATCGAGAGCTGTAGACGGTGTTCGATGCGGTCGCTCGTCGCGCGGTCCGGATGGCCAAGCCAGCCCACCATGAGTAGCCCCACTCCGATGCACGCGTAGAGCACGTGAATGCCGCTGAATTCCTGGACAACGAGGAGTTCGGCCGCGGTCCAGATCAGCAGCAGAACACCGGCTGCAGTTGAGGCACGCATGGTCGAGAGGCGAAGGGTGTGCGGTGTCATAGGACCACTGTGCGCCCACGTGGTGAGTCGCGCTAGGGCGCTGTGTCGGTTTGGGAGGGTCTTTCGGCCTCTACTCGCTCGCTGCCCGGGCTGAGGTGGGGGCCTAGAGTCCCGCGCATGGCGACGATGTCACCCAAGGAAGTAGTCCAGCGGTTCCTCGATGAAGGCATGACCGGCGGCGAATGGAACATGGATGTCATCGACGAGTGCTTCTCGGAGCGGTACTGGTCCCACACGTGGCAAGGCGATCTCGGCCGAACTGGAGCGCGTCAGGGACGGTTCTTCGGCGCGCTCGAGTTCCTCGAACGCCTTGCGAGCGTGATCGTGACCGAGGGCGACTTGGTCGTGCATCGCAGCCGCTCCCGAGTGCGTCACACCGGCGAGTTGTTCGGTCTCGCGCCAACGGGCCGCGAGGTTGAGGTCGACCACGTCGAGATGTGGCGCGTCGAGGACGGAAAGATCGTCGAGCACTGGGGTGGTCTCGGTGCCGGTGGCCAGCTCTACCGCGCTCTGCGCGACTGACCCGCCACAAATCCCGCCACGCTCGCCCTGCTGAGCGAGCAGGATGCACGCATGCGTTGGGGGGAATGGCGTCGACTTGTCGCGACGTATCTACGGCCGCATCGCGCGCTCGTGGCCCAACTTGGCGTCGTGTTGTTCGCCTCGATTGGTTTGCAGATCGCCACGCCGCAGGTCGTGCGCGTGTTCATCGACCGTGCGACCGCGCCAACCGAAGCCAGTCTCGGCTGGCTGACCGCGCTGTACCTCGGCGCCGTGCTGCTGCAGCAGGTCTTCCGCGTGATCACGGCGTGGCTCAGCGAGGTGATCGGCTGGCTGACGACCAACGAGTTACGCGCCGATCTCATGGCGCACTGCCTCGGCCTTGACCCGTCGTTTCACCGCGAGAATCCGCCGGGCGCGCTGATCGAACGCATCGACGGCGACCTCAACGGGCTGAGCGTGTTCTTCGCGGAGTTCCTGCTCAACGTCGTCGGCAACCTCCTGCTACTGGTCGGGGTGATCGCGGTGGTGTGGGTGCAGAGCGCGCAGGCCGGGGGTGCGCTCGCCGGCTTCGCGGTCGTGGCGCTCGGGATCCTCGTGTCCGTACGCCGGGTGTCGGCCAAAGCCTGGGGACGCTCCCGCGCTGCGAGCGCTGAGTTGTACGGCTTCCTCGAGGAACGCCTAGCCGGCACCGAAGACATCCGCTCGTCGCGCGCCGAGGCGTTCACGATGCGCGGCTTTTACGCCCGCGCCCGCGACCGATTGTGGACAACGAGCCGCGCCCGCCAGGTCGACGCAATTCCATCTTCGGCAAACAGCACCATTGCGTCTGCGGGTAACGCGGTCGCGTTCGCGATGCCGGCGTACCTCGTCGGCCGTGGCCAGCTCACAATCGGCGCCGCGTTCGCCATGTACTTCTACACGCAGGTTCTGTTGCAGCCGCTGACGAACGTGTCGCGTCAGGTTGAGCAGTTGCAGCAGGCGATCGCGGGTGGACGCCGCGTGCTCGAACTGCTTGCGATCACGAGCGCTGTTGTCGATGGCGACCGCACCGAGTTGCCCGACGGGCCGCTTGCGGTGGAGTTCGCACACGTGGGCTTCGGCTACGGCGCAGACCCCAACGTCGTGCACGACGTGACGCTGCGCGTTGCGCCGGGCGAGGTGATCGGCCTCGTCGGTCGGACCGGCAGCGGGAAGTCCAGCCTTGCCAAGCTCCTGGTGCGCCTCTACGACGTGCGCGAGGGCTCAATCGAAGTAGGCGGCATCGACCTGCGCACGCTGACGCGGCACGCGCTGCGCGAGCGGGTCGCGCTGGTGACCCAGGACGTGCACGTGCTGCGGGCCAGCGTGCGCGACAACCTCACGCTCTTCGACGCGTCGATCACCGACGCCGCGATCGAAGAAGCCATCGAGCACCTCGGCCTCGGCTCGTGGTTCGCCGCGCTGCCCGACGGCCTCGACACCGTGGTGAGCGAAGGCGGTGCGGGCATGTCGGCGGGGGAGTCACAGCTGCTGAGCTTTGGCCGCGCGTTTCTTGCGAACCCGTCGGTGGTCATCCTCGACGAAGCATCCTCCCGACTCGATCCCGCAACCGAGGCGATCCTCGAACACGCCGTGGACACGCTGCTCACCGGGCGCACCGGCATCGTGATTGCGCACCGGCTCCGGACCCTGGACCGCTGCGACACGGTGTGTGTGCTCGACCACGGCCGCATCGTCGAACACGGCAATCGCGACGCGCTCGCGGCCGACGACACAACCCGCTTCGGCGCGCTGCTGCGCGCCGGGCTCGACGTGGCCGCCGGATGAACGAGCTCTGGCCCTCGTGGCGCTACGCGTGGCGAATGCACCGGTTCCGCCCCCGGCGCCAGCTCATCAACCTGTCGTTCGTGTTCGTGGGGTGGGGCTCGAACCTGCTGCCCGGCGTCGGCGCGCGCATCGTGTTCGATCACATCGCGGTGCAGCGTCGCGGCGCGAGCCTCGGCTGGCTGTGGTGGCCGATCGGGTTGCTCGCGATACGTGCGGTGGCGAGCGCGGTCACGTGGATCACGCTGCAGTCCACCAACGGCGCCTTCGCCTACGCGAACGCCGCGCGGCTGCAACGCAACTTGCTGCGACGGATCTTGCAGCTGCCGGGTGGACGGGCGTTGCCGTCGTCGCCGGGTGAAGCCGTGAGCCGGTTCCGCGACGACACCGAAGCGGTGGTCTGGTACCCGATCGGGTTCAACAACGTTCTCGGATCGCTCTTCACGGGCACGCTCGCCTTCGTCGTGATGGTGCGCATCTCGCCCGCAATCACCGCTGCGGTCTTTCTCCCACTGCTCGCAGTAATCGCCATCGTCGAAGCGGCCCGCACGCGCATCGTGTTGTACCGCCAGTCCAACCGCGTTCGCACGGCCGAGGTGACGGGCTACATCGCCGACGTGTTCGAAGCGGTGCAGTCCGTGCAGGTGGGCAATGCGCAAGACCGCATCGTCGAGAAGTTTCGCGAGCTCAACGCCCACCGTCGCCAGGCCGCGGTCCGTGACCGCATGCTCGACGAACTCTTGAAAGGCGCGTTCTGGGTTGTGAACCTCGGTACCGGTGCGCTGCTCATCGTGGCCGGACAGGCGCTGCGCTCGGGCACGTTCACCGTGGGCGACCTCGCGTTGTTCGTCTACTTCCTCGGCGTGTTCCAGAACTTCTCGGCCGATATCGGCGGCGGACTCGCGGGCTACCGCCAGCTCGGCGTGTCGTTTGCGCGCATGCACACACTCCTCGCGGGGCGTCCCGCCGCAGACCTGATGCAGGACGACGAGATCTACGAGCGAGGGCCGCTGCCGTCTGCGGTGCCGCCGGCGCGCACGCACGAGCCGCTGCGCTCGCTCGAGGTCCGCCACCTGAGCTTCCGGCACAGCGAGATTGGCGGTGGGATCACCGACGTCTCGCTGTGCATCGAGGCCGGATCCTTCACGGTGGTGACCGGTCGCGTGGGTTCGGGGAAGTCGACTCTGCTGCGCAGCCTGCTCGGCCTCGTTCCCGCAAGCGGCGTCATCACCTGGAACGGCAAGCCGGTCGAGGAACCCGCGACCTTCCTCGCACCGCCGTGCGCCGCCTACACGCCGCAGGTGCCGCAGCTCTTCAGCGAGACACTCGCCGACAACATCCTGCTCGGCGTCGAGGGTGACATCGACGACGCGATCCGCCTCGCCGTGCTCGAAGACGACGTCGCCGAGATGGCCGACGGCCTGCAAAGCGCGATCGGGTCGCGCGGACTGCGCCTGTCGGGCGGACAGATCCAACGCGCTGCCGCGGCGCGCATGTTCGTGCGTCGGGCCGATTTGTTGGTGTGTGATGACCTCTCGAGCGCGCTCGACGTATCCACCGAAGCCCAACTGTGGGAACGGGTCCTGCAAGACCGCACGCGCACGGTACTGGCCGTCTCGCACCGTCGCGCCGCCTTGCGCCTCGCCGATCAGGTTGTGGTGATGCGCGACGGGCGAGTCGACGACATCGGTCCGCTGGCCGATCTGCTCGAACGCAGCGACGAGATGCGTCGTCTGTGGCGGCTGGAGGAAATCGTGGAAGACGCGATATAGGCCAGACTGTCTCCTCCACTCGGCGAAGGGGAACCGCCTTGCTCGACCAACTCGCACGTCACGCAGCGCATCTGCCGCACTACACAGAACTACGCCTGCACACCAACCACACCAAGACGATCCAGATGATCGGCGGCAACGTGGTGGTCAACAGCGCGTCGAGCCGCGGCGGGATCTCGGCGCGCAGCTACGAGGACGGCGCGTTTGGCTTCGCGTCGTTCCCGAGCCAGAGCGACGATGCGATACCCGGGGCGCTCAAAGCGGCGAGCGCGAACGTCGCGTTGCTGCAGCGCCGCGCCCCGTCGCGCAAGGGCGAGCTGCCGATCGGCAAGGTCGGCACGGGCAGCTTCGATTACCGCTCTACCAGGCCTCCGCTCACCGACGCCGAGCAACTCGACGCCGTGCGCGCCATCGACGCCTACATGCGTGCGACCTACCCCGACCTCGCCAACATCGACGTGAACCTCGGGTTTCTCGCGATGGAGAAGGGCCTCGCCACATCCGCCGGCGCGCTCACCTACAGCTACATCCCGCGCACGATCGTGCAGGTACGCGTGAGCTACATCGGCGACGACGGCGCGGCGGTCGACGTGTATGACGCCTTTGGCGGCTTCGGCGACCCGCAGGAACACCTCACCGACGTGTCGAGCTTCTTCGCCGATCTCGACGTGCTGTACCAGCGCCTGCGGGACAAGGCGGCGGGGGTCTTCGCCAAGCCGGGCGAGCACGACGTGATCATGGACAGTCGCCTGGCGGGCATCCTCGCCCACGAGGCGATCGGCCACACGTGCGAAGCCGACATCGTGCTTGCGGGCTCGGTCGCCGGCGACCACGTGGGCGACCTCGTGGCGTCGGAGAAGGTCACGCTGGTCGACTACGCCGAGCGTGGGCCCGACGGCAACGGTGGCATCGCGATCCACGTCGACGACGAAGGCGTGGAGTGCCAGGACGTCACCATCATCCAAGACGGCGTCCTCAAGACGTTCCTTCACAACAAGCAGACAGCGCTGCACTTCGGCGCCGAGCCCACCGGCAACGCCCGCGCCTACGCGTTCGACGACGAGCCCCTCGTGCGCATGCGCAACACCGCGATCGCTCCGGGGACCGACAAGCTCGACGACATGATCGCGTCGGTGGAACACGGCTACTACCTGATGCGCCCGACTAACGGCCAAGCCGACTCCACCAGTGAGTTCATGTTCGGGGTGGGCATGGGCTACGAGATCGAGAACGGCAAGGTCACCCGCGCCATCCGCGACACGACCATCGCCGGCGTCGCCTTCGACATGCTCAAGACCATCACGCACGTGAGCGAAGACCTCACGTGGGGCAAGGGCGGCATGTGCGGCAAGAAGCAGATGATTCCGGTGGGCATGGGTGGCCCTGCGGTGAAGTGCAAGATCACGATCGGGGGCCGCGCATCACCACCGTCCTCGACGCAACGGCCGGTGTAGATGTTGCGAGCCGCGCGGTGAAGGCTGCGCTCGACGCTGGTGCCGACGCCGCCCAGGTGGTGCACGTCTACGACGAACTATTCGAGATCACCTACGACATCGACGAAGTCAGCATGGTCCGCACGACCGTCGACGATCAGGTGACCATGACCGTGTTCGTGAACGGTGCGAAGGGACAGTCCGCGATGACCGGCCGCTCGCACGACCTCATCGAGCAGGCCGCGCTCGAAGCGGTTGCCGCCGCGCGATCGGGTCTCGCCGACGCCTCGAACGCGGTGGTCGAAGGCGCGCCCAGCGCGCTGATCGAAGTAGGCGACGCTGAGCCGAATCACGACCTCATGCTGGACGCCATCGAACGGCACCAGGCCTTCGTGAAGGACAATTACCCGCTCATCACGCTGCGCGAGCCGACGTATCAGTTCAACAACCGCTGGCGATCGTTTGCGAACAGCGTTGGTTTGCAGCATCAGGAACGGCGCGGCAGCTACACGTCCAGCGCCATGTTCACCGCCCGCGACCGCGGTCGCGTCACGTCGATGAACTACACGGGATCGTCGAGCGTCACGCCCTTCGACGAATTGCGGAACGCGGCGACTCTGCTGCAGTTACTCGACGCCGCGGTTGGGTCGTTCGATCCAAAGCCCGTGCCCACGACGTTCGTCGGCGACGTAATCTTCACGCCCGACAGCCTCGACACGCTGCTCGACACGGTGCTGCAAAGCCTCACCGGGTACGCGTTGATGCGGGGGACCAGCCCGTTCCAGGACTCGCTCGGCACGAAGATCGCCGACGCCCGCCTCACGGTATCGAACCGGCCGCGATCGCCCGAGTTCCCGCTCGCCGCGAGCTTTGATGGCGACGGCGTGGCGTCGGCCGACATTCCGATCATCCGTAACGGCGTGCTCGAGAACCACCTCATCGACTGGTACACGTCGCGCAAGCTCGATCGGCCGATGACGGCGGGCGTCTTTAGCCTTGACGTCACACCGGGCGATCAGAGCTTCGACGACCTCGTCGCCAACACCGAGCGCGGGATCATTCTCGGCCGCTTCTCGGGCGGCATGCCGAACCAGGCGCTCGACTTCAGCGGGGTGGCGAAAAACTCGTTCTACGTGGAGGGCGGCAAGGTGCAGTTCTCGATCAGCGAGACGATGATCGCGGGCAACTTCGTCGAACTGCTCAACGCGGTGCGCGGCGTCGGAAGCGAGTCCGTGAACTTCGGCGGCCACGCGTTCCCCGCGCTTGCCGCGTCAGGCGTGACGATTTCGACGAAGTAGCTGCCGCGGGTCAGCCCGCGTAATGCGAGCCGTCGGCGCGCTTGCCGCGGAACGACAGGCCGAGGCCCACGAGCACGAGCCCGGCGCCGAAGAGCGGTGCCGAAAACACGCCGGTGCTGGCCACCGTCGTGGGCAACACAACCAACGTGGTGGTGGTAACGCCTACCGCCGTGGTGCTGGTCGCCGCGACCTGACGATTATCGACCGCGTGCGCGGGCACGAGCCACGCCGCGCCCGCAAAGACCAATCCGAGAACGACGACTATTCGGCGAAGCATTTCGTGCCCCTTAGGGAAGTGAGGTGGGGAGGCTAAGACCGGCCGCACCGCAACGCAACTATCCCGACGCCCAGCTAGCTTCGCCGCATGCGCGACCTCGCCACGCTCGGAGTTTGGACACACACCGAAGCCCTATCGGGCGTCGACTCGATCGCGCTGGCTCAGCGCATCGAATCGCTCGGCTACGGCACCCTCTGGTTGCCCGAGACAATGGGGAAGGACCCTTTCGCCCTCATCGGCATGCTTGGCGCCCACACGTCTGAGATTGGTTTCGCGACCGGCATCGCCAACATCTTTCATCGGCACGCGGGCGTGATGAAGCAGGCGGCCATGACGTTGGCGGAGCAGACCGGTGGTCGTTTTCTGCTCGGCATCGGCGTGTCCCACGGTGGGGTAGTAGCGGGTGTGCGCGGCCTTGACTACTCGAAGCCGCTCACGTCGATGAAGAACTACCTCGAGGCCTACGACGCGTCGCCGTTCATGGCGTTTCCGCCCGCTGAGGCGCCCAAGCGCGTGCTCGCCGCGCTCGGACCCAAAATGCTTGAGGTTGCGCGGGAGCAGGCCGACGGCGCCCACCCGTACTGGACCACACCCGATCACACCGAGCAGGCCCGAAAAATTCTCGGGGACGACAAGCTGCTGCTCGTAGAGCAGAAGGTCGTGCTGACGACCGACCCGAGCGTGGCGCGCGCCACCGCTATCGGCGCGCTCCGCGTGTACAAGGGCCTGCCGAACTATCGCAACAACTGGCTGCGCCTCGGCTACACCGACGACGAGATCGACGGTGGCGACCCGCGCTTCATCGATGCGGTCGTCGCGTGGGGCACCGCGGACCAGATAAAGGCGCGCGTGCAGGAGCACGTCGACGCGGGAGCCGACCACGTGTGCATTCAGCCGCTCAACCGGGACAATCCCTTCGCGGTCGACTGGGACGCGCTCGAAGCCCTCGCCCCGAACGCGTAACCCGGCGCCGTTCGCGGTTGGGGCCGGTCAGACTTCGCCGAGTTGGCCGCAGATGCGACCAATTTGGGGACCGAGCGCCTGCAGCTCTTTGGCCTCGGCGTCGGTCTCCGGGTTGAGCTGCTTGATCGACAACCGGTTGAAGAACTCGCGTACCGCGCACGTGGCGAGGCGGGGCGAGCCGTCGCTGGCGAGTACCTCATCGACGATCTGGAATCGGACGACCGGCAGCACCAGCGACTTGTCCGAGCCAGCACGCGGTGCGGGTGTGGAGGCCGATTCGCACGCCTCGAAGTTCACCTTGCCGTCGGTGACCGACACCTTCACTGCGTCGCCCCCGACGGCGGCGCGCCACTGTTCGAGCGCCGCGCGCATTTCCTCCACGTCCTGGGGTGTGTCGCCCACGAACGCGGCGCGCACGCAGCTGCGTCCGGCTTTGCGGTACGCGACGAACGCATCGCCGCCCCACCCGTCGGTTGCGTTGAGCGCGACCTTCTCGTCGATGAACGCGGCGAGCATGAGGTACCACGTGATCGAGCCGAAGTCGCCGCCGTCGGTCATCTTCTCGCCGGAGCGCAGCTTGGGCCGGGTCACCTTGACGGGCTGGGCCGCATCGAGCAGCGCGAACGGGTTCATGAGGGACTCTTCGCTCGCCGGAGGGTGGCGGAATAACGCGTTCAGGCCCTTCACGCCCTTGGTCTGCACGACGATCGTCGTCATCGGCTCGCCGAGTACATACGGCGCTCCAAACAGCTGGGTCAGGGCAGGGGACACGTCCTCGATAGCGTTCTGCGCGCCGGAGGAATCGGCGTCCTGCTCGTCGTAATACAGCTTCTCATCGGCGTCGCTCAGTGCGTCGACGTAGAGATTTTCGATGCGCACGGCGTCGCCTTCGCCCAGCGCCTGGAAGAACGAGGATCGGTTGTCGCTGGCGAAGTCGCGACCGAGGTCGAAATATTGGTCCTGCAGCGCGTGGGTCAACTCGTGGACGACGGTGACCTTCATGCCGACCGTGAGCGTCGTGCCGCGGATGACCATCTCCTTGGCGTCAGGGTCGTAGAACGCGAGCGTGCCGCCCGACGTGAGAGCGTTTTGGTCGTCGAAGAGGCTCACGCCCTTTTTGATGAGGCCGAGCGCGCGTAGTTCGCCTTCGATATTGGCGAAATCGGCCTTGTCTTGGTCCGACAGGTCGCCGGAGTCAGCGCTGGTCTCCTTGGTGTAATCCGCCTCGGTGAGAAAGCGGACCTTGACGGGATGAGTGAAGCGCAGCTCCCGCTTGTTCTCGACGAAGCGAGCAAGGTCGATGACGCGCGGATCCCACGCTAGGGGTGAGTCATCGCCTTTTTCGATGGTGGTCAGGGCGACGCCGTCGCCCACGAGGATGACGGCCACCGCGACGAGGAGCAGTCGGAACGCGAGCTTCACGGCTTGGCCCCGTCCCACACATTGGGCGCAGTGAGCCAAGTGAAGGATCCGCGAATGATTGGGTCGGGCATCTCGTGTCCTCCGTCGAACTCGATGTACTCCACGGCGTACCCGTTGTCGTGTAGGCCGTAGGCGATCGGCCGCCCGCAGCGGTCGATTGGCAGGATCGTGTCGTTGGTGCCGTGGGAGACAAACACGCGCGGTCGGCCGACGGTCGCGCGCGGCGCGATGAA
>JBKJQZ010000342.1:0-3980 GCA_046594835.1 Acidimicrobiales bacterium | reverse complement strand
CACAGCACGTTCTTGTCGGCCTGCGGCGGGCCCCACTCCGAAACCCCAAGCACTCGGCCGTCGCGCACAGGGACGCGTCCTTCGTACCGGGCTGCAGTGATCGTCACGGGGCGAGGGTACGTGGTGACGGGGTTTTCTACCTATGCGGTGGAAAACCCCGTCATGAGTCCGGCGCGGCACCCTGAGGAGGGTCGGGCGTAGCCTCGGCCCTATGACCCGTACGGCCTTTCGGACCTGTCCTTTGTGCGAAGCGGGCTGCGGTCTCGAGCTCACGCTCAAGCCCAAGGCCGACGGCAGCGGCGAAGAGGTGACCCGCATTCGTGGCGACATGGACGACGTGTTCAGTCACGGCTACATCTGCCCGAAGGGTTCGACGCTGACCGATCTGCACAACGATCCGGATCGCCTGCGGACGCCGCTGGTCAAGCGCGATGGCTCGTTCGTCGAAGTGAGCTGGCCCGAGGCCTGGGCCGCCGTGGAGGACGGGCTCAAGCGCGTGATCGACGGGCACGGCCGCAGCGCGCTCGCGGCCTACGTGGGCAACCCCAATGCGCACAACATCGGTGCGGGTCTGTTCCTGCGGGGCGTGCTGAAAGGCCTCGGTTCGAAGAACCTGTTTTCGGCGAGCACCGTTGACCAGCGGCCCAAGGAGATCTCGACCGGTTTGATGTTCGGCGGTTTTACCGTGCCGGTCCCCGATGTGGATCGCACCGATTTCCTCCTCTGCCTCGGCGCCAACCCGTACGCGTCCAACGGCAGCCTCGCAACGGCACCCGACTGGCCGGGCCGGCTCGAGGCGCTCATCGCGCGGGGCGGCGAGCTGATCGTGGTGGATCCGCGCCGCAGTCGCACCGCGGAAGTCGCGACGCAGTGGGTGCCGATCCGTCCGGGTACCGACGCGCACTTCCTCGCCGCGATCGCGCACGTGCTGATCGCCGAGAACCTCGTTGAGCTTGGTTCGGTTACCGACCACGTCGCCGGGTTGGACGAGGTGTGTGCGGCGCTCGCACCTTTCACGCCCGAGGCTGTTGCCACGACGACGGGCATCTCGGCGGTCGACATACGCAGCATCGCCCAGCGTCTCGCGGCCGCACCGAGCGCGGCCGTGTATGGACGCATCGGCACCACCACCCAGGCGTTCGGCACGACGACGAGTTGGCTCGTCGACGTGGTCAACATTCTGAGCGGGAACCTGGATAAGCCCGGTGGCGCCATGTTCACGAAGGCCGCCGCGGGTCAGGCCAATACGCGAGGAACGCCCGGCACCGGTCGCGGTATGCGCGTGTATCGCGGCGAGTCACGCGTGAGTGGGCTCAAGGGCACGTTGGGTGAACTGCCCGTTGCCGTGATGGCCGAAGAAATCGAGACCCCGGGTGAAGGCCAGATTCGCGGCATGGTCACCATCGCGGGCAACCCGGTGCTGTCCACGCCGAACGGCAACCGGCTTGACGCCGCCTTCGAGTCCCTCGAGTTCATGGTCTCGGTCGACATCTATGTAAACGAGACGACGCGCCACGCCGACGTGATCCTTCCGTCGCCGAGCGCGCTGCAGAAGCCGCACTACGACCTCTCGCTGCTGCAGCTCGCGCTGCGGAACGTGGCGAACTGGTCCGAGCCCGTGCTGCCGCTGGAGGAAGGCCAGCCCGACGAGTGGGAAGTGCTTGCGACGTTGGCGCTCATCATCGGGGGCGTGCCCGCAGCCGACGCCGACCCGTCGCTCGCCGACGACGCGGCCTACGCGGCGATGGCTGAGCACGCGCCCGAAGACGTTGTTGCGGCTATCGACAAGACGGGTCGGCGCGGCCCGGCGCGCATTGTCGACTTCATGCTGCGGACCGGCCCGTACGACGTCACGCTCGATGACCTCATCGAGAACCCGCACGGCATCGACTTCGGGCCGCTCGAACCTCGCATGCCCGAGGCGCTGCGTACACCCTCGGGCAAAATCGAGCTTGCGCCGGTCGAGATCATGAGCGACCTGCCACGACTCGAAGAAGCGATGCGCGAGCAGCCTGACCCGGAGCGGCCGTTCCTCCTCGTCGGTCGGCGGCACCTCAAGTCGAACAACAGCTGGATGCACAACGTGCCCGTACTGCTCAAATCCACCAAGCACCGTTGCACGATGCAACTGCACCCCGACGACGCTGCACGGCTTGGCCTAACCGACGGCGCGCCTGCGGTCGTCACAAGCCGGGTCGGTCAGGTGACGGTGCCGGTTGAGATAACCGACGGAATCCGGCCGGGTGTGGTGAGCATCCCCCACGGTTGGGGCCACGGCGACCCCGGCGTGCAACTACGCGTCGCACGCGAGCACGCGGGGGTGAACAGCAACATCCTCACCGATGAACTCGGCATCGACCCGGTGTCGGGTAACTCGATCCTGAACGGCATCCCCGTCAGCGTCGCCGCAGTGGTCTGACCGGCTTCGATCCGAAACCAACCCTAGGATTGGGTCAGATGTTCGACGCAGCGGTGAAACAAAGGATGCAACGGCGCGGCCGACGGTTTGTCGGTGCGTGCGCAGTAATGCTCAGTGCCGTCGGCATTCTCACGCTCGGCCTCGCCAACGCCGAGACGATCGAAGCACGCGCGTCGGTTAGCCGCGAGGCCTACTTCACCTATCCGATCACCCAAACGACGCCGTCGCTCATCCGCAAGGGGTTCCCACCCGCGACGGCATGCCTGGTTGCGGGTCTGGTTGGCGTGCCCCAGGTATGTGGCACGCAAGCCCAGCAGGTAGCGGCGCTGCTCGGCCTCACCGACGGCCTCCCGATCCCGATCACTCCCGACGGCGACCTCGCGCAAGCCACCGTTTTGCCGGGCACCACGCCGGTGGGCATGGCCGGTGGGCAGACCCGTTACGTGTCGCTCGCCGCGCTCAACCTGCCGCCGTTGCAAGACGGGCAGCGCTACGGCAAGTTTGAACTCGTGCTGTTCGAGGACGGCGTCAACTTCTCGATCGAATCGCCGGCCTTGCGCGACGTGGTGCTCCAGCTCGTGTCCCAACTCGAAGAACAGGACCCGGCCCAGGTGAGCGACGCGATTACCCGAGCCATCACGGGGGAGGTGCCGCTCGCCGCGAACACGATCACGGGCATTGAGGCGTGCCCTCTTGTCGACGAGTGGAACGCCGGCCGCGCGCAGGCCGCGTCGCTCGACGGCTCTCGTGTGCCGCGCGCCGATTGCCTAACCGGTACCACCGGCGTCTTCAACGAAGCCAAGCGCGCCTGGACCTTCGACCTCACCTTCGCGGCACAAGCGTGGACCGAAGGCAGCGACGGAAAGGTGCTGCCGAACCAGGGCATCATCCTGCGCCCGATCGGCGCGCCGAACTTCGCCTACGGCGATCCCGACTTCTCCACCAACTGGCAGGTGTCGCTGGCCGACAGCACCGCGAGCGACGCCAACCTGCGGCCCCGGATTCGCTACGAAACGGTCACCGATGACGCGGGCGCGGTTGTTGACCCCGGCGGCGAAGTCGACTTCTCCGACGTCGGCGGCGACCTCAACACGCCGGTCGACCTCGGCACGATCGATGATTCGTTTACCAACGACGGTGGCAGCACCGACGGTTCCGGCAGCGGCTCGATTGTCGAAGTGCCCAAGCCCCGCCCGGTCGCGACGAGCAAGGCGTCGACGCCCGGTTGGCTCTGGTTCCTTCTGCCGCTCGCGCTGATCGCCGCCTACGTGTTTGACCAGTCGCTCATCGCAACACCGGCCGCGCTTCGGCGTCGGCCCGGTGCCCTCTCGGCGCTCGGGGCCAACCAGGCCGCAGCCGACCCGTCGCAATCAGGAGTCCAGTAGTGAAGACAAGTAATCGTCATGTAGCGCTGCTGCTTGGGATGGTGTTGATCGTCTTAACGGCGGCGTGCGGGCAGAAACCCAACGTGCACGTGGCGTCGTCGGGCGGCTCCTCCAGCGGATCAAGCGACGGCGGGTCACTCTCGACCGGCGGCGACTCGGCCGATCTCGGGACGGGC
>JBKJQZ010000021.1:0-14656 GCA_046594835.1 Acidimicrobiales bacterium | reverse complement strand
CGATGACCTCACTTCGGCGGGGGCGCAAACCACCACCACGCTCGGATCGACGGACTCGACCCTCGGCCTCGGGGGGGATAAGTCAACGACGGTGGGCGGCGCCACCGCGACCACCCTCAAGGGCGCGACGACCGCCACCACGTCCAAGCCGGGCACAACCGGTACAACCATCGCAACCGCGGCCACCGACGCGTGCGGCGCTCCGCCGGCGTCGTCGACCAACCCTGGTGCGATCGTGCCTCCGGCGGTTGGTGTGTACAGCTTTGTGGCCTGCGAAGACGGTGCGTCAGTCGACGACGAAACCATCCGTGAGGGCAACAGCGCGGCAGGCAAGACCCGTCGCCAGGTGACGCATAACCAGCAGGGTGTGCAGCTCACCGAGACCGTCGCGTACGGGGCCGCGGGAGTCATTCAGGAGGCGCTCGACGTCGCTGCGTTCGGCCAGCAGGCGCACTGCGACTGGAACCCCGACATCGTGGAGTACCCGGCCAACCTTGCGGTCGGCACAACGTGGAGCGTGAAGAGCTCCTGCACGACCACATTCGGTCAGTTCAAGGTGGACGGTACGGGCAAGGTCACCGGGAGGCGCACGGTCACGATGGCCGGCACGGCGGTCAATACCTGGGTGGTCGAAACCAACATCAAGCTGCAAACCCCCCAGGGCAACCAGGACGCCCAAGAGACCGACTACTTCGACCCGTCACGCGGCATCGATCTGTACCGCAAGACGGTTGCCTCAGATGGCCAGGGCGCCAAGATCACCGTTGTGCGCCGCCTCGCCAGCCTCACGCCGCGAGCGATTTAGCTCAGCTGGTGTCGCGCTCAGACGATTTTCAGGCCGATCGCGTCGGCCCACAGAACTGCGAGTTCCTTCGCCGCGACCGCAGGGGCGGGCGGGCCGGCGTCGGGTGGGTCGAACACGTAGGTCACGAAGCAGAACCGATCGACCATCGCAGTTAGGGCACACGCCGTGATGTCGGGGTCGAGGCCTTCCCGCACGATCCCGGCCTTGGAGGCGCGACGGATCTCTTGGGCTACTGCGCCGGTGAACTGACGGCCGAGTCGGCGTCGGAGTTCGGCGAGTTCGGGTTCGACGTGGACGACTTCTTCCCACACGCCGGCGAGCGCCGAGACTTCGGCGTACGCGCCGATGAAGTTGCCGAGCATTCGTTCGAGGCCGGCGATGCCTTCGGTCGCGCGCCAACCGACTTCGGAGGGCGTCATGCGCTGCGCGACGCGGCCGCGCAACAGCACGCGAATGAGATCGGCCCGGTCGCGAAAGTACTGGTAGACGGTGCCGAGGCTCACGCCCGCCGCGGCGGCGACGTGGGCCATCGTGGTGCTGGCGTAGCCGTGCTCAGCAAACGTCGTGCTCGCCGCCGTGAGGATCGCGGTGCGGGTTTGGCGGGCGCGCGGGCCGAGAGGCAGCTCCTGGTCGCCGTCGCGTCGTAGGCCCTCTTCCGCGAACGCGTTGGTGCTCATGCCCCGAGGAACACCGAGCGCAGCAGGTCGCGTCGGCCGGCGAGCTCCTTGCCGCGGCCCTCGAAGCGGACCTGGCCCTTCTCCATGAACAGCACGCGCTCGGCGGTTTCCATGGCGAGGGTCGCGTGCTGCTCGACCACCAGGATCGTGAGGCCGGTGGCGTTGAGTCCCTTGAGCACGCCCATGAGCTGGCTCACGATGACAGGCGCAAGCCCGAGCGACAGCTCGTCGACCATCAGCATCTTCGGGCGCAGGACGAGGGCGCGCGCAATCGCGAGCATCTGTTGCTCGCCGCCCGAAAGCGTGCCCGCAAGTTGCTTGCGGCGCTCGGTCATCCAGGGGAAGAGGCTGTAGGCGTACTCAAGTCCGGTACTGAACTCGGCGCGCTTGCCGCGGCCCTTGAGCAGGTGACCGCCGAGGCGCAGGTTCTCGTCGACGCTGAGGTCGGGCAGGGTGCCGCGTCCGCCGGGCACGTGGGCGAGGCCCCGCGCGGCGATGCGGTCGGGGGCCCAGCCGGTGATGTCTTCGCCGTCGAAGAGCACGCGTCCAGACGTAAGCCCCGACAGGTTCGAGACCGCCTTGAGGAAGGTTGACTTGCCGGCGCCGTTGGTGCCGAGCAGCGCAACGAACTCGCCGGAGTTGATCGTGATCGACACGTCGAAGAGCACCTGCACCTTGCCGTACTGCAGGTCGAGGTTTGTCGCTTCAAGAAGCGGTGCGCCGGTCACGCCGACTGCCCCAGGTAGGACGTGAGGACTTCGGGGTGGTTGCGGACGTCCTCGGGCTTGCCGGCGGTGATGACTTTGCCCGCCGCCATCGCGACGATGGTGTCGGACAACTTCATGATCATCGGCATGTCGTGCTCGATCAGCAGCATGGTGGCGCCGAGGTGTTCGGCCACGCGTCGCAGCAGCGGGGCGAGGGCTTCGGTCTCGGCCTGCGCGATGCCTGAGCTCGGCTCGTCGAGCAGGAGCAGCTTCGGCTTTACGGCGATGACCGCCGCGAGCTCGCAGAGCCGCAACATGCCCGTGGAGAGCTCCTGGGCGGGCTTGTCGGCGTGGGCGCCGAGGCCAACGAGCTCCAGGGCGTCTTCGGCGTTCTGGAAGACCATCGCCTCGTCGGCGCGGGCGCCTTTGGTGCCGATGACGGAACGGAACAGCCCCGAGCGCTTCATGGAGTCGTGCTGGACGGTGCGCAGGATGTCGCGCAGCGAGAGCGAGCGGAACAGGCGCGCGTTCTGGAACGTACGGCCTACGCCGAACGCGGTGCGCGCCCACGGCTGTTCCTTCACGAGGTCAATGGGACCGTTCGGTGTGCTGAGGATGATCGAGCCGCTGTCGGGCTTGCGGAAGCCTGAGATGCAGTCGAACAGCGTGGTCTTGCCGGCGCCGTTGGGGCCGATGATCCCGACGATCTGGCCCGCGTGCACGTCGTAGTTGACGCCGTCGAGCGCGCGCACGCCACCGAAGGCGAGCGCAACGTTGTTGATCGATAGGGCGATGTCGGTCATGGCTTCACCTTCGCGGCGAGCGCGAGCGCAGCGCCAGTTTCGTCGTTGTCTCCGTCGCCCTGATCGTCGTACGCGGTGGCGCGGGAGCGGATGAAGCGCGTCATCGACGCGAGACCGCCCGGGTTGATCATCATGATCCCGAGCAGCAGAGTGCCGGCGACGATCTGGGGTATGAAGCTGATCGAGGTGGCCTTTACGGCACCCTTCGTGAGCTCGGGGTAGAGGCCGAACAGCAGCGCCGCGATCACGGGACCGCCGAGCGAACCGATGCCGGCGACCACGGCGTAGGTCAGCCACGTGATGGAGAAGAACACCGAGCCGTACTGCGAGTTAACGCCGCCGAGTTGGTAGGCGAGTAGGCCACCGGCGAGGGCGGAGATCGCGCCCGACACCACGAAGCCGGTGAGCTTCACCCGCACCGGGCGTATGCCGTACGCAGTGGCGACGGTTTCGCTGTCGCGGATCGCGTAGAAGCTGCGCCCGACGCGGCTAACAGAGATGCGCCACGCCATAACGAAGGCGAGCACCGTGAGCCCGAGGATCATGTAGTAGCGGGCGAAGTCTGAGTTGAGCGACGCCGGCAGGACAACGCGGTTGGATGCGTTGAAGCGGGGCAGGATCGCGCGTTCGGCGGCGAGGCCGAAGGCAAGCGTGGCGACTGCGAGGTGCAGGCCGCGCAGGCGCAGCGCGGGCAGGCCCACGAGGATCGAGACCGGGATGCTGAGCACCACGCCGCCGATGAGCGGCAGTGGGAACGGCATGTTGAGGTTGTTGGCGCAGATGGCCACGCCCGCGCCGCCTACCGCGAGGAACGCTCCCTGGGCCACGCTGATCTGGCCGAGCCAGCCGACCAGTACGACGAAGCTCAGGACGATCAACAGGTAGATGAGCGCGAAGTTTGCGGGCAGGGTCCAGAACGACGGCAGTGGCAGTAGCGGGAAAACGAGAGCGAACAGGCCGAGGGCGGCAGGTACGCCGATTCCGACGACCTTGCCGAAGCGGCCGAGCAGGCCATCGGTCGAGACCGCGGCGCGGAAGGCGCGGTAGGCCTCGACGGGATCGATCATGCGGGCCAAGCGCGAGTCGGTGGCGCCAACGCGGCTGAGCAGGCCCGAGTCTTCGTCGTCGCGCAGGCCCCGGAAGATCCACTTGGGGCGAGCGGCGAGCGTGATGATGACTGCGCCGAGCGTGAGCACTTCGGGAGCGCCCTGCCAGAGCTGCGGGTTGCTGCCGAGCAAGTAGTGACGTGCGAGTTCTTCGCCGACACCGATCGCGAAGCCGGCGAAGGCGGCGATCGGGAAGCTCACCATGCCGCCCACGATCGCGGCGGCGAAGCCTTTGATCGAGAGCAGCGTGAGGAGGTTCGGGTTGGAGGAAACGACGAGCGACGCGAGCGAGACGCCGGCGATGCCCGCGGCCATCGAACCGCCGACCCACGACACGACGGCCAGTCGCTTCGAAGAAACGCCGAGGAGGCTGGCGACGTCGGGATCGGTGGCCGACGCGCGGATCGCGAGGCCCGTCGACGTGAAGCGGAAGAACGCGAAGGTCGCCAGCGCGAACGCCGCAACGATGCCGATGACGCCGATGCGCTCGTAGCTCACGTTGACCCCGGCCATCGAGAAGGCGGGGTTACGGGAGAAGATCGCGTTATCGCTGCTGACGATCAGGTCGTTGGCGCCAAAGAGTTGCTGGGTCAGCGCCGAGAGCAGCAGTCCCAAGCCCAGCGTCACGACCGTGAGGGTGACGGTAGACATGCGCGCGAACGGACGGATCACGAAGCGTTCGATCAGGAAGCCGAGCAGGGCTGCCATCGCGAGCGTGACGGGCACGGCGGCCCAAAAGTTCAGTTTCAGTGAGGGGTGCGCGTTGAGGTGGATGAACAGCGCGTTGAAATGCACCCCATAGGTGCGTCCGTTGACGATGTCGTAGTGGAAGAAGGCGAGGAACGTCGCCATGCCGCCGTACGCGAAGTTCGGGATCCGCGTTGCCTTGTAGATGAGCACGAGGCCCATCGCGAGCAGCGCGTAGACAGCGCCCGTTACAAGACCACCGGGAAGGGTGGAGAAAAGCTCGGTCATGAAGTCCGTCGCAGTCGAGTGAGGCCGAGGTGGGTGAGCAGCGCCCATGCGATCGCGCAGAAGACGATCAGCGTGAGGCGGGTGGCGCCGTCGAGAGGAATGACCGAGATTGGAAGCGCGGGCTTCGCGATCGCGATCACGGGCTTAGGTTTGGGCGTGGTCGCGTTGTTCGTGGCCGGAGTCGTGATGGTCTCTGTCAGCGGCGGCAGCGCAACGGTCGTGTTGCCGGTGGTGCCGAGTGCGCTTCCGGTGTCGCCCGAGCCTCCGAGGTTGCCGATGCCGAAGCCGCCGGGGTCTGCCGTTGCACTCGCCGCCGTATAGGCAAACCCGACAACAACCTGCACGCGTTCAGGCGAGAGGTTGTCGGGGGTGACTGCTTCCGGGAGGTCGCACACCACGAGGAGGCCGGCGCGCATGGAGGCCGCGAAGGACCCGTCCTCGGCGAGGCCGACCTTCGGCGCCGGGCGAGAAAAGAGAAAACCCTGCGGGTAGCGGCCTGGGTTCGTGATCACGTCGACGCGGCAGCCCGAGCCCAGCAGCAGCGCGTTGGCCTGCTCGATCGTGGCCTGGGCCACGTTGCCGAGCAGCGGCACTTCCTGACCGGCCACGATCAGCCGGTCGTCCGCAATCGAGAAGGTGAGGCCAGCGATCGAGATGTCTTGCACGCTGATGCGCGTGGCCGTGGCGTTGCCGCCCTTTTTCCCGGTCACGCTCGAGGCGCCTGAGATGTCGACGCCGCCGATCGTTACTGCTCCGTCGGCGATGCTGATGCCCGACGCGTGCGCGCTGGTGTGCGCGCGGTCGACGCCGTTGAGGGTGCGCATGTCGGACGTCGACTCGAGGTTACGGGCGGCGACGCCGGGTGCGTCGAAGTATTCGGCGGTGCCCGCGAGCTTGGCCACCGGCCCAGCGGCGCACTGCGCGCTGGCCTTGCTCACCGGCGGCACGGGCTTGGTCTGCGCGCGGGTGTCGGTGGGGAAGCCGAACACCGTGTTGACGAGGTCGCCCGGATAGAAGCACTCCACCTGGGGTGGGTAGTTGTAGTCAGCCGGATCGGTGAACTCTTTGTTGGGGTTGATGTACTGGCCGATCACGACCGCACCGAGGTGCGTTGGCGCTGCCGCAAGCCCCTTGGCGTTTTCGCCGGCGGTGGTGCGCCGGATCTCACCCACAGTGTGGGGGATGTCGCCCGAGCCAGCGGGGAGCGGGATGTCGTACTCGACGCGTAGCGCGTAGCTCTCGGCTTCGGCGGTGACGAGACCGTCGAGGCCGTCGGCGTTCGACACCGACGCGATGAGCGGGACCATGCTGATCCCGAGGACGAGCGCGATCAGTGCATACCCGAGACGCTTCATGCGATCACCTCACCGTCTTTGAGACCGTTGCAGGCGCCGCGGACATACCCCATGCCCGCCGCAAGGAACACCAGCACGAACGCGAGCACGCCGCGGGCGACGATCACCGCTGCGAGGCTCGGGGTGGAGGGAAGAACGACGCCGATAATGCGTGCGACGATCAGGCCGACGATGGCGGTGTACACCATGAACTGCACGCCGATCGGGGAGCGCTTCGGCACGGTCTGCGTGTCGGCGTCGTCGAAGCCAACACGACCGGTGGCCGCGTCGAACGCTCCCATGTAGCGGGTGATGCCGCCGAAGATAACCGTGAGCGGCACGACGATGAGAAGCGCGTCGGCCAGCGCAGTGGAGTCCGTGAGTGCGCCCTCGATCGCGGCGTTGCCGGTGGGAGCGGAGTGGAACAACAGCCACGCAACACCGGCATTGAGCAGCCCCTGCGACACGGCGTAGGGGAGCGCAACGCTGCCCCACGCACGTCGTCGCAATGAGGCGGTACGCGTTGCAGTGCTCGTCGCCGAAGCGATGCCGCGTCGGCGGGCGGCGCCCGAGATCGCGATCACCTGCACGCCGGTAAGGCCGAGCAGCGCGACGAAAACGGTTGGGAAGCGTGCGACGCGACCGTTGAGCACGGCCGCCAGAAGGCCAGCGCCCGCCGCGGCCCACGCCGCCGCGCCGAAGGCCCACAGCAGGGTCGTGCGCCAGAGGGTGCGGCTGTCGAACGCGTCGGCGGCGTCGGTTTCTTCGGCGCGCACGACGCCGGTAAGAACCTGGAACGCGGCGCCGTAAAGATTGGTCGTCCAGCCCACGATGGTCGAGGTGGCCGCGCCGACAACCACGATCCCGCACACGGCGCCCGCCGACAGCACGTGACCCGCAGCGCGGGAGGTGGCGAGTCCGGCGAAGATCAGGAACAGCACGACCTGCTGCACGCTGGTGGAGATGTAGCTGGATCGCAGCGACTCGTCGACGGTGACGGTCTTTGGTGGCGCGGTGGTAGTCGTCATCGGCTTAACCCTTCGAGAAGACGTTGCACTGCGAGTAGATCGCCGGAGGCGTGGAGCCCGGCGGTACCGGAGTCGAGCTGAACTGCGGAGTGATCTGGGTCCACTTCAATTCGTCGTCGTGTTTCTGGATCTGGATGATGTAGCCGCCGCGAAGCGCGAAGTGGCAGGTGGGTCGCCACGTCCAGCTCGGCTGGTTGGCGTCGGCTGAGAGACCGGGCTGCCAGTTCGTGAAGGTGTTGAGGACCTCTTTGAGCCGGGCGCGGGTGATGTTGTCGCCGAGCTTTGCGATCGCGTCGCGCATCAGGAGGGCAGACACGAAGTAGCTGATCGTGACCGAGCTATAGGTCGCGGTCTTGGGTGAGATGTCGTGGACGGCCTTGATGTAATCCGGGTTGTCGTACAGCGCACCGAACGTGTCGACGGCGTACATGCCTTGGGAGAAGTCGCCGAGCGCTTCGTGAATCACGGGCACCCCGATGAGGTAGCCGCCCCATCCCTTCGGTGGCTTGTAATTCTGGAGTTGCGCTTCGACGCCGCAGTTGATGACGGTCGACGCATCGACCTCGAAGTCGATGAAGTCGACTCCCTCCGACTGCGCCTTGCTGATTGCGTCGGAGCAACTCGTTTGGCCGGGGCTGAACGGGGCCAACACGGGGACGGTTGCGCCGTACGCCTTCCAGTCCTGCGCGACGGACTCGGCGTACGCCTTGGAGTAGTTCGCGGCTCCGGCGTCGAGGTACAGGATTGCGACCTTTTTGACGCCGAGCTTCTTCACGCCGAAGTTCGCGATCCAGTACGAGGCCAGACGTTGGGGCGCGCCCACCGGGAACCAGTTTGGGTTGACGAACTCGGCTTCCTGCTGACCGAGGTGGAACACCGGGATGCCCTTTTCGGCGACGTACTGGCCGCCGATGTCGCCATAAACCATCGAGAGCCCGAAGACCTTGTCCACCTCGACGAGGCGCTTCGTGTTCGCGAGCTGCTTGGCCGGGTCGGCGCCGTCGTCGTAGATCTTGAGGACGATCTTGCGGCCGTTGATGCCACCGTGCTGGTTGACGTAGTTGACGCCTGCGGCGAAGCCGACGGCGATCTGTTCGCCGTACACGGCGGCGGGGCCGGAGGTGAAGGTGGAGCCGCCGATACGAATCTCGGTGTCCGTGACGCCCTGGTCGTAGATCGCGTTGCGCGCCGGGCCGCGGGAGCCGGTTGCGCCACCAACCGTGGAGCCTCCGGTGCTACCGCTGGCGGAAGTGCCTCCGGCCTGCAGATCGCCCAGCGCGATGCCGCTCGAGCTTGCGCCGTCGGTCGAGCCGAGCAGGCCCCCGGCGGTCGGCTCGGTCGTAGCAGCGACCGGAATTGTGCTCGATCCGGTCGAGCCCGCAACCGCGAGGGTGACCAGTAGCGCGGCGAGCGCTACGGCGTAGCCGACGAGGCGCGACTGCTTGCGTGGAATTGCCATGCGGAAAGATCCCCCAGACCTGACGTTGGTGTCAGGTTTACCAGAGGAGGCCATAGGTAGTGTCATCGGGCATGCCGGAAGCGATCGATGAGTTCCGACACGTGCCGGTTCCGGTCGACTCGTGGAGCGAGAGTTGGGCTTTCGACGTCGTCGCGTTGGATGCCAATTGGGCGCTGCACGCGCAGCTTGGGCTCCACCCGAATCGCCGCAGTGCCTGGTGGTGGGCGCTGCTGGCTCGGCGCGACCAGCCCCTACTTCTCGTGCGCGACGACGCCCTGGCCCTGCCGACGCGCGGGTCGTTGGAGCTCCGGGGCGACGCGTTGTGGGCCGACGTGCACTGCCACGAACCGATGGAGCGCTGGCAGGTGAACTTCGAAGGCATCGCTTTGGCCCTCGACGAGCCATCCGAAGTCGGTCACGGCGAAGTAGGGATACGCGTGCCGATCGAGTTCGAATTCGAGTGGGAAGCAACCGCCCCGGCGTTGGCGCGACGTGGTGGGTACGACCAGGCCTGCATGGTCGATGGTGAAGTCCAGATCGGGGCTGGCGGCGCCGGGTTGGCGCTCGAGCAACCGGTACCCGGCCGCCGGGGCCACGCGTGGGGCGAGCCCGCGCCGTGAGCACGTCCATCGTCCTGTTCAACCGCGACCTCCGTGTGCACGACCACGAGGGCTTGGCGCGAGCCGCCGCGTTCGGGCGGGTCATCCCGCTGTTTGTTCTCGACGACGCGCTGCGACCGGTGCTCACGCGGGCACCAAACCGGGCGCGCTTTCTGGCCGAGTCGCTCGACGACCTTGCCGCGTCGCTCGCAAGCCTCGGCGCGCCGCTAGTGGTTCGTGGCGGCGACCCGGCAGTGGTCGTGCGCGACCTCGTTGCAGAACACGGCGTCGACACCGTGTTCGCGAGCGCCGACTACACACCGATTGCGCGGCGGCGTGAATCGTCGATGACCGCGACCGTCACTGGAGGCGTGCCGGTGGTGGCTCCCGGCGTGGTGACTCCGGTGGGGACAGATCGCTACAAGGTCTTCACGCCCTACTGGAACCGCTGGCAGCAGGTCGGCCGCGGGGCGGTGCTCGCGCCGCCGCGCGCGCTGCGGGGCGTTGACGGTGTCGCGTCGGACTCCTTCGAATGGCTGTGCAGGATCGAACCCACTGCGTCTGACCTCGCGGCGGGCGGTGAGGCCGCCGGGCGGGACCTGCTCGCCTCCTTGTTCATGCGCGTCGGTGGCTATGCCGACAAAGGCCACGACGACCTCGCGGGCGACCGCACAACGCGACTGAGTCCGTATCTCCATTTCGGATGCGTATCGGCCCGTGAGATGTGCGAGCGCCTAGCCGAGTTGGGCGCCGACGGCGATGCGCTCACGCGACAGCTCTGTTGGCGCGATTTTTTTCTCCAGTACGAGGCGCTCGAGCCGCGGTGGCCGTCGCCGGGAGCGCGTCCGGCGCTGCTTCAGGCCTGGGAAGAGGGCCGGACGGGCTACCCGCTCGTTGACGCAGGAATGCGCCAGCTCGTGCGCGAGGGGTGGATGCACAACCGCGCTCGCATGGTCACCGCGTCGTTCCTGGTGAAGGACCTGCAGGTCGACTGGCGCTTCGGCGCCGACTTCTTCATGCGCCACCTGGTCGACGCCGACGTGGCGCAGAACAACGGCAACTGGAAGTGGGTCGCCGGGATCGGCACCGACACCCGTCCGGATCGGGCGTTCAACCCGCTACGGCAGCAGCAACGATTCGACAAGCGCGGAGAGTACGTGCGGCGGTACGTGCCCGAGTACGGCAACGCCGACTATCCCGATCCGATCATCCCCGAAGACGAACTCGCTTCGGCTCGCGCGCGCCGAGGCCGCTAAGGCTTCAGCGGCGGGTTCACGGGCCGCAAGAGCATCGCCCGCGTCTCGTTGTCGATCAGTCCGTTGATCCGCAGGCGGGCGGCGGCTTGGTACTTACGCAGCATTGCGTCCGACGCCGAGCCCCAAATGCCGTCGGCGGCGATCGGGAACCCGAGCGTGCTCAGCAAGGTTTGGTAGGCACGAATCTGATCAGCGCGCAGCGCTTGTGGGATCGACGCCGGGAGCTGGAACATCGGTGACTCGCCGATGGCCTGCCACGCCGGATCGTTTGCGTGCTGCCAACTCCAGAACGACACGCCGGTCGCTCCGCGCCCAACTGCGGCTTCCATGAAGCGGTGAATCACCGCAGGCGACGGCACGCCTGGGGGGCCGCCCTCGTGGAAGCCGTCGTAGGCCTGGCCGATCGGCAGGATTGGCTTGCCGTAGCCGCCGAGGCGGTCGTAGGCGAGATCAATCGCGTACTTCGGATCGGTCTGCATCCAATAGATCATCGGAGCGATCGCGTCGAAGTCCTTGACGATCTGGTCGTACGGGTAGAACTTCGTGCCTGCGCTCGGACGTGGGACCACGGCGATGAGTGGGTAGTCGTTGCCGACCTCGTGGCGCAGCGATGATCCAAAGGCGGCGGCCGTGAACGGCGTGATGTTCACGCCCATGCTGCGGAACTCGATGTCGGACGCGAACCCATCGATGCGGTCGCCGGTCGGGGCGCCGTACTTGATTGCTTGCAGTGAGCGCACCACGTCGGCCGACGGGTCATCGAGGTACGGAAAGTCCCACCCGTAAACGCGGATGCCGGCTGCGTGCGCGGCGGGCAGGATTGTGTTGAGGAAGGGCCCCGCAGTGAAGCCGCTCTTGGACGAGCCGGTGCGCACGTAGATGTGCGTGAGGCCGACGCGCTGGGCGCGAGCGATCATCGCCTGCACGTTCCCGCCGTCGGCTTTCTCAGGCTGCCAAATCCACATGCCCTTGCCAGTGGGCAGCGCGCCACGCACATTCGGCGGGCTCGGAGTTGCCGCGACGATTGCTCCGGCAGCCTCGATCGTTGACGGCGCCGTTTCGAGGGTATGCGCCTCGACGACTTGGGCTATTGCCGCGCGTGGCGCGCTCGTGCGAGGAATTTGCGCGACTGCAGTCGCGTGATCCGACAGACCCAACCCCAGTAACCCGGCGCCCAGCAGCAGCGAACACGCGCCGAGAAGGACTTCCTTCGTCCTACTGGAGCCGGCTGATCGGAAGCCGGCGTGAAGCATTGTTCCTGCACCATCTCTCAACTCGAGCCCCACCCGAGGTGGTGTTTAAGGCTTGTGGACAGAAGCGGCGAGAAGGTCGCCGTTCATACGAGCGATGGTATCGAGTGAAATCTCTTTTGGGCACGCGGCTGAGCACTCGCCGATGTTCGTGCAGGAACCGAAGCCCTCGGCTTCCATCGCATCGACCATGGCAATGACCCGAGAGCTGCGTTCGGGCTGGCCCTGCGGCAACAAACCGAGGTGCGTGATCTTCGCCGCGGTGAACAACATCGCCGAGGCGTTCGGGCACGCAGCGACGCACGCGCCGCAACCGATGCAGGCGGCGGCTTCGAAGGCGGTGTCGGAATCGGGTTTCGATATTGGGATCGACGCGGCCTCGGGCGCGGCGCCGGTGTTGACCGACACGTAGCCGCCGGCGCCGATGATTCGGTCAAACGCACCACGGTCGACCACAAGATCCTTGAGCACCGGGAACGCACGCGCCCGCCAAGGCTCGATCCAGACCTCTTGGCCGTCCTTGAAATGCCGCATGTGGAGTTGGCATGTGGTGGTGGCGCGCTCAGGTCCGTGGGCAATCCCGTTGATAACTAAGCCGCACATGCCGCAGATACCTTCGCGGCAGTCGTGGTCGAAGGCGATGGGGTCTTCGCCCTTGGCCTGAAGGTCTTCGTTGACGACGTCGAGCATTTCGAGGAACGACATGTCTTCATCGATGCCGTTTGCCGCGTAGGTCTTCATGGCGCCCGGCGTACCGGCGTTCGGCTGCCTCCACACGTGGAGAGTGAGCTTCATCGGACAGCGCCCTTCGGGCGGCCCGCTGAAGCGGCTTCGCAGTGTTCTTTGACTTCGCTGCGCTTCGTCATTTGTACGACCTTTGTGCGGGGTGGACGTAGTCGAAACTGAGGTGTTCCTTGTGCAGCACCGGCGGTGCGCCGACGCCGGCGAATTCCCACGCCGCGGCGTAGCTGAACTCGTCGTCGTTGCGGGCGGCTTCACCTTCCTCGGTTTGGTACTCCTCGCGAAAGTGACCGCCGCAGCTTTCGGCGCGGTGCAATGCGTCGACGCACATGAGCTCACCAAGTTCAAAGAAGTCGGCCACGCGGCCGGCCTTTTCCAGCGACTGATTGAGTTCGTCGTTGGAGCCGAGCACCTTGACCGAACTCCAGAACTCTTCGCGGAGTTCGGGGATGCGGTCGAGCGCCTTGCGCAGACCCTCCTCGGTGCGCCCCATGCCGCAGTAGTCCCACATGACCTTGCCGAGTTCACGATGGAACGAGTCGACGGTACGGGTGCCGTTCGGGTTGAGCAGCTTGGCCGTGCGCTCCTGCACATCGGCGACGGCTCGTTGTGCTTCGGGGTGCGTGGCGTCGGCGGTGTTGCCCGGCGTCTGGGCGAGGTAGTCGCCGATGGTGGCGGGCAACACGAAGTAGCCGTCGGCGAGGCCCTGCATCAGCGCCGAGGCGCCGAGGCGGTTGGCGCCGTGGTCCGAGAAGTTGGCTTCGCCGCCGACGAACAGGCCCGGGATCGAGGACATGAGGTTGTAGTCAACCCAGAGCCCACCCATCGTGTAGTGGACAGCCGGATAGATGCGCATCGGTGTTTCGTACGCGTCCTCGTCGGTGATGCGGTTGTACATCTCGAACAAGCCGTCGTAGCGCTCTTGAATCGTTGTCTTACCGAGGCGTCCGATGCTGTCCGCGAAGTCGAGGTAGACGCCGAGCTTGCCCGGGCCCACGCCGCGACCTTCGTCGCACACCTGCTTGGCGGCGCGCGAGGCGACGTCGCGGGGTACGAGGTTGCCGAAGGCCGGGTAGCGGCGCTCGAGGTAGTAGTCGCGCTCGGCTTCGGGAATCTGATCGGGGCGACGGTCATCGTCGCGCTTGAGCGGCACCCACACTCGGCCGTCGTTGCGCAGCGACTCGGACATCAGCGTGAGCTTGGACTGGTGATCGCCTGAGACCGGAATGCACGTGGGGTGGATCTGCGTGTAGCAGGGGTTGCCGAAGAGGGCGCCCTTGCGGTGCGAACGCCAGATGGCGGTCGTGTTGCAGCCCATCGCGTTGGTGGAGAGGAAGAACACGTTGCCGTAGCCGCCCGTCGCCAAGACGACCACGTCGGCCATGTGTACCTGGATCTCCCCGGTGACCATGTCGCGGGCGACGATGCCGCGGGCGCGGCCGTCGATCACGATGACGTCGAGCATCTCGTGGCGGCTGTGCATCTCGACGGTGCCCTTGTTGATCTGGCGCTCGAGGGCTTGGTACGCGCCGATCAGGAGTTGTTGCCCCGTCTGTCCTTTGGCATAGAAGGTGCGGGAGACTTGGGCGCCGCCGAAGGAGCGGTTGTCGAGCAGGCCGCCGTACTCACGGGCGAAGGGCACGCCCTGGGCCACGCACTGGTCGATGATCTCAACCGACAACTGCGCGAGGCGATACACGTTGCGCTCGCGGGCGCGGAAGTCGCCCCCCTTCACGGTGTCGTAGAAGAGGCGGTAGATCGAGTCGCCGTCGTTGCGGTAGTTCTTCGCCGCATTGATGCCGCCCTGGGCCGCAATGGAGTGCGCGCGGCGGGGGCTGTCCTGGTAACAAAACGCCTTGACGTTGTAACCCATCTCACCCAGTGAGGCGGCGGCCGCACCACCGGCGAGGCCGGTG
>JBKJQZ010000179.1:0-10672 GCA_046594835.1 Acidimicrobiales bacterium | reverse complement strand
CGAAGTTGTTGTTGTTGAACGCCGCCAGCTGCATGGTGTCTTTCAGCAGGCACGGCCCGGCCGCGAACCCGGGCCCGGGTAGGTCCGCGGCGCGTGGGTACTCGAAGGTCATCGCGGCGCGAATGCGAGAAAAGTCGAGGCCGAAATCGTTGGCGATCATGTAGAGCTGGTTGGCGGTCGCGAACTTGATGTAGCGCCACGTGTTGGTGAAAAGCTTCGCAAGCTCGGCTTCCTCGGGTGACAGCGGAACCGTGCTCGCGGTCAGGTTGCCGAACAGTTTCTCGGCGCGCGCCTGCGCTCCCGGCGTGCGAGCGGCGACGATCTGGGGCAGGTCGTAAAGCTCGGTGAGTGCCGCTCCTTCGGCGATGCGCTCGGGGCAGAAGGCAACGTCAATGTCGACCCCCAACGACTCGATCAGCTTCTCCACCATCGCGGTGACGCCGGGATACAGCGTCGAGCGCAGGATCAGGAGTTGGCCGTCGCGGAGGTAGTCCTTGAGTCCCGCAATCGCGTCGGGCACTGCGGTTGGCCGCGGGTCGAGGTGCTCGTCGACCGGCGTGCCGATCACAACTACGAGGTACTCGGCCGCGCTGATCACGTTCGGGTCGGTGGTTGCGCGCAGCCGCTCACCCACCCGTGCAAGCACCTCGGGGGCGCCGTCTTCTTGGAAGGGCATCTCGCCCGCGTTCACGAGATTTACGGCGGCGTCGTTCAGGTCGTAGAGAGCCACCGAGAGACCCCGGTCCGCAAAAGCCAGGCCGAGAGGCAGGCCCACGCGTCCGCAACCACCGACAATCACGAGATCAACGTCGCCCACCCATTGATTCTAGGAGGAGGCGATTGGTCTGCCGAAGTTGCCGTCGGACAGGATGGCCCCATGGCGCGGCCCGGGCGGTGGACGGTGTTGCATCTCGCCTCGCTGGTGGGAATCCTCGCCGTGGTCACCTACCTCGCCCGCGGCCAGTGGTTTTTCGGCGACGAGTGGGACTTTCTGGTGTTTCGCGGCATTCGTGGCGCGCACCGGTTTGGGCTGTGGAGCCCTCACAACGAGCACTGGTCGACCATTCCGATCCTTTTGTGGCGCGGCGTGTTCCACTTCGTGGGTATCTCGTCGTACTGGCCGTATATGGGCCTTCTCTTCGCTACCCACCTCCTATGCGTCCACTTTTTGTGGCGGATCCTGCGACGTCTCCCCCACGTGTCGCCGCCGCTCGCGATCGCCGGCGCCGCGGCACTCGGGCTTTACGGCGCCGGATGGGAAGACTTGCTGTGGGCCTTCCAGATCGGCTTCATCGGCTCGCTGGCGTTCGGGCTCGGTCTCGTAGCCGCAGTCCACGGGCCGCCCACGCGTCGACGCGTCGCCGGGGTGGCCATTGGTGCGGTACTGAGCCTGATGATGTCGGGCATCTCCGTCGTCATGGTCGGCGTGGTCGGGCTCAGTGCTCTCCTGAGGTGGGGTTGGCGCCAGGCGCTGTGGGTGGGAGCGCCGGCCGGGCTCGCGTACCTCGCGTGGTTCAAGCGGTACGGCCGACCCGGCGTCGACGCGCAGGACCAACTGCACGGCACGATCGGCGACATTCCCCGCTACATCGTGGGCGGTGTGGGCGGCACGCTCGGCGCCGCCGTCGATCACCGCAACTGGGGCACGTATCTCCTCATCGGACTCGCGCTGCTGACCGCGTGGCACGGGCGGCGCTGGTTCCGCGAGGCGCCCGAGGCGCTCGCAATGGCCGTGGGCGCGGTCGCGCTATTCGTGGTTATCTCCCAGGGACGCGGCGCGCTCCCCCAGCCCGCTACCAGCCGCTACCTGTATTTATCGGCCGGCCTGCTGCTACCCCTCGTCGTGGTCGCGCTCGCGCAGGTTGCGCAGCGCTGGCGGTGGTCGCGCGTCGTCGCGGTAGCGGCCGTCCTCGCTCTGGTCGCGAACGGCGCATCGATGCTGCAGCGCGAGTCGAAAGTGCAACGCCAGATCGACCTGGCGAATCGGGGTCAGTTCGTCGCCGCCGAGCAGCTCGCGGCAACGGGGATCCACATCGTGAGCGACCAGCCGCAGTCTCCCTTCGCGCCCGACCTGACCACCGCTGACCAACGCTCGTTGCGCACGCGCGGCAAGTCATTTACGCAGTCTGTTAACGAGCGCGACAAGGCCGGCGCGCGACTGGCTTTGCAGGTCGGCTCCACCGAAGGAGAGCCGACAGACCGAAGCCTCGGCGACACCCGGGTGACCAGACTCCCGCAATTCAGTCTTCGCCCAACGGCGAATGGCTGCATGCGTATCGACGCGCACGGCGTCAACGTTGAGGTGCACATGGGAGGCCACAGCGCGTTCTCGATCACCGCGCCCAGCGCGGGCATCGCACAACTCTTCGTGCCCTTCACCGGTGGCTACGCCGGGCCGCGTTATGTCGGTTTAAAGGCGAAGGTCACCACGACCATCGTGAGCGACCTCACGGGCGCGATGGTCGTCCAATTACTGCCCGGAACCAGTGAAATGTGCGGCATTACCTGGGAGTGATCCGAACGAGGTGCCCTCAGAGACAAAGATGGGGTGTGCCCCGCATTCGCTTTCTTCTCGCAGTACTCCTCGGCCTCGGCGTGTTCAGCGCCATTGCGCCCTCCCAACCCGCCCTCGCCGCGCCAAGCGCGTTCCGGATCGAAGGGGGTGGCTTCGGCCACGGCGTCGGCCTGAGCCAGTACGGCGCGCTCGGCTACGCCCAGCAAGGCACCGGCTACCAGGACATCCTCGCCCACTACTACCAGGGCACGTCGGTGCAGACCCTCACCCAGCCCGGCGAGATCCGCGTCTGGCTCGGCGCCGACACCACCGCTCCCGCCGACATTGCTTTCACGCCGACCGGCCCAACCGACATCGTCGTGGCCAACACGGGGATCATCGCCACGGCGCCGGCCAACAAGGTCATCACCGTGACGGCCAATGGCGGCAAGTTCAACGTCGCGATTCAGGACGGCCCGTCGTTCAACCAGGTCGGTGGCGGGGGCAACAACGTGTACCTGGCGTACAACGGCAACCCGATCCGAGCCGACATCAGCGGCAACCAGTACAAGTACGGCCAGATCGAGCTGTCGATCCCCGACGGGTCGAGCCTCCGGGCGGTGCTGAGCAACATCTCCATGGAGCAGTACCTACGGGGCCTCGGCGAGGTCCCGTCATCGTGGCCCGCAGACGCCCTCAAGGCCCAGGCTGTCGCAGCCCGCACCTACGCGCTTGAGAAGTACCAGCGGCTCGGTTTCATTCGTTCTGAGTGCGGCTGCACCGTCTACCGCGACGTGCGCGACCAGAACTACGTCGGCTACGACAAAGAAACCGGCTCGAACGGCGCGCAATGGGTGGCGGCCGTGAACAACACCGCAGGCCAAACCGCGACGTACCAGGGCAACGTGATCCAAGCGTTCTATTCGTCTTCATCGGGAGGCCACACCGAGAACAGCGAAAACGTGTTTGTGCAGGCGTTGCCGTACCTCCGAGGGGTCGACGATCCCTTCGACGCTGCGAACGGACAGAACTCGCTCCACACCTGGTCGCGCGACATCCCGTTCGCGGACATGCAGAACTACATGAACTCGTCTTCGAACACGAACGTGGGGACCCTCCAGAACGTGGAGTTCCTCAACCCGCTCGGCGTGTCGGGCCGCGTAATCAAGGTTGCCGACGCATCCCGCGGCGGGGTCCGCATTACCGGTTCCAATGGAACCAAGCGCGTCAGCGGCGACTCGTTCCGCTCCGTGGTCAACGCCGCGTCTACCGCGACCAAGCTCCCGAGCTCGCTGATGCGCATCGGCGGCACGGGGCCGTACGGCAACTTCACGGGTGGCGTCTTCGTAGCCGCGGGGCGTCTCGCCGGCGGAGACATCGACCGCATCGTCACCGGCGCCGATCGCGGCGGGGGTCCCAATGTCCGTGTTCTTACGCCCGCAGGCGCGGGCACCGGCGTGGACTTCAACGCGTACGGCGCGACCTTTGGCGGCGGCGTACGCGTGGCCGTGTGCAACTTCGGCGCCGGGCCCAAGATCGTCACCGCACCCGGGCCGAGCGGCGGCCCGCACATCCGTACCTTTAACCCGGACGGCACGCCGATTGGCAACGGGTTCTTCGCGTACGACCCGGCCTTCACGAACGGCGTGTACGTCGCGTGCGGTGACGTCGATCCCAATCACGCAGGCGACGAGATCATCACCGGCGCCGGCGCCGGTGGCGGTCCCCACGTCGGCGTGTTCGATCAAGACGGCCACCTCCTCAGCCAGTTCTTCGCCTACGGGGCGGAATTCCGCGGCGGCGTGCGCGTGGCGGCGGCGGGCAACCTCATCGTGACTGGCGCCGGGCCCGGAGGCGGCCCCCACGTTGGACTATTCACGCCCCTCGGTGTGGCGGTCGCCGGCTGGTACGCCTACGGCGCCAACTTCACCGGCGGGGTCTACGTCGGAGGCGGCAACGTCACCGGGGACGCGGCTGCCGAGGTGATCACCGGGGCAGGAGAGTCGGGCGGCGCCCACGTGCGCGTGTTCAACCTGACCGGCGGCGACCTTGGCGGCTTCTACGCCTTCAACACCGGCAACGACCATGGCGCACGCGTCGCGGCCGCGCGCGTGCCAGGAGGAGCAGTCGTATCGGGCTCGGGCACCGGAAGCCCGTCAGCGCTGAGCACGGACCCGGTGTGAGCCGACCGCGTATCTGCGCCCTCGCCGGTGGCGTGGGCGCGGCGAAGCTGTTGCGCGGGCTCGTTCGGGTGGTTGATCCCGCAGATGTGACCGCAATCGTGAACACCGGCGACGACATCGTGCTCCACGGTCTCCACATCTCGCCTGACCTCGACACGATTACCTACACCCTCGCGGAGGCCGTCAACCCGGCTACGGGCTGGGGCCTCGTGGGCGAGACCTGGCAGGCGATGACCTCGCTCGACCGCTACGGCGGTCTCACCTGGTTCCGCCTCGGCGACCAAGACCTGGCGACGCATTTGTTTCGCACCCAGCGCCTGCGCGACGGTGCCGGTCTCGCCGTGGTCACCGCCGAGATCACCGCCGCATGGGGTTTACGCCTGCGCCTGTTACCGGTAACCGAGGACCGTCTTGAGACGCGCGTCACGGTGGAGGGTGAGGGAGAAATTGGGTTTCAGGAGTACTTCGTCGGCCGCCAGCACAACGTGACGGTGACCGACGTGCGCTTCGCGGGAGCCGAGGCGTCGCGTCCGGGTCCCGGTGTTCTCGATGCGATCGGGTCTGCGGACGCCCTGATCATCTGCCCGTCGAACCCGATCGTCTCCATCGGACCACCGCTCGCCGTGCCAGGGGTGCGCGAGGCGTTCGCAGCCCGGCGTGACGTGAGCGTCGCCGTCTCTCCCATCGTGGCGGGCGCAGCACTGAAAGGCCCTGCCGATCGCATGATGCGCGAGTTGGGCCACGACGCGTCCGTGGTCGGCGTGGCGCGCCTATACCGCGACGTCGCCGCGACGCTCGTTATTGACGAGGCTGATGCCGGTCTCGCAGGTGAGGTTGAGGCTGCGGGGATGCGGTGTGTCGTCGCGCCAACGATCATGCGCGACGCCGACGCGGCCGCGGCGTTAGCTCGCGTCGCACTGCGCGCGGCAGGATTGCCCGCGTGATCACGATTTTCCCACTCACCGGCATCGGCGAGATCAACGACGGCGATCGGCTGGCGTCGATTATCAACGCAGCCGCCGACGGCGCCCTGCAGTCCGGCGACGTACTCGTGGTTACCCAGAAGATCGTGTCGAAGGCCGAAGGGCGCCTCGTACCGGTCAACCCTGAGGATCCGCTTTCAGCCAAGGCACTGGTGGAAGCAGAATCGGTACGCATCGTGCGCCGCCGCGGCGACCTCATCATCAGCGAGACCACACACGGCTTCATCTGCGCCAACGCCGGCATTGACCTATCGAACGTGCCCGCGGGGTACGCCGCGTTGCTGCCCGTGGACTGCGACCGCTCGGCGCGACGTATTCGTGATGGCCTGCGAGCGGATCTCGGCCTGGACCTGGGCGTCATCATCTCCGACACGTTTGGGCGTCCGTGGCGGCGCGGCCTCACCGACGTCGCGATCGGCGTCGCCGGCATCGCCGCCGTGGTGGATCTACGCGGCACCACCGATGCGTTGGGCCGAGAGCTACAGGTAACCGAGGTCGCGGTGGCCGACGAGATTGCGGCGGCCGCCGAACTCGTGATGGGCAAAGCAACCAACGTGCCGGTTGCGGTGGTGCGCGGCATCGACGCGTCGTGGCTGCGGGAAGCGTCGGTGGCCGGCGAAATCATTCGGCCGTCGAACGAAGACCTGTTTCGTTAGGACGCTGCGCTAGGTCGTGCGCTTCGCGCGGAACCACGCAACGGTCTGGGTGACGCCCTCATCGAGAGTCGTCCATGGCTGCCAGCCCAACTGCATCGCGGCGCGGCCAGGATCGAGGGCGATGCGAGCCAGTTCGCCCAGGCGTTCGGTCGCGTGGATGGGATCGGCCTGTACCGCAACCGCGCGCGCAACCGCGTCGTGCACTTCGAGCACCGACGTTTCAACGCCGGTGCCGATGTTGCAGGTGAGTCCGCCGCCGCGCTCGGTCGCGCGCACAAAGGCATCGACCACGTCGTCCACGAACACGTAGTCGCGGGTCTGCGCTCCGCTACCGAAGATCGTGCACTGTCGGCCGTCAAGGAGGAGGCCGACAAAGATCGCGACCACGCCGGCCTCACCGTGGGGGTTTTGGCGCGGCCCGTACACGTTGCCGAGTGCGAGCGACGTGAACTCGACTTGGTGCAACTCGCGGTATGCGTTGAGGTAGTCCGTCGACGCCTTCTTGGCAACGCCGTAGGGCGAGAGGGGTCGCTGTGGCTGTGCTTCGCGCACGGGAAGCTCATCCGGAGCGACATCGCCGTAGATGGTGCCACCGCTTGAGGCGAACACCACCTTGCCGCAACCGGCCCGCCGGGCGCCTTCAAGAACCTGGAGCAATCCGATGAGGTTGACCTCGGCGTCGAACACCGGGTCCTTTACCGACAGCCGTACATCCATCTGCGCGGCCAAGTGGAAGATCACTTCGGGGCAGCGTCGCTCGATGACCGCCGCCGTGTCGGGCGACCGGATGTCGAGGTGGTGAAACTTCAACGACTGCTCGCCCTGGGACCGCGCCGCCGCGAGGTTGCCGAGCGCACCCGTGGACAAGTCGTCGATGACATCGACGTCGTTACCTTCAGCGAGTAAGCGGTCCACCAGCGTCGACCCAATAAATCCCGCGCCCCCGGTAACGAGGACCTTCACTCGGCGACCTGCGCGGCACTGATCACGGCACCTGGCGGTACCCGCACCCCCGGGCCGACAACTGTGTAATCGGTGAGCTTCGCGCTCTCGCCAATCACGGCACCCGCGCCGATAATCGCGTGGTCAAGCACCGCATTGGCGCCGACGGTCACGCCCGCAAGCAGGACCGAGTCGATGATCGACGCGGTGGGGTCAACCTGGGCACTTGGGTCGATCACAGACGCCCCGGCGAGGTCGAGGTTGGCCTGGATATAACTGACCGGATTGCCCGTATCGATCCAGTACCCGTCGCACGCCGACGCGAACAGCGTGCCCTGATCCACCATGGCCGGAAACACCTCGCGCTCGACCGAGACGCGTCGGCCGCGCTCGATGACCCTGAGCGCATCCGGCTCCATGACGTAGATGCCCGCGTTGATGAGGTTGGTCGGCGCGGTGCCCGCGGGCGGCTTCTCGATAAAGGCGGTTACGCGGCCACCGGCGTCGGTAGCGACGACCCCAAACCGGCTCGGGTCCTCGACGGGAATCAACCCGATCGTGGCCACCGCATCGCGCTCGAGGTGCCACTTGATGAGGCCGCTGAAATTGATGTCGGTCAGCACGTCGCCGTTGACGACGATGAAACGATCGGTGATCTCGGCTTCATCCGCCGCGTAGGCAATGGCGCCACCGGTGTCGAGCGGTTCGGCTTCAACGACGTACTGCACCGGCACGCCGGCGCAGGTGTTGTCGCCGTAGGCCGCGAGAAACGCGTCCGGCTTGTAGCCCATCGACAGGATGACCTTGTCGACGCCGTGGCCCGCTAAGTGACCGATAACGCGCTCCAGCATCGCCACGCCCGCGACAGGCAGGAGCTGTTTTGGCGTCGTGTAGGTCAGCGGGCGGAGGCGGGTGCCCTCGCCACCGACGAGGACTATCGCCTTCACGGGGCGGTGGTCGTGGTGTCGCTCGGCGAACTCGTAGTGGTCGAATCCCCCGGCGCCGCGGTGGTGCTGGTTGAACCGGGAAGGTCCCCGGGGTCAGTCAGGTTGCCTGCGGACGGCGGCTGGGTGATTTCGGTGCCGGGCGGGTTGAAGCTGATCGTGATCAACTCGTTTTCCTTGAATCGCCAGTTCGCAGCGCTGCCCTTGAGCAGCGTGCCCTTGGTGTCTTTGAGGCTTGTGAAGACGCGTGCGGTGAGCACGCCGCTCTTCTTGGCGCACTTGTCACCGTTCTTGAACTTGCCACCTTCGCGCTTGAGGTTGATCGCGGTTGCGCTGACCGTGGTGTCGGTGTCGTCCATCAGCTTGCCGAAGGTCGCGTTCTTGCCCGCCACCGAGGAGACGAACGGGTGGACGTGCGCCAGTCCGTCCTCGTGGGTGTGAATACCAGTGGTGTCGCCCGCCGGGCCGTCCTTGAGCGGAGCCGCCCACTTCCCGCACAGGTTGAACCCGTAGGCGACGTGCCAGTGGTCCTTGTTCACGGCCGGGGGCGTGACGTCACCGGCGTTCTTGGCGTTGTTGAGGTCTGACGAAGCGAAGAACACGCCCATCACTCCTAATACGACCACGACGAATAGCGCCGAGTACCAGCCGACCGGAGCCCGCTTCCCCGCGGTCCTCCCGCCACCAGTGGCCGCAGCCCGATTGACCTTTTTTGTGTTCGACGCCTTACCCATGACGGGAGCCGACGTTAATGCCTGGCCGCGCCAGCACCGGAGTCAACGCCGAATTAGGCGCACTACCAGTGCGAGAACGAAGCGCACGCCGAGGCCCAGTGCGACGACAGGAGCGAGCAATCGACGCACGCCACGGTTCGAACTCCACCACCATCGAAGGATCGACCGGTGGTGCGCTGCGAGCATGCGGTAGGGCAATTGATCCGCCGAAACGCCCTGCTCGTGCACGACGCGAGCGTCGGGCTCGTACCCGACGGCCAAGCCGGCGGCCCACACCCGGTGGCATAGGTCGACGTCTTCGAGGTACATGAAGTAGTCCTCGTTGAACCCGCCGAGGTGGTCCCACAGCGGGCGTCGGACCAGAAAACACGCGCCTGACACCCAGTCGACACGACGGGCGCTTTTGTGGTCCCAGTCGAGGAGCCGGTAACGCCGCGTGAAGGCGTTGTTCGGCGCGATCAGCCCAAAAAAGGCGTGACCAACCGCATCGGCGAGGTGGGGAAACGTACGTGCGGAGGGATACAGCGTGCCGTCGGAGTTGTCGATCCGCGGTCCAACGAGGCCCAGGCCGTCATCGGCGTCGAGCGCGGCCACGAGTGCTTTGACCGCCGCCGGCTCCAGTACCAGGTCGGGGTTGCACACGAGCAAGTACTCGGTCGTGCCGGCAAGGGCCCGCGCCCCGCGGTTGGCGCCGCTGCCGTAGCCGAGGTTGCCACCCGTCTCGACTGTGACTACTCCGCGTTCCTCGCGCACCGTTGCGAGCGATCCGTCGACGCTGGCGTTGTCGGCCACCGCGACAATCTCCACTCCGGCGGCGCGTAAGGAACGCAAACATTCACCAAGATGGGCGCCCGCGTTGAAGTTCACTACGACCGCGGCGACGCGCTCCGCAATGGCTGTCATGCGCCCTCGGCGGTGAGCACGGTCCGGAAGTACTCCGCAGTCCGCTCGAGGCCGTCGCGCAACTCGACGGTGGGCTCCCAGTGAAGAACCGACCGGGCCAGGGTGATGTCGGGTCGACGCTGCGCGGGGTCATCGACCGGAAGCGGCTTAAACACGATCGCGGACTTGTTGCCCGTGACGTCGAGTGCGAGCACGGCGAAATCAGCCACCGTGTACTCGATCGGATTGCCGATGTTGACGGGACCGACGTAGTCGGAGTCGAGCAGCGCGAGCAGGCCGCGTACCTCGTCGTCCACAAAACAGAAGCTGCGCGTTTGGGAGCCGTCGCCGTAGACGGTCAGGTCACGGCCGGTGAGGCCCTGCACGAGGAAGTTGCTCACGACGCGCCCGTCGTCAGGGCGCATGCGCGGGCCAAAGGTGTTGAAAATGCGCGCCACGCGCACGTCGACGCCGTGGGCGCGGTGGTAGGCGAAAGTTATCGCTTCGGCAAAACGCTTCGCCTCGTCGTACACGCCGCGGGGCCCGATCGGATTCACGTGGCCCCAGTACGTCTCGGGCTGCGGGTGTACCTGCGGGTCGCCATAGACCTCGCTCGTTGACGCGAGCAGGAACCGCGCGCCCTTGTCCTTCGCGAGGCCGAGCATGTGGTGGGTGCCGAGGCTCCCGACCTTGAGAATCTGGATCGGGATCCGTTCAAAATCCGCGGGGCTCGCGGGGCTTGCGAAGTGCAACACCGCATCGACCGTGCCCGGCACGTGCACGTAGGTGCTCACGTCGTGGCGCATGAAGCTGAACGCCGGGTCGCCGAAGAGCTCCTCGACGTTGGCGATGTT
>JBKJQZ010000224.1:0-5929 GCA_046594835.1 Acidimicrobiales bacterium | reverse complement strand
GTGGTCGCCGCTCACGACCCACACCGGACCGCGCCACGAGACGAGGAACTCCTCCCGGTTAGGTCGGCTGTGGAACGCACGTACGCCAGCGATGACTGAGTCGGCGCCGAGTCGCTGTGTCGCCTGCCATCCCTGCTGGATTGCTTGGGCAGACGCGTGCGCACCGAACAGGGGCTCCCAGTAGTGCTCCCAGGCGGCGCGCAGCCCGTCCTCCTGGAGCACGCGGACGGCCTCGTCGCGGAGGGCGGGCTCAGGTCGGTGGCCGGGCTTGGCGCCAACCAACACGAGCGCCTTCACCTTGCCGGGAGCGAGGTGTGCGACCTCGACAGCACACGAGCCGCCGACCGAATTGCCCGCGATGACAACCGGGCCGTCGCCCACGTTGTCGAGCGCGGCACGCGCCCACGCCGTGATGTCGTTGCCGGCCTCGTACAGGGTTGGAGCGAAGCACTCGTCGACGAGGTCGTGCAGTGCCGCCGGAAAGATCGAGCCGTCGAGCGGCAGCGGGTGCAACAAGAGAAGCTTCACGGCGTTGCATTCTGCACAAGACTCGAGCCCGATGTAGTCGAGCGACGAAGAAATTCCGTCTGGCGTGTCGAGAAGGGCGATTCGGCTCCGTCTCACAGCTACGAGGCCGTACGGGCCTGCGTAACGCAAGGAGAACCCAATGGCCAAGTACCTGTTGCTCAAGCACTACCAAGGCGCACCGGCGCCCGAGAACAACGTCCCGATGAGCGAGTGGACGCCAGCAGAGGTGGACGCACACATCGGCTACATGAACGATTTTGCCACGAAGCTCGAGGGCACCGGCGAGTTCATCGACGGACAGGCCCTCGCGCCCGACGGCGTGTGGGTCCGCTACGACGGCGAAGGTCGTCCACCTGTGACCGACGGACCATTCGCTGAGACCAAGGACTTGATCGCCGGGTGGATGGTGATCGACGTCGACAGCTACGAGCGGGCGATCGAACTCGCAGGCGAGTTGTCCGCCGCGCCCGGCGCTGGCGGCCGTCCGATTCACGAATGGCTTGAAGTCCGGCCGTTCATGCATACGCCGGAAAACTTCAACCACTGATGCTCGACGGCGTCGAGTTGCGCCGGCTCGTTCCCCATGTGTTGGGTGTCCTCGTCCGTCGCGGTGCAGATTTCGCGACGGCCGAGGACGCGGTGCAAGAAGCGCTCATCCGCGCGATCGCGGCTTGGGAGGCCGAGGCGCCGTCAGACCCGACGGGATGGCTCATCACCGTCGCGTGGCGAGCGTTCCTAGACACGACGCGCTCCGATGCCGCGCGTCGCGATCGCGAGGTGCGCGTCGACACCGAGCCTCCAGCCGATGCTGTGGTGGCGGCCGACGACACGCTGCGGCTGTACTTCCTCTGCGCGCACCCCGACCTCACGCCATCGTCCGCGGTCGCCTTGACGCTGCGGGCCGTTGGGGGTCTTACGACGCGCCAGATCGCGCGGGCCTACCTCGTCCCCGAGACAACGATGGCCCAGCGCATCAGTCGTGCCAAGCGCACCGTCGGCGAAGCCATGGTCGACCGTCCCGGTGACGCCCGGACCGTGATGCGCGTGCTGTACCTCGTGTTCAACGAGGGCTACTCGGGTGATGTCGACCTCGCGGCCGAAGCGATACGACTCACGCGAGAACTTGCCGTCGCAGCCGATGACCCCGAAGTCAGCGGTCTGCTGGCGCTGATGTTGCTGCATCATGCGCGGCGCGCCGGCCGCACCCGGTCTGACGGCAGCATCGTTGCGCTGGCCGACCAAGACCGAAGCGTCTGGGACAGCGCCCTCATTGCCGAAGGAGTTGCGGTCCTGCACGCCGCGCTCGCCCGCGACCGACTGGGGGAGTATCAGGCCCAAGCCGCAATCGCAGCTCTCCACGCCGACGCACGGCGCGTCGAGGAGACCGACTGGGTCCAGATCGTGGAGTGGTACGACGAACTGATCCGCTTCGCCGACACGCCCATCGTTCGGCTCAACCGTTCCGTTGCAGTGGGCGAGGCCGACGGCGCCCTCCTTGGCCTGAGGGCCCTCGCCGAGGTCGAGGAGGGCATCCCTCGACGTGACGCGGTCGCTGCGTACCTGCACGAGAAGAACGGCGATCTCCAACTCGCGGCCACCCTCTACGCGACCGCAGCCCGCAATGCGCCGAACCTGGCCGAGCGCGACCACCAAACCCGGCAGGCCGCGCGGCTCAACCAGCTGCTCCGGACTAGTAGCGAAACTGCGCCTGTTCGCCAAGTCAGTCCTCGTAGTCGCTAGCGTCAACTGATAGCATAAAGTGATGGCTTCTACCCGCACCACGTTTACGCTCGACGACGATCTCGCCGAGCGCGCCCGCACCCTCGGCGTGAACATCTCGGCGGCCGCTCGCGACGGTGTCGCGGCGGCTGTACGGGCGGCGCTCGCCGATTCCGACCGCGCCGCGTACGCGCGCCATCCCGAACGACCCGATCTGTCGTGGGCAAAGACCGAGGCATGGGGCGAGAATGATCCGCGGTGAGATCTGGCTTGCTGAAGTCGGGCGTACGCGTCGTCCCGTCCTCGTCCTGACACGATCCGAAGTCATCGACGTCCGCTCACTCGTAACGGTCGCCGAAGTAACTACCTCAATCCGAGGACTCGCGGCCGAAGTTGGATTCGACCACGCTGCGATCGGACTCACGGAGACGTCAGCCATCAATTGCGACGGAATCCACACCGTCACCCAGTCCACGCTTACCGCCCGTGTTGGTGAGGTTGGTGACGAGACGATGCGGCGAGTCTGCTCTGCGGTGGCCTACGCGCTCGGGTGCTAGCGAGCATCGCCGAATACTCTTTCGAGATGCCCGCAACGCAGCTGCGAATTACCGGGAATCCGGAGGCGGACGCGCTCAACGCCAGCAACCCCCTAGCTCTTCTGATCGCAATGGTGCTCGACCAGCAGATCCCGCTCGAGTGGGCCTTCCACGGCCCGTTCACGCTGAGCCAGCGTCTCGGCACCACGCTCGACGTCAACAAAGTCGCGGCGATGAACCAAGACACGCTCGTCACGGTCTTCTGCGATCGGCCGGCGCTGCACCGTTACCCCGCGGCGATGGCGCGCCGCGTGCACGAACTGTGCAACCTGATCGTCAACGAATACGACGCTGATCCCGCGTCGATCTGGACCACCGCGGCCGACGGCAAGGAGCTGTACAAGCGCATCAAGTCGTTGCCCGGCTTCGGTGAAATGAAGGCGCGCATCTTTGTTGCGCTCCTCGCGAAGCAGTTCGGAGTGAAGCCGAAAGGTTGGGACTCGGTCACCGGCGACTACGGCAAGGCCAACACGTTCCTGTCTGTCGCCGACATCGTCGACGAGGCGAGCCTCAACAAGGTGCGGGCGGGCAAGGCGGAGAAGAAGGCGGCGGCCAAGAAGGCTGCCGCCGCGTCTTGAGTATCTCGGTCGTCGCCAACAGTGATCAGGTCGCCGTGGACGACGGCGCCACTGTCGCGGATTTGCTCGACAAACTCGGGTGGGGCAAGCGCACGGTGGTGGTTGAACACAACGGCAACGCGCTGCTCCGTAGTGAGCATCCGTCGGTTGTGCTGCACGAGGGCGACACACTGGAGATCGTGAAAGCTGTCGCAGGTGGATAACCAAGCAGAACCGTCAGGCGGCCACCTCGCGGGGCGACGCTTCTACCTGTGCACGCCCGACCGCGCGGATCTTCCGCAGTTCGTCGACGCATGCATCAAGGGCGGCGTCGACATCGTGCAGTACCGCGACAAGGAGGGCGACGCCCGCAGCGTGCTCAAGCGCGGAGCGCTCGTACGCGACGTGTGCCGCTCCCACGGCGTCCCGTTCATACTCAACGACCGACCCGACCTCGCCCTCGAGCTCGCCGCCGACGGCGTGCACGTGGGCCAAGACGACTGCCCGCCCGCAGCCGCTCGTCGCATCCTCGGTCCGAACGCGATCATCGGCTTGTCGACGCATTCACAAGACGAGATGCACGCGTCCGAACGCGAGCCGATCGACTACATCTCGGTCGGCCCGGTAAACCCCACGCCAACCAAGCCCGGGCGTCCCGGCACGGGCCTCGGCTTCCTGCGCTACGCAGTCGACAACGCGCCTGTCCCCTATTACGTGACGGGTGGCGTGAACCCTCACTCGATTGGCGACCTGCTCGGCTCCGGCGCGACGCGCTTTGTCGCGGTGCGCTGGCTGACCGACGCAGTGGACGCGCACGAAGCCGCGAAGCAACTGCGCCGCGCCATCGACACCGGCCGTCCCGCACGCCGCTCGCAGTTGCCTTAGCGTGTCCGAATCGCGCCACTTGTCGTTCTCGAAAAGGTCAACAAACGTTTCGGTGACCTCCACGCGCTTCGCGACGTAGACCTCACCGTTGACGCGGGCGAGGTCGTGGTCCTCCTCGGTCCGTCGGGCTCAGGCAAATCGACGCTCTGTCGAACGATTAACCGGCTCGAGCCGATCGACAGCGGCACCATCACCGTCGACGGACATCTGCTTCCCGAGGAAGGTAAGGCGTTAGCCAAGCTCCGCGCTGATGTGGGCATGGTGTTCCAGTCCTTCAACCTGTTCGCGCACAAGACGATCCTCGACAACGTCGTGCTCGGTCCGGTGAAGGTCCGCAAGACCCCCAAGGCCGAGGCGCGTGAACGAGCGCGCGCGCTGTTGCGGCGCGTCGGCATCGAGGACAAGGCCGATCGCTACCCCGCCGAGCTATCCGGCGGTCAGCAACAACGCGCCGCGATCGCTCGTGCTCTGGCCATGGAGCCCAAGATCATGATGTTCGACGAGCCGACTTCGGCGCTCGACCCCGAGATGATCAAGGAAGTACTCGACGTGATGGGCGAACTGGCCGCCGAGGGTACGACGATGCTCGTGGTCAGCCACGAAATGGGTTTCGCACGCTCGGCCGCGCATCGCGTGGTGTTCATGGACGCGGGCAGCATCCTCGAGAGCGCGCCACCTGAACAGTTCTTCTCTAACCCAACAACCGCTCGGGCCAAGGACTTCCTGTCGAAGATCCTCGCCCACTAGGAGGAGCGAACACACACATGCAATCAAGCAAACGACCCATCATCCGACTGTTGGCTGTCGTGCTCGGACTCGCCCTCGTTACCGCGGCCTGCGGTAGCGACGGCAACAAGAGCGACGCGACCGATTCCGACTCGACCACTACAACCGCGGCGTCCTTCGACGCAGGCACGACCATGGCGCGCATCAACCAACAAGGCACCGTCAAGGTCGGCGTGAAGTTCGACCAGCCCGGTTTCGGCCTCAAGAACCCGACCTCCGGCAACGTCGAAGGCTTCGACGTCGAGATCGCCAAGCTGATCGTCGGCGCCATCGGCTCCAACGTGAAGATCGAATACGTGGAGTCCGTCTCAAAGAACCGCGAGCCGTTCATTCAGGACGGCACCGTCGACTTCGTGGTTGCGACCTACACCATCAACGACGCCCGCAAGCTCGTGATCGACTTCGCCGGCCCCTATTTCGTGGCCAAGCAAGACATCATGATCAAGAAGGACAACACCACGATCAAGTCCGTCACCGATCTCGGCGGAAAGAACGTGTGCACGGTCAAGGGTTCGACTTCCGAGAAGAACCTCGCCGCCAAGGCGCCGAGCGCCAAGGTCACGTTGTTCGACACCTATTCGCAGTGCGCCGAAGCCATGACCGACGGACGAGTTGAAGCAGTAACCACCGACAACACGATCCTCGCTGGGTTGGTGCAGGCCAGCAGCGGCGCGTTCAAGCTCGTCGAAGCACCCTTTAGCGACGAGCCCTACGGCATCGGCGTGAAGAAGGGCGACGAAGCGTTCCGCAACTTCATCAACGACCAGCTCGAGGACATCTTCACCAACGGCAAGTGGGCCAAGGCGTTCAAGACCACCCTCGGCGCCATCGGTCTCGACACGCCCGAGCCGCCCGAGG
>JBKJQZ010000197.1:0-4179 GCA_046594835.1 Acidimicrobiales bacterium | reverse complement strand
CGAACCCGCACGCGGCATCGTCGCCGCGAGCTTCCACGGGCTCGACGGCATCGAGCTTCCGGCCGAAGAGCCGGCGCGTATTCGGACCGCTCCCCTCGACGACGAACCGGTGTTGATCAATGGCGTGTGGTGCGTGAGCGGGCTGCAGACGATGGTCGACTTGGCTGCCCTCGTAGACCCGCTGATCTGGGAACAAGCCAACGAGTCCGCGCTGCACAAGAAGTTGTTCTGCGTTGACAACGAAATGGCGCTGCTGACTGAGCTGTCCGCGCGGCGAACCGTCGGCACCCCATTGATACGCCAGGTGCTATCGCTGCGACCGCCCGGCGTCCCTGAGCCGACACGCCAACTCGTAGTCCGCAATGAGCACGACGAGTTTGTGGCGCGAGTCGACCTGTGTTGGCCTGACGAGGGCGGCTTCAACGAACTTGATACGGAAGTCCGTTGGAACCCGGTGTCGACGGGCCGTCGCCTGCAGCGCTTCATCGACATGTCCAAGCGTCGGCGCCCGACATGAGTTTGGCGTCGCCCAATCGTCGCTCGCACCCGGGATTTGGCGAGATCACGACGATTCGGATGCGCCAAACGCGCCAGCGCGCAACCGCGCGACGCAGCGACGCGCGACGCAGCAACGACGTGTCTAGTTGGGGCGCTGCCAGGGGTTGGGCGCGTCGCGGACGGGCACCAGATCGCGGCGGTAATGCTGCTGGAGGCGGGCCAGTTCTTGGCGGAGGTGGGCGTTTTCGGCCTCGAGTTCGAGGATGCGACGCACGCCCTCGAGGTTGTGGCCATCCGAGGTCAGCTCCTGAATACGACGCAGCAGGGCTATGTCTTGATCGCTGTAGCGACGCGAGCCGCCGCCGGTACGCGCTGGGCCAACCAGGCCGCGACGTTCGTAAATACGCAAGGTCTGTGGGTGCACGCCCGCGAGCTCGGCCGCCACCGAAATCACGTACACAGCACGCGTTGCTTTGTCTTGGTCTCCCAGCATGCGAGGCCTCCTTACACACCCAAGTGGGCCCGCAGCGCGGGACCCGCCTCGGGTTCAGCGGCGGCCATCGCCTCGAGGGCCGCGCGCGTTTGGTCGGACATTTCCTTCGGCACCGCTACCTGCACCGTCACCAACAGATCACCGGGGTTGCGTTCCGCGGGGACACCGCGGCCCTTGACCCGAAGGATGGAGCCGTTCTGAGTTCCGGGCGGAATACGAACGGTAACGGGCTCAGCCAAGGTGGGCACTTTGACAGTCGTACCCAACACCGCCTCGGTATAGGTAACTGGAACCGAAACAGTCAGATTCTTGTCGTTGCGCCCGAACAGGGGATGGGTCCCGACTCGGGCAGTTACATAAAGATCGCCAGACGGCCCACCATTGCGACCGGCCGAACCGCGACCCTTGAGCCGGATGCGCTGACCCTCATGCACCCCAGGCGGGATCCGTACCTTGACCTGACGGGGCCGGTTCTCGAGACCGGTCCCGCGACAGTTCGTGCACGGCGTCTCGATCTTCATGCCGTGGCCGCTACAGGCCTGACACGTCTGACTGAAGCTGAACATGCCCTGGTTGTCGGCCACGACGCCGCGACCACCGCAGGTTGGGCAGATAACCGGCGACGTCCCGGGCGCGGCGCCGCTGCCGTGACACACGCCGCAGGGCGCGTCGCTCGTGACGTGCACTTGCGTGGTGAGACCCTGGACCGCATCCACGAACGAAAGGTGGAGTTCCGCCGCGAGGTCGCCGCCGCGTTGGGGCCCGGGGCCGCCCGCGCCGCCGCGGCCGCGCGCACCGCGGTTGAACAATCCACCGAGCAGGTCGCCGAGGTCGTCGACGCGGAAGTTGCCGTTGAAGCCTTGGCCACCGCCACCGCCACCAAAGCCACCGCCGCCGAACGCTGCGCCAACGGGGCCGAGGCGACGGAACTCGTCGTACTCCTTGCGCTTGTCCGCGTCGCCCAACACGTCGTAGGCCGCGGAGATCTCCTTGAAACGGGTTTCGGCCGCGGGGTCGTCCGGCTTGGCGTCGGGGTGGTTTTCTTTCGCGAGCTTGCGATAGGCGCGCGTGATGTCCTTCTCGGCGGCCTTGTCCGAGACACCGAGGACTTTGTAGAAGTCCTTCTCCAACCACTCCTGACGCGGCGCCATGAGCGAGCGGGCTAGCTGCCCTTGACCTTCACCATCGCGGGACGCAGGACGCGCTCACGCCAGCGCCAACCCGAACGCAGCACCTCGATCACTTCAGCCGGTCCGTCGCCCTCTTCGTGCAGGACCGCATCGTGGACTTCCGGGTCGAAGGGCGTATTGAGCGCGTCGATACGAGCCAGGCCCTCTTTGCCCAGCACCTCGACGAGAGCGGTGGCGATCTGCGCGACGGAGTCCGATGGGTCGTGCACGAGCGCCAGATCAACGGTGTCGAGTACGTCGACCAACTTCGCCGCGAGGCTGGCGACACCCGCGTCGCGCGCGTCGGCGGCTTCGCGTTGCATGCGCTTGCGGTAGTTCTCGAAGTCGGCCTGGGTGCGACGAAGCGCGTCGAGGTAGTCGTCGCGCTCGGTTGCCAGCACAACGAGCGGATCGACTTCGACCGCCGGGGCGGCGGGCTCCTCGGCGACCATCGCCTGCAACTCCGCGTCGAGATCGACGACCGCGGATTGGTCGTCGACCTCATCGGGGGTTACGTCGTCGAACGCATCGTCGGGACTACTCATCGACGATTTCGGCGTCGATCACATCGTCGTCGTTCGCGGCATCGTTCGGAGCGGCGTCGGCGGCGTCGCCCTGGTTCGCGCCCGCCTGGTCGTAGAGCTTCTGCGCGAAGGACTGCGATGACGTGACGAGTTGTTCGGTGGCGGTCTTGATCACCTCGAGGTCCTGGCCGCTGATCGCTTCCTTGAGCGACGCCAGGTTGGCCTCGATGGTGTCTTTCTCTTCGCCGCTGACCTTGTCGCCGTTTTCCTTGAGCATCTTTTCGGTTTGGTACACGAGCGAGTCGGCGTTGTTGCGCACCTCGGCCTCGTCGCGACGGCGACGGTCTTCGTCGGCGTGCGCTTCGGCGTCCTTGACCATCTGGTTGATGTCGTCTTTGTTGAGCGAGGACTGGCCGGTGATGGTCATCGACTGTTCCTTGTTCGTGCCGCGGTCCTTGGCCGACACGTGCACGATGCCGTTGGCGTCGATGTCGAAGGTGACCTCGATCTGGGGCACGCCGCGGGCGGCTGGGGGCAGGTCGACGAGTTGGAACTTGCCGAGCGTCTTGTTGTAGCTCGCCATCTCGCGTTCGCCTTGCAGCACGTGGATCTCCACCGACGGCTGCATGTCTTCGGCGGTGGTGAACACCTCGGTGCGACGGGTCGGGATCGTGGTGTTGCGCTCGATGAGCTTGGTCATAATGCCGCCCTTGGTCTCGATACCAAGAGAAAGCGGCGTGACGTCGAGCAGCAGGATGTCTTTGACGTCTCCCTTGAGCACGCCCGCCTGCACTGCTGCGCCGATGGCCACGACTTCGTCGGGGTTCACGCCCTTGTGGGGCTCGCTGCCGGTCAGCTTCTGGACGAGTTCTTGCACGGCGGGCATGCGGGTCGATCCACCAACCATCACCACGTGATCGATCTCGCCGAGGGTGAGGCCGGCGTCCTTGATCGCCTGCTCGAAGGGTGAGCGGCACTTCTCTACCAAGTCGGCGGTGAGCTCCTGGAACTTCGAGCGCGTGAGCTTGAGGTCAAGGTGCTTCGGGCCGTCGGAGGTCGCGGTAATGAAGGGCAGGTTGATGGTGGTTTCCTGCACCGAGCTCAACTCGATCTTGGCCTTCTCGCCGGCCTCCTTGAGGCGCTGCACAGCCATCTTGTCGATCGACAGATCGACGCCTTCGGTGTTCTTGAACTCTGCGACGAGCCAGTCGATGACGCGCTGATCCCAGTCGTCGCCCCCGAGGTTGGTGTCGCCGTGGGTCGACTTCACTTCGAAGACGCCTTCACCGATCTCGAGGACCGACACGTCGAACGTGCCGCCGCCGAGGTCGAACACGAGGACGGTGTGGTCGTCTTCGCCTTCCTTGTCGAGGCCGTAGGCGAGCGCAGCAGCGGTGGGCTCATTGATGATGCGCAGGACTTCGAGGCCCGCGATCTGACCCGCCTCCTTGGTGGCGGTGCGCTGCGCATCGTCGAAATACGCCGGAACTGTGAT
>JBKJQZ010000101.1:0-3535 GCA_046594835.1 Acidimicrobiales bacterium | reverse complement strand
GTCGCTGAGCACGAACAACTCGCCCGGCTCCATCGGCGTGGTCACTTCGTTGCCGTCGTCGTCGAACAACTTGATGTCGACACCCGGAACCGGCCGGCCGCACGAGCCGGGCTTCCGCATCTGATCGCCGGGCAACAGGATCGTGTTCACGCCGAGTTCGGTGGAGCCGTAGACCTCGAACAGCGAGTTGTCGTCGATGCGCTCGATGTACTTCTTCTTCAGCTCGAAGGCCCAGGGCGCCGCGTTGGCGATGAGCACGGTCATCGACGAGCAGTCGTACTTGTTGCGGATCGCTTCGGGGAGGTCCACGGCGCGGCGCACCGGCGTAGGCGCGCTGAACGACGTGGTGACCTTGTGCTTCTCGATCAGGCGCAGCCAGTCCTCGGCGTCGAAGTGGCGCTGCACCACAACCGAACCACCGAGGGCCTGCACGATCATCATGAAGCCGAGCGGGGCCGAGTGATACAGCGGGCCGGTCGACAGATAAATGTCGTCGGGGCCCCAGCCGAGCAGACCGAGCAGGTCGCCGGTGTGCTTGCTCGCTTCGGTCCGCCGCACGGTGCCCTTGGGCTTGCCGGTGGTGCCCGACGTGTAGATCATCGTCGTGCCCGCCGTCTCGGCCTCGCCGATGCGCTCGGGCTCGTCGGTGGATGCCGCCGCCGCGAGCGCGTCGAAGTCTTGCGCCCACGCGGGCTGCTTGCCGCCGTCGCTGCGGAAGCACTGCCAGGCGCGCACACGCTCACACTGCTCGACTATCGGCGCGAGCTGATCAATCTGTTCGATGTCGAAGAGCACCACAACCGCGTCACAGTTGTCGATGACGTAGAGCGACTCGTCGGGCGCAAGGCGATAGTTCATCGGCACGCACACCGCGCCAACCTTGCGAGCCGCGTGGTTGATCGCCACGACCTCGAGCGAGTTCTGCCCGACCCACAGGACCTTCTCGCCGGCGACGACCTTGGCGCCGAGCAGCACGTCGCTGTACTGGTTGACGAGTGTGTTGAACTCACGCCGGTTCAGCACGCGGTCGCCGTCGATGACGGCCACCTTGTCCGGATCCGCCGCAGTATGCAGCGCCAGCACGTCAGGTGTTGCGTCAGCCATGGCGGCGGACAATACGAGAGAACACGGCTGCTACGCCGAGCACTGCAAGCAGGACAACCGAGTTCGGTGTTGCACCGGTCGCGGGCAGCGTCTCGCCACCGGCCACGACGCTTCCGCCAGCCGCGTTGGCCGCGACGCACGTCGCACTAGGCGCACCCACCAACGACAGCATCTGCGGCAACGCCCAGTGCAGGCCGGCCTGGAAGTAGGGCCAGTCGTGATAGCCGGGGTGGAAGTCCTTCGTGTACGGCACGCCCGCGGCGTCCAACGCGCGCGTGAAACTCAGGTTGGTCTGGTAGATGAGGTGCTCGGTCGCGTAGTTCGGCGCCTTCGACGGGTCGTCGCCCGCCGACCCGGTCGGCGCACCCATGCCCGAGTAAAGAAACAACGACGTCCCCGCCAACGCAGCGGCGAGGTCGGTGGGGTTGTGGGCCCGCCACACCGCTTCGTCGACGAGCTGGTCGCCCCACACGCGGTCGTCGGGCGTGCCCAGGCGCGTATGCAGTTGGTCGAAGAACGGGCCCGAGGCGGGGAACGCGTACATGGTGTCGACAATGCCGGAGAACGCAGCGGCCACCTTGAACAGGCCGGGGTGGCGCGCCGCGTAGCTCATTGCGCCGAAGCCGCCCATCGAGAAGCCGGCGATCATGCGGTTGCCATCGCCGAGGGTGCGGTAGGTCGCGTCAACCCACGGGATCACGGCGTTGAGGTGGAAGCTTTCGTACTGGCGCGACCCGTCGGCCCAGTCGGAGTACCAGCCCGCATCAGGGGTGTTGCCGCCGTCGGGCATGACAATGATCACGGGGAACTGGCGCGCGAAGGTGACCAGATCCGACTTGGTGGACCAGTCCTGCCACGAGTCGCCCACGCCGTGGAGGAGATACAGGACGGGATAGCGACGGCACGCGTCGGCGTCGTAGCCCTCGGGCAACAGGACGCGCACGTGATTGTCGGGCACGGCGACGCCGCTCGGAAGCGGGACGGTCGCGTCGGCCGCGAAGGCCCTTGGAGTCAAAACGCCCATGAGTAAGGCGACTACAACAAGAAGCCCGGCGCGCATCACGGGAATCTACGCGGCGGGCGTCGGGTTGCTAACGAGGCGTCAAAACGCAAGACTTGACCGCTCAGTCAAGTTCTGAGAAGAAATCGTTTCAGGAGGCTTTATGCCCAACGCCGTTATCGTCGATGCCATCCGCACCGCTGGGGGCAAGCGAAATGGACGTCTGTCCGGCTGGCACCCCACGGACCTCTCCGCTGAGGTTCTCAAGGCGCTCGCCGAGCGCAACAACCTTGATCCCGCGCTCGTAGACGACGTGATCATGGGCTGCGTTATGCAGGTCGGCAGCCAGGGTCTCAACATCGGCCGCAACGCCGTGCTCGGCGCTGGTTGGCCCGAGTCCGTGCCCGCCACCTCCGTCGACCGCCAGTGCGGTTCGAGCCAGCAGGCCGCGCACTTCGCCGCGCAGGGCGTCATGTCCGGCGCCTACGACATCGCGGTTGCCGCCGGTGTTGAGGTCATGTCGACCACCCCGATGGGTGCCTCGATCACGCCCGGCTCGATCCCCTTCGGTCCGTCGGTGTTCGCCCGCTACGCGCCCGCCGGCGGCCTCGTGCCCCAGGGCATCGGCGCCGACATGATCGCCGACAAGTGGGGCATCTCCCGCGAAGACCTCGACGCCTTCGGCGCCGAGAGCCAGGCCCGCGCCGAGCGCGCCGCCAACGAAGGCCGCTTCGACAACGAGATCATCCCGGTCCAGGCCAAGGTCCTCGACCGCGAGTCCGGCAAGATCAACGAACTCGGCGAGCAGCACACCCGTGACGAGGGCATCCGCCCCGGCACCACCGCGGAGTCGCTCGGCAACCTGAAGCCCGCCTTCAAGCCCGACGGCAAGATCACGGCCGGTAACAGCTCGCAGATCTGCGACGGCGCGTCGGCCGCGCTGATCATGAGCGAAGAGAAGGCAGCGTCGCTCGGCCTCAAGGGCCGCGCCCGTTTCCACACCTTCGCCCTCGCCGGCGTCGATCCGATCACGATGCTGACCGGCCCGATCCCGGCCACCGAGAAGGTCATCGCCCGCTCGGGCCTGTCCATCGACGACATCGACCTGTTCGAGATCAACGAAGCCTTCGCCTCGGTGCCCCTCGCCTGGTTCAAGGAGTTCCCGTCGGTCGACCCGGCCAAGGTGAACCCCAACGGCGGCGCGATTGCGCTGGGCCACCCGCTCGGAGGCTCCGGCACGAAGCTCCTCGCGACCCTGCTCGTTGAGCAGGGTCGCGAGGAGCTTGGTGCCCGAACCACCCAGGGGGTGGCCAAGGGCAATGGCGCCACCGTTGGGGTTCACCTTCGCGGGATCGACCGACGGGAACTCCTTGAACCACGCGAGGGGCACCGAGGCGAAGGCTTCGTTGATCTCGAACAGGTCGATGTCGT
>JBKJQZ010000070.1:0-2619 GCA_046594835.1 Acidimicrobiales bacterium | reverse complement strand
CGCCAGGAACATCTGGATACTGCGAATGTCGGAGTTAGCGCGGGAGATCAGTTGGCCTGTCTGGACCGTGTCGTAGAACGAGAACGACATGCGCGTGAAGTGGTCGAACATCATCGTGCGTAGGTGCGATTCGATCTCGGTGCTTGCCCGCTGTAGCCCGAAGCGCTGCACGTAACCAAGCACCATCTGGCCGACGCCGAGTGCGACGATCACCCACACGTAGGGCATCAAGGACGTGGAGCGCTTTATCAGCGCTTCGTCGATGGCGCCGCGCACCACCTGGGGGATCGCGACCTGGAGGCCGAGCATGGTGATCGAGGCGACGATCGCTCCAGCCATCATCATTCGGTACGGACCCAGCACCGGCAGCAGGCGGCGGATCCATCCTTTGGTGGTGTCGGGATCGACGGCCACCGCCGCGGGTTGGTAGCGCGGTGGAGGTGGCGCCGGGGCAAAGGCGGAAGTCACCCTGTTGTTATACCGCATGAACTATTTGGATGCCGTATATTCATCAACCATGAACTGTTCGGTAAGGGAAACCCTTTGAGGCGGGCCCTGGTCGTGGTGGCGCTGTGCGCGGTGGCGGTGGTCGGCCTGGCGCGCCCAGCGTCTGCTGCTGCGAACTGCGACGCCGTGGCTGCCTCGCTCCATCTTGAGCTCCGTCAACTCAGCGTCGCACCCAGCGGGGACCTACGGACCAAGGCGCAAGCGCTGTTCGAGACTGCGGGGCGCGCGCACCCCGAGTGCGCGACCGAGCTGCGGACAATGGCCGCCGCCGCCCAGGCTGCGGCGAAAGCCCCCGGTGCCGACGCCAAGGGGTTCCTCGGCCCGATCGGGTGGATCTGGAACACCGTCTACTACCGGGTGTACCAAGGCAACGCCGTCATGATGATCATCTTCGGCTGGGGTCTCCTGCTCGCACCCATTCTCGTGGTGGTCTGCGCGGTTGCGGTGTTGCGCGGCGCCACCGGCGTGTTTCGTCGCCCGACCGCGGTCGCCCCGCCGGCCCTAAAGCTATAGCGTCCGCTATATGGCGATTCTGATCGACGAAATCTCCGACCGCATTCGAGGACACATCGAGCGCGAGCAGCGCGACCAGCCCAAGGCGCACAAGGTGGGCGACCACCTCCCGAACGTCGAGGCCATTACGCCCGAGTGGCTCACCGCGGTCCTGGCCCCTCACTGGCCCGGTGTGGTGGTCGAGGCCTGCCGCGTCGAGCCCGTCAGCGAGGGGACCCACCACCGGCATCGCCTCGTCCTGAGTTTGGCCGAGGGTTCGCCCGAGGGTGCGCCGAACTCGTTGTTCACGAAGTCGCTGCCGACACTTGAGGTCCGCATGATCGCCGGGATAACGGGCCACGCCCGCGCCGAAGGTCGTTTCTACAACCAGATTCGCCCCGAGCTCGACATAGAGACGCCGCGCTGCTTTGCGTCGTACTTTGACCGTGAATCGCTCGCAGGGGTGCACGTGCTCGAAGACCTCGTGGCCACGAAGGGCGCGACGTTTTGCAACTTCGAGACCTACGTGACCCTCGACATGGCTGTCGCGCAGGTCACTCTGCTTGCGCAGATACATGGGCAGTTCCTCGCGGACGCGCGCTTCGCTGATGACCTCGCGTGGCTCACGCCCTTCGACCGTTGGTTCAACGGCGGCATCACCAAGCTCGGCATCGACGCATACCACGAGCAGGCGATGTTGCAGGCCGCCGACCGCATCCCGGAACGCCTAATGGGTCAGCGGCCGCAGCTGTGGGACGCGGCGATCGCCGCGCTCGAAACGCACCGAAGCGGACCCGAGACGTTCCTGCACTCTGACGTGCACATCGGCAACTGGTACCAGACCGGCGACAACGACATGGGTCTGTGCGACTGGCAGTGCGTCAACCGCGGGCACTGGAGTCGCGACCTCGCCTACGTGATCTCCGCGGCACTCCTCGTCGAGGACCGGCGCGCGTGGGAGGAGGGGCTGGTGCGAACCTACGCGGAGGCACTGAGTGTCGCGTCCAAGACCGACGTGTCCTTTGACGAAGCGTGGCTCGGGTACCGCCGGCAGATCCCGCACGCGTTGTTGATGTGGACTCCGACGCTGTGCCACTCCGACCTGCTGCCACACATGCAGTCCGACGAAACCTCGCTCGCGATGATCGAACGCATGTGTGCGGCGATCGATGACGTCGACTCGATCGCTGCCAACCGCTGAGCGTCGTTACCAGCCCGCGCTAGAGCGCTCCGGCAGCGGCGCGCGGAGTTCGCCTATTTTTGCGTTGTCCCAGCTGACGGTTCGTTCGGGCGTCACCGTCACCCAGCGCCACGACTTGCTGCGCGCGCTCGAGTCGTTGCGGATGCGGGTGCCGGGTGCCTCCGGTGGCGCCTCGCCGTGGCCGCCCGCGTACTTCGTGCCCATCTGCCAGCGAGCCTCCTCGAGATCCGGATCCGCGGTCTCCGCCGCCGCGTCTTCGAGCACGATGCCAATGCCCTGGAACATCGCGCCCTGCAGTTCGGGAAAGCGGTCGTTGCGGTCGACCAGCACGGTGCAATCCGGCGAGCGCCGCAGGTTGACCACCTTCTGACCGCGTGCTAAGAAGTAAATCTTCTCACCAGCCCATCCGAACCAGAGGA
>JBKJQZ010000254.1:0-17584 GCA_046594835.1 Acidimicrobiales bacterium | reverse complement strand
ACCGAACTGCTCACCTTCGGGACCGCAGCCGCCGACGGGTACATGTCGACCGAGGCGGTGATCGGACCGCAACTCGCTCGGGCCGCCAAACGCACTGACCTCACCCTGGCCTACCTCAACCCCACCGCGACCGCAGACGTTCTGTTCGCGCCTCGAGCGGGAGCGCGGGGCGAGCGCCTCCGTTCGATCGTGCGCGCCCGACGCGTGCGGGGATTGCTGCGCGACAACGGCTGGCGCGTGGACGGACTGCCGTCGGTCGCCGGGATTAACCCGACCACCCCACGATTACCCCAGGGCGACGGATTACCCTCCGCAGGTGTGCTCTACGCGTTGACAGAAATCACCCGCTAATGCGCGCCCGCAACGCTCTTGCCGTTTGCACCGCGCTGCTCGCCCTCGCCGCGTGCGCCCCCGGCGCCGAAAACTCCGACGGCTCCGCCACGCCCCGCGGCTGTACCGAGGTCGCGCTCGCAACGTCTCCCGAGAAGCTCGACCTGCTCACAGACCTGTCAAAGCGCTTCAACGAGGGCGACACCAACAAGGTCGACGGGCGTTGCTCGTTCGTGCGAGTGACCAAGGTGTCCTCGGGTGTGGGGGCGACCGAGCTCGTCGACGGCTGGAACGACGAGCGGTCCTACGGGCCCAAGCCGGTGATCTGGTCCCCCGCCGCGAGTTCGTGGGGCGCGGTGGTAAACGAGCGACTCACGCAAAAGCAGCAGACGGCGATCGTGCCGAATAGCGCGCAGCCCTTCATGCTCACGCCGCTCGTTATCGCAATGCCCAAGCCCATGGCCGAAGCCCTTGGGTATCCAAACACCCCCATCGGCTTCGGCGACTTGCTCCAGCTCGCGCAAGCCAAGGACGGCTGGGCCAGTAAGGGTCACCCCGAGTGGGGCGCGTTCAAGCTCGGCAAGACCAACCCGAACTTCTCCACGAGCGGCCTCTCCAGCACGATCGCCCAGTACTACGCGGGCACCGGCAAGCAGTCCGACCTCACGCTCGAAGACGTGAACCGCCCCGACGTGGACGCCTTCATGCGCGGCGTTGAGTCCGCAGTCGTGCACTACGGCGACACGACGCTGAGCTTCCTCAACAACCTTTACCGCAACGACCGCGGTGGCCTCGGACTCACTTATGTGTCTGCGGTGGCCGTTGAAGAGACCTCGATCATCGCGTACAACCGCGGCAACCCCGATGGCATCCTCGACCCCGGTGAGCAGCCGCGCCCCCCGCGCGTGCCGCTCGTGGCCGTGTACCCGAAGGAAGGCACGCTCTTCTCCGACAATCCCTTCTTCGTACTGAACGCACCATGGGTTACCGCCGCCGAGAAGAAGGCGGCGCGGCTCTTTGAAGACTTCGTGCAGCGCCCGGCCAACCAGAAGCGCGTGCTCGAGTTCGGCTTCCGACCTGGCAACCCCGACGTCGCGATCGGCAGCCCGATCAGCGCGCGGTACGGCGTCGATCCCAAGCAGCCCGGCACCGCCCTCGGCGTTCCCGAGCCTGCGGTGTTAGTCCGTCTGATCGAGAAGTGGGGTGAGCAGCGCAAGGCCGCCCGCGTGATGCTCGTGATTGACGTGTCGGGTTCGATGGCCGAGGAGGTCGCCGACGGCGAAACCAAGCTCGACCTGGCCAAGCGGGCGTCGGTCGACGCGCTCTCGCAGTTCAAGCCCGAGGACCTCGTCGCGCTGCGCATCTTCTCGACGAACATTTCATCGAGGGAGCCACGCGATTACCTCGACCTCGTGCCCTTCGGCCCGATCTCCGAGAACCGCGAAGCGATCGCCAGCAAGATCCACAGCCTCCAGCCGACCGAAGGCACGCCGCTTTATTCCACCGCACGCGACTCCGTGGCTGAGTTGAAGAAGGGGTACGACCCGGCGCGGATCAACGCGATCGTGCTGTTGACTGACGGCCGTAACGAGGACGACTTCAACGATCTCAACGCCACGCTCGCCTCGCTTCGGGCGGGCTCGGAAGGCCAGTCGTCGTCGCCGGTGCGCCTGTTCACCATTGCCTACGGCAAGGACGCCGATAAGGCCATCCTGAAGCGCATGGCCGAGGCCACCAACGCCGGTGCCTACGACGCCAGCGATCCGCTGTCGGTCTCGAAGGTCTTCACGGCCGTCATCTCGAACTTCTGACCGTGCTCGCACGTATCCCTGAACGCCTCCGAAAGGCCGCGGTGCTCGATGCGGCCACGTCGCCGTCGGCGTTCTTGCTCGCGGGCGCAGGCGCGTCGGTGGCCATCCTGGGAGGGCTGCCACTAGCGGGCGCAGCCGTAGCGGGGGCATTGGGGTGGGCGGCGCGGGTCGCGCTCTCGGTCCCGCGCAACACGACGCGTGAGCGCATAAACCCCAACCAAGTCAGCGAGCCGTGGCGACGGTTTGTGGTTGAGGCGCAGGAAGCGCAGGGTCGCTTCGACCGCACCGTGCGCCAGACCCACGCCGGTCCACTAAAGGAACGCCTCGAGACGATCGGCCGACGCATCGACGACGGCGTGCGTGAGTGCTGGCGCATCGCAAAACAGGGCCACGTGTTGCAGGGCGCGTTGAAGGAACTCAACATCGAGGAAATCCGTGCCGGGCTCGCCCAGGTAGGCGACGAGTTGTCCGTCGCCACCGACGCGCGCAAAGCGACGCTCGGCCGCACCCGCGACGCGCTGATCTCCCAGCGCAGCGCGTATGAGCGCATCGCCGCGGTGTGGGACGAGGCGCGTAACAAACTCGAGGTACTCAACGCGCAGCTCGACGAAGCCGTGGCGCGCGCCGTCGAACTCTCCGTCCATGGCAGCGACCTCGACGAGCTCCAGCCCCTTACGGCGTCGGTGGAGTCGCTAGTTGACGAGCTGGAATCGCTGCGCCTCGGCCTCGAAGAGGCCGGCGACGCCGCAACCGGTTAGCGGCGTCTAAAAGGCCTGGTCGGCGAGCAGTAGCTGGGCGAGGGGTTCGAGGGCGGTCATGAGCTCGTCGAGGTCGTCGGGTGAGAGGCCTTCGTACGGTCTTGCAGCGAGGTCGTCGGTCAGGTCTTCGACCCGCTGATGGACGGCGCGGCCAGACTCGCTCAACCACCCGTCGTCGCCGATCAGTCCGCGCTCGCGCATCGCGCCGATCACGGCGTCGATCTGCGCCTTGGGCAGGTGGTGGATCCGTCCGAACTTCTCCGAAGGCATCGGCATACCGAGCGCGTAGAGGACGTGGCACTCGAGTCGCCCGACGCCTTCGATCATCAGTGCGGCGATGTGCCCGTCGCCGCGATGCTCACGCAGCATGGAGGCAGCGTGGAAGAGGCGGGCCACACGGTCGTCGGGGACCGGGAGCGCGCGCAACGCGGCGTACATGGGCCTACCCTCGTACGGCGCGTTGAGCGCAGCCTCAAGCAGCAGGTCGGTTGCACGGACGCATTCGGGCGAGTCGACGTGATCGGCAAGAATCCTTCGCAGGGCGTTGACGCAACCCTTCTGACGGGCGGCGATCGCGGCTTCGGGCGTCGTGGTCTCCCAGACGCGCGGGATGTGACGCGCAACTTCGCCTGGAGCGAAGTTGTAGAAGAGCGCGTCCACGACCTCCGCTGACACGTGGCCGAGGGGCGCGGCTCGTCCGGCGAAGTAGGTATCCCAATAGTTAGTGAACCCGAGGGCGAACATCGCCTCGTTGGGGTCGTCGGCCGCGTACGGGATGACACCGATCGGCTCGACAAGCTCGAACATCCGCCGTGCCATGGCGTTCATTAGCGGCGCAGGAGGTCTTTCGCGATGTGGGTGATCTGGATTTCGTCGGTGCCCGCGTAGATCTGCAGAACCTTCGCGTCGCGGGCGAGCTGCTCGACGTGGAACTCGGCCATGTAGCCGTTGCCGCCGTGGAGCTGAACCGCTTCGAGCGCAACTTCCATCGCCGCCCGCGCCGAGTACAGCTTCATCGCCGACGCCTCCGCGAGCGTGAGGCCAACGCCGGCCGCGCCCATCTCCATGAAGCGGAACACGAGGTTTTGCACGTTTAAGCGGGCGACTTCCATGCGAGCCAATTTCTCCTGGATCAGCTGAAACTCACCGATGGGCTGACCGAACTGCACGCGATCCTTCGCGTACTGCACGCACAGCTCCAAGCAGCGCTCGATGATGCCGAGTGCCATCGCAGCGACGCCTGTGCGCTCCATCGAGAAGGTGTCCTTCGCTCCTGAGCGGCCACCGCCGGGAATGTCTTCGGTCTCGCCGAGGAGCCGATCCTTTCCACACCGAACGTCATCCAAAAACAACTCGCCCGTGGGCGACGAGTGCATGCCCATCTTCCGGAGCGGCTTCGTCTGGGTAAGCCCCGGCATGCCGGAGTCGAGGACGAAGGTAAGGACCTTGCGTTCCTCAGGCGGATTGCCTTCGTCGAGTTTGCAAATGAACACGATCGTGTCGGCGTAGGGACCGTTGGTGATGAAGGTCTTCGATCCGTTGAGGACATACTCGTCGCCGTCGCGACGTGCGGTAGAGCGCATCGACCCAAACGCATCAGAGCCCGAACCCGGCTCGGTGATCGCCCAGGCGCCGACCTTCTCGAGCGTCAGCAGCTCGCGGCCCCATCGCTTCTTCTGGGCGAGCGTGCCCTTGGACATGATCGCGGAGCCGGTGAGGCCAACGCTCACACCCATCGCCGTGATCATGCCGGGGCAGTACCGGCTGATCTCGATGATCGGAATCATCATCATCCCGGCACCACCACCACCACGACTGCCGCTGGACTCCTGGGCGTCTTCCCCCTGGGCGTCTTCCATCGTGAGGGGCTTGGGCGCCTCGCCCGCCTCTTCCTTAGCGATACGACGGTCGAAGGCGGCACCGGCCATCGCATCCATGCCAAAGGTCGCGAACAGCTTGCGGAGCACGGCGTAAGGCGGGGTGTCGCCGAACTCGAGCTCGTCGACGTTGGGCGCAATCTCCTTCTCCACGAACTGACGCACCGCGTCGCGGATCATCTTTTGCTCATCGCTCCACTCGAACATGGCGCCGAAGCTAGTTGGAGAAGGCCTCGATAACGCGTCCGAACGCGCCGATGGTGTCGGGGGTCGGCTCGCCCGGGAAGTGCACGATCGCGGTTCCCACGCCGGCCTCGGCCAGCGCGGCGAAGTGCGGGATCGGATCAGCGCTGGGCGCCCCGGTACCGAGCTGGGTCACCTCGATGTCAGCGGGGTCGCGTCCGAACGTGGCGCAGTGCGCGTGGAGCACGTCGATCTTGCGCCTGATCACGTGGGGATCGCCAAAGAGGTTGCAGGCGTCGGCGTACTGGGCCACGAGGCGCAGCGTGACTTTCTCACCGGAACCACCGATCAGGATGGGGATGTGTTCCTGCACAGGGCGCGGGTAGCCCATGGCTTCGGGCACGTGGATCACGCTCCCATCGAAGGACGGCGCGCCCTTACCCCACATCAGCCGTAGCAGTACAAGTGCGTCCTCAAGCAGCGTGAAACGTTCCTTGAGCGGCGGGAAGTCGAACCCGTACGCCACGTGTTCCTTCTCGTACCACGCCGCGCCGAGACCGGCGACGGCGCGACCATTGGACAACACGTCGAGCGTCGCCAGCATCTTGGCGAGCAGTGCGACGTTTCGGTACGTAACGCCGGTGACCAGCGTGCCGAGCGTGACCCGCGAAGTGACCCCCGCCAGGAAGCCGAGCGTTGTGTAGGCCTCGAGGAGGTCGTCCCACTCGCGGCCGGCCTGCGGGATCTGAATGAAGTGGTCCATCAGCCACACGCCTGTGAAGCCCACGTCGTCGGCGGCTTGGGCTACGTCGCGCAGTGCTGTTGCGGTGTCGCCCTCCCAACCGTGGCGCGGGAGTTGCAGCCCGAAGCGGAGTCCGGTGCGCGCCGGAAGGCGGCGCAGCGGCCCCGGCTCCTCGAACACTTCGTCAAACCCCTCGCCCACAAGCAACGGCATCACGCGGTCGGCCTCGGCCAACATCCGGTTGAGCGCGTGGCCGGGGACAGGCGCGCTGCGGGCCCGGTTGCGCTTCTTGCACACCGCCGCGTCGGTCGGGAACGCGACCACGACGCAGGGCACCCCCGCGTCGCGCGCCATAGCCCGGTACTTCGCACGGGCGCCGTCGTCTAACGAGGTCGAGTCGATGATCGTCAAGAGTTTGCGGGCCAGCCGACGTCGCACGATCTCGTCGAGCAGCGTGAACGCGTCTGCGCTCGCCTTCTGATCCTGCGCCGACTCCCCCACCTGCTCGCGCAGCGCGTCGCTCGACACCACCTCACCGGGTCGAGCGTTGGCGGCCGCCCACGTGCTCTTGCCGGAGCCCGGCGCTCCTACCGTCAGAATCAGGGCCGGCGTCGGCACGCGGATCTCGCTCATTTCACGTCCTTCGAACCCGGCCTGCCTGCGGTTCCTAGGCGACGGCTACGACCGCGACGTGGTCGTCCGGGCCGAGGGTAACGACCTCTGTCTTGGCGGGGTTCAGCCGCACTTCGCCGGAGTCACCGATCCGGTAACCGAACACCGACACGCCAACTTGCGCGCCTGCGGCCACGACCGAACCGAACGCGAGCGGCTGATGCGGCACGAGCTCGGTCGCGTTCCGCATCTCGATGATCGCGCCCTCGGCATCGAACAGATCGTCGAAGACGGTTTGGAGCGCCGGGTGCTCGGACAGCTGGGCGATGAGCAGGCTGGCCAGGGCGTTGCTCACGATGAGGTCGTCCACGCCGACGGGCACGGCCAGCACGAGGTTCTGTTGGTCGAGCAACTCCGCAACGATTCGTACGCCGTGCTGGCCGTTCGCGGGCCACTGGGTCCGCAGCGCCAGCAGCGTGACCAGTGTGCGGGCATCGGCGTCGTCGACCGACAGCGCGTCGCGGTAGCCGAGCACGATCACGCGCTTGGGTTTGCCGTCGTCGAGGGCACGGAAGTCGTCGGGACCTCCGTCGCCCACGATCACGTCGTAGCTGGCATTGGCGAGCGTGATGCTCTCCAGTTCCGAAGCAGCGACGAGATCACCGTCGAGGACGACCGTTACTCGCGACCCGCTCGGGAGGAACTCGTCGAGCTCCTTGAGGACCTTGTGACCGAAGGCACTCCATCCGATGAGCACAACGTGCATCGGCGCCTTGGTCTCTCGTCCCGTGGCAACGACCGGGTGAACCGGATACGTGCTCGTGCCCGTCATCGCGATCGCTGAATCATCCTCCGACACCACGATCAATTGATCGCCCGCCCGCAGAACAGCATCGGGCGGCGGGTTGAGCTCGACCTGACCATCGGAGCTGAAGCGGCCGATCACCGACGACCGTTCGAAAGCAACCAGCGCGTCGGCGTAGGTGTGGCCCTCGAGGGTGGCGACGTCGGTGAAGTACAACTCGTCCCCGTTGAAGTCGAGTAGGTCACTAAAGACCGCAGAGAGCCCCGCTTGCAGACACGCCTGCGCCGTAACCTCCGCCACCACGTCGTCGCTGTTGACCGTAAGCACGCGGCCCTCGGTCGCAGAGCGGATGATGCGTGCGGTGTCAGCGGCCGCCAGCTCCGCCACCACGTAGGTTTCGTTGAAGGCATCTTGCAGCGATCGCACTGCGAGGATCGCCTTCACCACCCCAGCGTCTCCGTCCTCGCCGCGGACCACAATGACCGAACGCGCGTGATGCACCGCCGAGCGCTCGAGGTCCGCCGGTGAGGCGGGGCTGCCGCTGCGGCACACCACACGCGTCGACTTCGTCTCGGGCACGCGATCGCGCAGGATCTCTTCCATCTCGGTCTTATCAACCGGCGACAGGATCACGACTGCCGCGTTCTTCTCACTCTCGTTCGCAATAACGAGTTCCTGCACGATCCGCGGCACCTGATCGGACCATCCGAGGATGAGTGTGTGATCGGCTTCGACGACCGTGCTCTTACCCCGACGCAGCTCTTCAACCTTTTGGTCCACTGCGTTCGCTATAAGACCGATCAACGACCCGGCCAGGAAGATGCCGGCGAGCGTGATGAGCAGCGCAAGCACGCGTGTTGGCCACGCGGTGTCGGCCGCAAACGACCCGGCGTCGACCGTGCGCAACATCGCCTGCCAGAAATTCTCGGCGAAGCCTTCGTGCGCGCCGCCCGCGAACGTGAGGTCGGTAGCGAGCGCGATCAAGGCCGTCAGCACCATGATGGCGAGGCTGAGGCCGCCCAACCACGCGACAACCACGAGCGGCCCGCGAGCCATCGCGTTGTCGAACTTGTAGCGCAGCTTCGTGCCGGCGGAGACGGTGCGCGGGGCCTTCACCTTTGTGCTCGATCCGACCGTCACGGCCCGACGCCGCCGGCCCGGCTTCGTCTGGCGACGAGGCTGCGGTGCAGTCATCGTCCGCCGCCAATGTCGAGAATTGCACCGGTCACGTAGGAAGCCTCCTGGGGGCAGAGCCATGTGATCGCGACAGCAGCCTCTTTAGGCTCACCGACGCGTCCCATGGGATGGGCATGGTCTCGACCGCAGCTTTGCTCGCCGCGTAGTCCACGTAGGTGTTGGGGCTGCCGATGCGAGCGCCAGTCGACGACACGCTCACGATCGAACCGCCTGCATGCGCCAACGCGACGCACGTGGCGACGCCGATTCCTCGGCTGCCGCCCGTCACGATCGCGACAGTCATTCGTGCAGCCACTGAATCATGAGTCCGCGGAGCCGCTCGACGCCCACGCCCTTCGCTGCGCTGACCCACACCACCTCGGTCTGCGCGACCTCACAGCCCTCGGCGAGTTCGCGCTTGCGCTTATCGCGCTGGGACGATTTCACCTTGTCGTGTTTCGTCGCAATGAGCGCGAGCGGCAGTTCGTTAGCCCGCATCCAGTGCAGCAATTGGACGTCGAGTTTGGTCGGACCGATCTCGCCGTCGATCAGCACGAGGATGCGGCACAGTTCTTCGCGCTCGAGCAGGTAATCCTCCGCCATCTTCTGCCACGAGTGCCGCAGGGTCGCCGACGCCTTCGCGTACCCGTAGCCCGGACAGTCCACGATCGTGCCGTGGTGGGTCAGCGAGAACTGATTCAGCAGCCGGGTGCGACCGGGTGTCTTGGATGTCTTCGCGAGCTTGTCGCTGCCGCCGAGCGCGTTTATGAGCGACGACTTGCCGACATTGGAACGCCCAACGACCGCCAGTTCCGCGTGGCTCGGTGGAAGCTGGTCGATCCGCGCCGCGGACGTAACAAATTGGAGGGGTAGTCGCCCGGTCATGCGCCGGTGCTACTAGTCGTCGCCCTTGAGGGCCACCGCGTTGGGCGTCACGTTCATCTTCGGGACGTATCCTTCGCCCTCAGCGCGCGCCACGGGTTCCTTGAAGAACGCCTGGTTCAGGGCCTCGCGGCAGCTAGGACAGGGGCCGTAGTAGGCGGTCGCCTGATCCTTGGCACCGCAGCGAGGGCAATCACACATCGCCGAGAGTGTGGCAGGCGCGCACCGCGCCAAGGCGAATGGCCGGTATTAGGGCGTGCCGTAGCGGGCGTCGCCCACTCCCGCGGCGAACGCGCTCTGCGCGGTCACGGAACTCTGGATGCGCCAGTCCGTTTCCTTGTTCAGGTTGAACCAGAGGAACGCCTTCACGTCGGTGTTGGCCTTCAGGAGCGCGAAGAAGTCCTGGATCCAGCGCGCCTTGCTGCCGCCAACCTCGGTGCTTCCCGTCTCGGCAATCACGATTGGTTTGTTGGTAAGCGCGCGCACCGCCTTGAACGTGGCGTCGAACACCGTCGTCGGGCTCTGCCAGGTGGACCACGACTGGCTGGTGCCGAAGTTGTAGCCGTCGATCCCAACCCAGTCGACGTACGCATCGCCCGGATACAGGCCTCCGAGCCCTGTTGAGCCCGGATAAACGACATTGGGATTCCACACCCACCGCACGTTGGTCGCGCCCGCTCCCGCGAACACCGACCACACGTGGCGGTAGGCAGCCACGTAGTCGCCCGCCTGATTGCCATTGACACCCTCCGCCCACGGATACCAATTCCCGTTCATCTCGTGGCCGAAGCGCAGCCACAGCGGCTTGCCCCACGCCTTGGCCTCGCTCGCCCACGCGGTGAGGAGCGCGTCGTGCGCGCCGTTTGTGATGGTGTCCAGGGCGTACGCGGGCTGATCGACCCCGGCGGTCGGGTCCCACGGCTCGAGCGTGACGACCGGCGTCGCGCCACGCGCGGCGATCGCCTGGGCCTGCGCGGTCGGGAAGTGGGGCGAACCCGTGAAGCTCGCGTAGAAACAGAACAGCCCGACCTTTTTTCCGGCTTTCTGCTCCATGTCGCTTAGCTGGGAGAACTGCAACCACGGGTCGTCCGTCTCCGCGCCCCAAAGAACCGTCGGGGTGACCGTCCTGGTCGCCTTCGCTGCCGCAGCGGAGGCCGACCCCGCCGCGCACATCAGCGTCGCGGTCGTGACCAGGGCGAGACACAGCGCCTTGCGGACGCGTTGAGCGAAAGTTGGGCGGGCGTTGTGAAAGGTCATTGGTGGGTAATCGTCCGCGTCCGTCGATCGGATGACGACAACTTCGAGGATTCCACACCGTTGGGCCGCATTCCTGCCGCCTCGCCACATTGCGTCCGTTTTAGGGAACCTCGTGGCAGTTGGGAAGGCGTTGATGGAACGTCGATGGACGCTTGGGCTGCGCCCGCCAGAGTTGCCTCACTGATCGAGGAGCACGCAGTGACTTCCAACCCAACTTCCAATCTGCCCAAATTCGTTCTGCACGGCAAACCGCTCCTGCCGTGACCGGACGAACGATCCACCGTGTCGCCGCGGTGAAAACCCTCTCCCCGGTCGGACCCTTGACCGCGGCGGCACGTGGATCGCTGCACGACTGATGTCGCTTCCCGCCCTGAGCACCAACCGGCTGCCAACGCGTGCACGCGTTGTGATCGCAGACGACGGACCCCTCGTACGGGCGCTGTTTCGTCGCATCCTCGAACGCTCGACTGACGCCATCGTCGTCGCCGAGGCCGCTGACGGGCAAGAGGCCATCGACGCCGTAGCCCTGCACCAGCCCGATCTCGTGCTGCTCGACATCGCGATGCCACACACGGACGGGCTGACCGCCATCCCCGAAATTCGCCGGCGCTCCCCCGCCACGCGCGTCGTGTTGTTGTCCGGTTTCGAAGGCTGGCAACTCGACCGTGAAGCCACGGTCCACGCCGCCGACGGCTACATCGAAAAGCAACTCGACTCCGACGCCCTGGTCGCGCGTCTACGCGAAGCGTGTACAGCGGCGGTCACCGAGTCGGTAAATGCTGCCACCGCGCGCGCGAGCCTCGGGCTGACGACCTCCGTTGACGAAGTCGACGCGACCCACAACGCGCGCCTCTTTCGCCTGGCGTCACTCGCCGCCCACGACCTACGTACACCCATCCAGCTGATCGATGGATTTGCCCGGCTGCTGGCGGAAAATTACAGCGAGACCCTCGACGAGGCCGGTGGCGAATTCGTCTCCTGGATCCTCGACGCGGCCGCCAGCCTCGAACGCATGGTGTCGGACATGCTCGAGTTCGCGTTGGTCGACGCATCCGATCCCAAGTGGACAACCATCGATTTGTCCGAACTGTTTTCCAGCGTGCGCTCTCGCTTGGCTCCGGTGCTCGACCGCACGCGTGTCAGCCTGACCTGGGAACCGCTGCCGACCATCGTCGGCGACCCCGACGACATGCGGCGACTCTTTGGCCATTTGTTGACGAACGCGATCACGTTCGTTGGTTCGCAGGCACCGTGGGTGCACGTGGAATCCGAGCGGACGGCCAGCGGCTGGACCATCTCAGTCAGTGACAACGGCGTCGGCGTGCCCGACCACGAGGCGGGTGCGATCTTCGAGGGCCTTCATCGCCTGCACGGCAAGGACGCTTTTCCTGGTACCGGAGTAGGCCTCGCGGTGTGTCAGCGATTGATTGAACGTCGGGGCGGCACCATCGGCGTAACCCCGGGCACAGACGGCGGTAGCCGCTTCTGGTTCACCGTGCCCGACGCCGTTCCCACCCCGGACTAGGCGCTGTCATCCCTTACGGAATGAAGCGGTAGCCGACCCCGCGGACCGTGGCGATCCAGCGGGGGTGATCGGGATCCGATTCGACCCGCTTGCGGAGGCGGCGCACGTGCTCGGTGACGGTGTCAGCGGACTGCCAGTCAGACGATGAGTGCCACACGTGATCGAGTAGCTGCTCACGACTAAAGACCTGGCGGGGCGACGACGCGAGGAACGCGAGGAGATCGAACTCCTTGGCGGTGAGGGTGACGGCGTTGCCGTCTACCGTCACCTCGCGAGTGCCAAGGTTGATCAGCAGACCTTCATACGACAACGTCGATGCCGTCGCCGGGCGCGACCGACGAAGCACCGACGCCACGCGGGCCTCGAGTTCAGCGGCCGAGAAGGGCTTGACGATGTAGTCATCGGCGCCGAGCTTGAGGCCAAGGACGCGGTCAGCTTCGGTGCCCAGGCCCGTCACGAGGATCACGGCGACGTCGCTGCGCTCACGGATCTTGGCCAGGACTTCGAGCCCGTCGTCGGGCTGGAGCATGACGTCGAGCAGCATCAGATCTGGTGCCTGCGTCGCGATCGCTTCAAGCGCCGACTTGCCGTTGTTGGCGGTGAACACGTCGTAGCCCTCCATCTCGAGGTAGCGACTCAGTAGGGCACGAATGCCCGCGTCGTCGTCGACGACCAGGATTCGCCCGCGGCTGGGGCCGGTCGTGGCGCCCGTTGCTCGCGGTGCAGTTGCTGTGCTCATTGTCGCTCCCACGGCTCGGTCCATGACAGAGCACCTATCGGCACGCGTGGCGCTCTCCGTTAGGGCGTCGAAGAGAAACGACGCGACTAACCGCTGGTGAAGCGGGTGCCTTCAGGATCAACCGCCCACTTCGCCGCTTCCCCGAAGCGGTTTTCGTATACGAGCTCGGGTAGTGGGCGGCGACGAACGGGGCCGTGCTGGCCCAATGGTTTGCCGAGAGGGATCGTTGCAACAATCGACACGTCGGCGGGCAACTCAAGCACTTCGGCTAATTGTTGGGTTACGGGTCGGTGCCACATCGTGATGACACCGCCGTAGCCCAAGGCCCGCGCCGCAAGCAGCAGGTTGTGACAGGCCGGATACACCGACGCACCGGCTGTGATGTCGCCTCGCACGAGATCGTCCTGCACCAGAGCAAGCACGATCACCGGCGCGTCCGCGATCGTGTCGACGAAGACGTTCATCGTGCGAGCCATGCGCGCGCGGCGGCTGTCGTCCCCGACGGCTGGTTCGTGGCGGTTCCCAGCCCACGCCTTTACAAATCCTTCGCCGAGCAGGGCACGCGCATGCGCGGCTTCACGGGTGCGGCGCAGCACCAGAAAACGGAAGGGCTGCGTGTTGTGGCCCGACGGGCCCCTCGTCGCTGCGAACAAGAGCTTGTTGAGGTCAGCTTCGGGGACGTCGTCGGGCTGATAGCGGCGGATCGCCCGAGTCGTGACGATTCCGTCGTAGAGGTCCATGGGCGCAGGCATCCATACTTTGTATCGTGCCGGGGATGGCGACACCTTTTGATCTCGCACAAACAGACAAACTGCTCACAACCACGCGCTCAGTTCGCAAGCGGCTCGACCTCGACGCTCCGGTGGATCTCGACGTGATCCAGGAGTGCATTGGCATCGCTTGCCAGGCGCCGACGGGCGGCAACGTGCAGGACTGGCGTTGGGTCGTGGTGACCGACCAGGCAAAGCGGGCCAAGCTCGCCGAGCTCTACAACCGCGCCGGCACGCCCTACTTCGCCGCGAACCGCAAGTCGGTCGCCGAGCGCGGCGTGACCGACATGGACAACATCCTCGACTCGGCGGAGCACCTCGCCGCTCATCTGCACGAGGTGCCGGTCCATATCGTGCCGTGCATCTTCGGTCGGCCTGAGGAGATGGACACCTTTACGCTCGCCAGTTGGTACGGACGGATCTATCCCGCAGTCTGGAACCTGATCCTCGCGCTACGAACGCGTGGTTACGGCACGACGCTGACCACCCTCCACCTCCCCTTCGAAACCGAAGCGGCCGAGGCGCTCGGCATCCCGGCCTCGGTGCACCAAGCCGCACTGCTCCCCGTGGCCAAGTACACGGGCGACGAGTTCAAGCCCGGAAAGCGCAAGCCGGTCGAGAGCCTCACCTACTGGGACTCTTGGAAGGGCGCCCGCGCCCACTCCGATTCCTAGACGTGGTTTGCTTTCGGGTGTGAAGACGCGTCTCCTAGCCGCGTCCGTGGCGCTCATTGTCTTGGGCGTGGCTGGAGCCTTCGTGCAACCTGACCGCACGACCACCGTGCGTTTCGCCGCAGTCGCGCCGTCCACCACGACGTCCTCGTCAACGTCGACCACCACGACGTCCACAACGACGCCGCCTCCCCCGCCCACGACGGTGCCCGTGACAGCCGCACCAACCACTCGTGCTCCCGTGGTGCGCGCCGCAGCGCCGGTCACGGCGCCGGCATCGCTCGCGCCAGCACCGACGCTGCGCACCGACGCTGCGATCGTGCCCGGTGACCCGAACGCTTTCCGCGGCTTTGGCGCGTGGATCGACGTGTACGACTGGAGCAACGAGTTCACCGGCGGTAAACCAAGTGTCGGAGCGCGCGAAGTTGACCGCATGGCTGATCTCGGCGTGCAATCGCTCTACGTGCAGGCGGCGCACCACAAATCGCCCAACGACATCGTCGACCGCGACGCGCTTCGCCCGATCATCGCCCGGGCCCACGAACGCGGCATGCGCGTGATCGCCTGGTATCTCCCGACGTTGACCGACCCCACCCGCGACCTCAACCGCATGCTCGCAATGACGTCCGTCAACGCAGACGCGATAGGCGTCGACATCGAGAGCCGTAGCGTCGCGGACCCGGCCGAACGCACTCGTCGCCTCGTCGACCTGAGTATTGGCTTCCGCCAACGCGTGCCCGGGCTGCCGCTCGCTGCGGTCGTGATGCCTGCGGTGCTGATGGAGGTCATCAATCCGAACTTCTGGCCCGGCTTCCCGTATGCAGAGATCGCCCCGGCCTACGACGCCTGGATGCCAATGGACTATTGGACGAGCCGCCGATCCGATTCGCCCTACCGCGACGCCTATCGGTACACGGCAGAGAACATCGACCGCCTACGCGCCAAGCTCGGACGCTCGGACCTCCCGGTGCATCCGGTGGGCGGGATCGGCGACGCCGCTACCGCCGCCGACATGGACGGCTTTCAACGTGCGGCAGCCGAACGCGGCGCGCTTGGCGGCAGTATCTACGACTACCGCACCACGCACGACGACCACTGGCCAATCCTTCAGCGCTTCCGTCGCTAGTTGATCGTCACTATCTCGTGACGCTGCAGGACTCCGCTTCTGAACTCAAGTGCGTGTCGGCGAGAACGACTGCGGGCACGCCACGTTTCTAGCGCCGCGCCCGGGCATAGGTGGGGGGTCGAGACCATGGGAGGTCAACCTCGCCGCCCGTCACGACCGAGCGCTCGCACCACCACATCGTCAACGCGCAGCGAGCCAGTCGAGCGCGCCGCGCGCAGCGGCGACTCCGGTGCTGAAGCAAGCCTGCAACAGGTAGCCGCCGGTAGGCGCATCCCAGTTGAGCATCTCGCCCGCGACAAAGACGCCGGGCCGATCACGCAGCATGAACCGCTCGTTGATGGCGTCGAACGAGACGCCGCCTGCAGTTGAGATCGCGCGCTCGATGCCCTGCACGCCGTCGAGCCGGAGCGGCACGGCCTTGATGAGGCGCGCCACCTCCGTCACGTCCGCTGGAATCGCGTTGCCCGTTACCTCACGAAGCAAGGACGATGCGGTCGGGGCGAGGCCAGCGCGACGCAGCCAGGTCGCCACGGAGTCTTTCGGGCGGCGCGTGCCCAGCCGTGCGGTTACCGCGTCGGTCGATTGGTCAGGGCGGAGGTCGAGCGTCAGCGTGGCACCGCCCTCGCGCTCGATTTCCTCGCGTAGGGGCGACGACAACGCGTACACCGCGCCGCCTTCGAGTCCGGCGCAGTCGACCATCGCGTCGCCGCGACTCGTCGCCCCGTTGAACGAGAGCCCGACGTCCTTGATTGGCGTCCCTGCGAAACGCGTGCGGAACTCTTCGGACCACGCCACGGTGAAACCCACGTTCGATGCACGGAGCGGCGACGCAGGGAGGCGTTCCGTCCAGGCGCCATCGGAGCCCGTGCGTGGCCAGCTGGCACCACCGCATGCGAGCACCACCGCATCCGCCGCGAACGGGGTGCGTACCCCATCGCGGTCCATCACTACGCACGGCCAATCTGCCCACACCGTGCGCACGCGCATCTCCACCTCAAGGTCACGCAGGCGTGCCAGCCACGCGCGCAGCAACGGCGTCGCCCGGAAGCTCTTTGGGAAGACGCGTCCGCTCGAGCCGACGAATGTGGCTTCGCCGAGACCGTCCGCCCATGCGCGCAGCGCGGTTGGATCGAAGGCCCGGATCGCGTCGAGAAACGGGGTGGGCGCGTCGCGGTAGCGCGTCAGGAACACGTCGAGATCCTCGCTGTGGGTGAGGTTTAGCCCTCCTCGTCCGGCCAGAAGAAACTTCCGCCCGACCGACGCCATGTGTTCGAACACCACCACTTGCACACCGGCGGTCGCCAGGGTCTCGGCGGCTATGAGCCCCGCGGGTCCCCCACCAATGACAGCCACGACGCGTCGGCTGCCGTCGTTGGTCACACGCTCAGCATGCCAGCGGGCCAGGCTGCGGCCGTGCTCGCCGTCGCCGTCAATCCATAAGAGAGCCGCTCAGGCGAAGACGATGTGGCCGTACGTACTGCAGAGGCCGAAGGCGTCGATCGCAATGAACGCAACGACAGTGCCAATCGCGACGCGTCGCTGCCAGCCCGTCAGCAGTCGCTCGCGGCGCATCGGTGCGGGCTGATACCAGTTCGGCAACAACGGCTCGCCCTCGTCACTCTCGAGCACGCTCCACACCGACACCGCATCGTCGGCAACACCATCGTCCAACGTCCAAGCCATCCAGCGATCATCGCGCACGACTTGGCGCTTAGCTTCGCGAGATGGCCAACGTTCTCATTACCGGCTGCTCAAGCGGATTCGGCTTGCTGACCACGGTTGCGCTCGCGCAGCGAGGCGACCGCGTGTTCGCCAGCATGCGCAATCTGACCAAGCGTGGCGACCTCGACCACGCTCTAGATGGCGCCGGCGTGAAGGGCGTCGACCTCCTCGAACTCGACATTCTCGACGACGGTTCCGCCCGCAGGGCGGTTGACGCGGTCATGGCCAGCGTCGGGTCCATCGACGTCCTGATCAACAACGCGGGAATCGGTTTCATCGGTCCGCTTGAAGAAATGCCCACCGAGCAGATCGACGCCATGTTCGCAACGAACGTCGGTGGAACGCTTCGCATGATCAAGGCGGTCGTCCCGCACATGCGTGCGGCGCGGGCGGGCCACATCGTCAACGTCACGTCGATTGCGGCGTTCGTGAGCCCACCTTTCTTATCCGCATACGCCGCGACCAAGCACGCCGTCGACGCGCTCGGCGAAGGGCTCGCCGGCGAGCTCGCGCCGTACGGCATTCACGTAACGAACGTGGCACCCGGCACGTATAGGACGGCAATGGTTGCCGGGGTGTCGGATGCGTTGGCCTCCGC
>JBKJQZ010000217.1:0-12932 GCA_046594835.1 Acidimicrobiales bacterium | reverse complement strand
TCGAGATCGACGACGTCATCGACCCCACCGACTCGCGCCGCTGGATCGTCAACGCCCTCGACGCGGCAGGCCCTCCGCCACCGCGCACCGGCAAGAAACGCCCCTGCATCGACACCTGGTAGCTCCGCGAAGCTGAACAACTACCAGTTCGGGTCGGGGAGGTCAGCGCGAGGCGAGGGCGTGTTCGGTGACGAGTTTGACGATCGGCGCCCACATTGCGGGCGGATAGTCGTGGCCCATGCCCGCGACTACTTCGAAGCGGGAGCCCGGGATGCACTCATGCGTGAGGCGGCCCGACTCGATCGGGACGAGGCGGTCGGCGTCGCCGTGGATTACGAGCGACCGCACCGTGAGCGAGCGCAGCGCGTCTTGACGCGAGCCTGAGCGAACAACCGCGCCCATCTGCCGGGCGCGGCCCTTCGGGTCGAAGCACCGGTCGTAGGCGAGCTCGGCGTCGCGGGTAAGACGGTCGAGTTCGCGGTGGGCCGGGCTCCCCCACACGTTGATGCCGGCGATGTACTGGGCGACGGATTCGTCGCGCGTGGTCGGCAGCGGGCCACCGAACACCGCGGCCACCTCCGGGTCGGCCGCGAGCGCAACGCCGCCCGGCGACGACATCACCGACGTGAGCGACAACACGCGCTCAGGGTGCGCGATCGCCATCGTCTGCGCGATCATCCCGCCCATCGACCAACCGGCGATGTGGGCCTGGGTCGCGCCAACGGCGTCGAGCACCGCGAACGCGTCGTTCGCCATGTCGGCGAGCGTGTAGTCCGGGGCGTCGGCAAGGTGACTGGACAGCCCCACGTCGCGGTTGTCGAAGCGCACAACCGAGAATCCCTGCGCAGCGAACTGCTCGCAGAACTCTTCCTTGAAGTTGATGCACTGACTGCCGAGCCCATTAACAAGCAGCAACACCGGATCTCCCGGATTCCCGAAGGTCTCGTAGTACAACTCGACGTCGCCGTTGGTGGTGGTGGCCATGCGGCAGACCGTAATCCGATTTGGTGAGTGAGTGCTCGCTCACTTATTATTGGACTATGACAAGTATCGACGCACCGCCGGTAACGCGGCGGGCCAGCGCGTTACCACCCGAGGAACGACGGACGATGATCGTCGCCGCTGCGCTCCCGCTCGTCCTCGAGCACGGCGAGCGCGTAACGACACGACAGATTGCCGACGCGGCGGGCATCGCCGAAGGCACGATCTTCCGGGCGTTCACGGACAAAGACGACGTGATTCAAGCCGTCATCGACAAAGCCCTCGACCCCGCCCCACTCGAAGACGCCCTCGCCGCGATCGACCTGAGCCAACCGTTCGAGAAGTGCCTCGACGCCGCTATCGCCGCCATCCAGCGCCGCGTGGTCGACGTGTGGCAACTGATGTCGGCTGTCGGTCCTCGCTTCCACGCGAGCAAGCCGGCGCCCCAACTCCCGAGCCCGTCGCTCGTCGCGCTCTTCGAGACCCACAAGGATCGCCTCAGCGTGAAGCCGGCCGAAGCAGCCAAGCGACTTCGGGCCGTCACCCTCGCGGTCACCCACCCGATGATCAACGACGCCCCGCTGACGTCGCGCGAAGTCGCGAAGCAATTTCTCTACGGCGTACACGCAAGGAGCGGCCAATGCTGATGAAGCTGCTACGGCGCCACTTACGGCCGTACAAGAAACTCATCTGGGGCGTCGTCGCCCTACAGATCGTGCAAACCAGTGCCGCGCTCGCGCTGCCGAGCATCAACGCGCACATCGTCGACAACGGCATCCTGAAAAACAACACGCCCTACATCTGGCGCATGGGCGGTTACATGCTGGGGTTCTCGTTGATCCAGATCGTGTTCTCGGTTGGCGCCGTCTACCTCGGCGCCCGCATCGCCATGGGCTTTGGCCGAGACATCCGGAACAACTTGTTCCACCAGGTCACCAGCTTCTCGGCCCGCGAGGTCGGCACGATCGGCGCACCGTCGCTGATTACACGCATCACCAACGACGTGCAGCAGATCCAGATGCTGGTCGTGATGGTCTGCACGATGGCAATCGGTGCGCCCATCACGATGACCGTCGGCGTAATCATGGCGCTGCGCCAAGACGTGGGGCTCTCGACGATCCTGCTCGTCTCGATGCCGGCGTCGATGTTGATCCTCGGCGTGATCGTCGCCAGCATGGTTCCGGCCTTCCGCCAAATGCAGGAGCGCCTCGACGAGATCAACCGCGTGCTGCGCGAACAGATCACGGGCATCCGCGTTGTGCGCGCCTTCGTCCGCGAGAAGGAAGAGACCCGCCGATTCGCAAAAGCGAACCGCGATCTGACCGACGTGTCGCTGCGCTCCGGTCGGTTGATGTCGGCCATGTTCCCGACGGTCAACATCCTCGTAAACCTTTCCAGCGTGGGCGTGCTCGCGCTCGGTGCGCATCGCGTCGACAGTGGCCAGATCGAGGTCGGCACGATCATCGCCTTCCTCAGCTACCTGGTGCAGATCCTCATGTCCGTGATGATGGCCACGTGGATGCTGGCGATCGTCCCCCGCGCTGCGGTGTCGGCCGATCGCGTGCAAGAGGTGCTCGACATTGACTCCTCCGTCGTGCCGTCGGCAACGCCGACCGCCCCAATCGGTCGCGCCGAGGTCGAGTTCCGCAGCGCCGGCTTCCACTACCCGGGCGCCGAGCACTCGGTGCTTCACGACATCTCGTTTGTCACCAAACGCGGCACAACGACCGCGATCATCGGTTCGAGCGGCGCGGGCAAGACCACGCTGGTCAACCTCGTGGCGCGCCTCTTCGACGCAACCTCGGGTGAGGTCCTCGTCGACGGGGTCGACGTGCGTGAGCTCGACCCGCTGCAGCTTTCGGACCGTATTGGCTACGTACCTCAAAAGCCGTTTCTCTTCTCGGGCACGATTGCGTCGAACCTGCGCTACGGCAAGCACGACGCCACCGAAGACGAGATGTGGGCGGCGCTACGCGTCGCGCAGGCCGACGACTTTGTGCGCGCCATGCCGAAGGGACTCGAAGCCCGCATCGAGCAGGGTGGCACCAACGTGTCGGGCGGTCAACGCCAACGCCTATCGATCGCACGCGCGTTGATCCGCCGTCCCGAGGTGCTCATTTTCGACGACTCGTTCTCGGCCCTCGACCTCACTACCGATGCCCGCCTGCGCGCCGCGCTGCCCGAGGTAACCGGCGACACGGCGGTGCTCATCGTTGCCCAGCGCGTGTCAACGATCTCGACCGCCGACCAGATCATCGTGCTCGAAGACGGTGAGATGGTCGGCCAAGGCACCCACGACGAACTCATCGCCAATTGCGAGACCTACGCCGAAATCGTGCAGAGCCAGATCGGCGAAAAGGAGGTGGCGGCGTGACCGAACCCGAAAACGGCAACCACACCAACGGCACCAACGGTTCCGGCGGAGCCGCGAACGGCACCAACCATCCCGTCGACGAGATCGACGAAGAGGAGACCCTGCCCGCCGAAGCGATGAACGCCGGTGCCACCGGACGCTGGGGCGCGATCGGCATGCCGCTCGAGCGGTCGAACAACTTCGGCGCCAGTACCAAGCGGCTCTTCGGCTTGCTCGGCCAGCGGTGGCCCACCATCGCAGTGGTCCTGGCGGCATCCATCGTCAGCACCGTGCTCAGCGTGTTGGGGCCCCGCGTGCTCGGCCGCGCCACCGACGTCGTGTTCCGCGGCGTATTCCTCGGCAAGGGCGTCGACTTCGCCAAGCTGCACCACTACCTGTATCTGGCGATCGGGCTCTACGTCGCCTCGTGGATACTCGGCCTTGTCTCGGCGTACTTGGTGGCGGGCCTCGTGCAGGGTTTGATGTTCCGGCTTCGTTCGTCGGCCGAGGACAAGATCAACGCGCTGCCGCTCAGCTATATCGACCGCACCGCGCGCGGCGACCTGCTCAGCCGCGTCACCAACGACCTCGACAACGTGGCGCAGAGCCTTCAGCAAGCGATGAGCCAAACGATCACCTCGGTGCTGCTGATCATCGGCACCATCGGGATGATGTTCTCGATTTCGTGGTTGCTCGCGCTCGTTGCGCTCACCACCGTGCCGATGTCGATCTTTGTCGTGCAACGCATCGGGCGACGGGCGCGTCCGCGCTTCATCGGTCAGTGGACCCACACCGGAGCGCTCAACGCACAGGTCGAAGAGACCTTCACCGGCCACGCGATCGTCAAGGCGTTCGGCCAGCAGGTCAACACCGAAGAGCAGTTCCGCGAGACAAACAACAAGCTCTACGAGTCGGCGTTTGGCGCGCAGTTCATGTCGAGCCTCATGCAACCCGCCACGATGTTCCTGTCGAACCTCCAGTACCTGCTCGTGGCCGTGGTCGGCGGCGTGCGGGTGGCATCCGGGGCCATCACTGTTGGCGACGTGCAGGCCTTCATTCAGTACTCGCGTCAGTTCTCGATGCCGCTCACCCAGCTCGCCGCGAACGCCAACGTCTTCCAGTCCGGCATCGCATCACTTGAGCGGGTCTTTGCGTTCCTCGACGCCGAAGACATGAGCGCCGAGCCTGCCGATGCCGGCTCCACCGAACCCGCTCGCGGTCGCGTCGAGTTCAACGACGTGACGTTCTCGTACAGCCCCGACGTCAAGCTCATCGAAGGTCTCTCCCTCATTGCCGAACCCGGCCAGACCATTGCCATCGTCGGGCCCACCGGCGCGGGCAAGACCACGCTGGTCAATCTCATCATGCGGTTCTACGAACTCGACAGTGGGACGATCACGCTCGACGGGCGCGACACGGCACAGATGTCGCGTCAGCACCTGCGGTCCCAGATCGGCATGGTGCTGCAAGACACGTGGCTCTTCGGTGGTTCGATCAAGGACAACATCGCCTACGGCAAACCCGGCTGCACCGAGGAAGAAATGCTGGCGGCGGCCAAAGCCACCTACGTCGACCGCTTCGTGCATTCGCTCCCCGACGGCTACGACACCCTCATCAACGAAGAGGGTGACAACATCAGTGCCGGCCAAAAGCAGCTTCTGACCATCGCTCGCGCCTTTCTCTCGGACCCTGCGATCCTCATCCTCGACGAGGCCACGTCGTCGGTCGACACGCGCACCGAAGTGCTTGTACAGGAAGCAATGAACAAGCTCCGCCAGTCCCGCACGAGTTTTGTGATCGCGCACCGCCTCTCGACGATTCGCGGCGCTGACCTCATCGTGGTGATGGAGCAGGGCCAAATTGTTGAGCAGGGCACGCACCACGAGCTGCTCAGCCACGACGGCCCCTATTACAACCTGTACAACTCGCAGTTCGTTGCGCCGGTTATCGACGAAGTCGTCGCCTAGACCGCCTTCTTCAGGGCGCGGGCGAAGCGCACAGCCCGGAAGATGGTGAAACCGGCGATACCGAACATCACCAACTTGGCGACGGGCGATGACAGCACCATCGCAAGACCAATCGACACAACGACAACGACCGAAAGCATCGCGATCCCGGCGCGAATCTTTCGTGTATCAGGCTCGCCATCGATGATCGGTTGCTTCGGCATAGTCCGACGATGACCGCACATTGTTTCGAGAACGTTTCCAATCTCCGCCAAAAAGCTGAAGTTCACACAGAAGAAACCTTCAAGGCGCGATTCCGAAACACCAATGAATGAGGGTTACCCCACCTTGCGCTACAGGCCAGGGCAACCGCATTCGCCTGCTGAAAGGAAGCAGACCTTCATGAACCTCAACCCCAGCGTGAAACGTCGCTGGCTCACTCGAACGGTCGCCGGTCTCGGCATCGTCGCAACCGCGTTGTTGACGACAGCCGGGGTAGCGAGCGCACAAACAGCCTCGGAAAAGGTCGATGCCCTCGGCATGCAGACCAACCTTCTCTGGGTTGTTCTCGGCGCGGTCCTCGTGATCTTCATGCAGGCCGGCTTTGCTCTGGTCGAAACGGGCTTCTGTCGCGCCAAGCACGCCAGCCACGTCATCTCGACGAACTTCGCGATCTTCGGCCTCGGCTTCGTCGGTTATTTCCTCGTTGGCTACGCCCTCATGTTCGGCGGCTACAGCCTCCCGCTGGTTGGCTACACCAAGCCTCTCGGCGGCCCGCTCGTGGGCTCGGGTCAATGGGTCTTCCTGTTCAAGGGCGGCTGGGCGCTTACCGATATTGGCAAGGCAGGCACGGCGGGCGTCGCCGGTTACTTCCTGTACATGGTCGCCTTCATGGACACCGTCGCAACGATTCCAACCGGAGCCATGGCCGAGCGCTGGAAGTGGAAGGCCTTCGTCGGTTGGGGCTTGTTCTGCGGCGCCATCTACTACCCGATCTTCGGCGCGTGGACCTGGGGCGGTGGCTGGCTTGCCCAGCTGGGCAACTCGCTCCACCTCGGTGTCGGCTACGTCGACTTCGCCGGTTCCGGCGTCGTCCACGCGGTGGGCGGTGTTGCTGGTCTCGCCGGCGCCATCGTGCTTGGCCCTCGCATCGGCAAGTTCAACAAGGACGGCTCGGCCAACGCGCTTCCTGGCCACCACGTCCCCATGGCGATGCTCGGCACGTTCATCCTGTTGTTCGGTTGGTTCGGCTTTAATGCGGCATCGACCTTCGCGGTAACCGACGTGCAGTTCGCGGTGGTGGCCACCAACACGGCCCTCGCCGCTGCGTTCGGCGCCGTGGCCGCGATGTTCTGGATGATGAACAAGGGCGAGAAGAAGCCCGATCCCGGCATGATGGTCAACGGCATGCTCGCGGGCCTCGTGGCGATCACCGCGCCGTGCGCGTTCGTCGATCCATGGGTCGCTGCGCTCATCGGTGCCCTCGCGGGCATCCTTGTGATCGGCGCGGCGGGCTTCATCGAGAACCGCATGAAGATCGACGATCCCGTCGGCGCCATTGCGGTGCACGGTGTGTGCGGCAGCTTCGGCGTGCTCTGCGTCGGCCTGTTCGCCAATGGCACCTACGGCGCCGGCTGGAACGCCACGACCGAGGGCTCCGCGGCCGCCGCCAAGGGCGTCACCGGCATCTTCTACGGCATGAATCCTGGTCTGGGCCAGCTCGGCTCGCAGGCAATCGGCGTGGCCGTCATCTGGACGGTCATCTTCGGCATCGCCTTCCTGTTCTTCAAGGTTCAGGACAAGGTGATGAAGGGCGGCATCCGTCCGACGGCCGAAGTCGAAATGGCAGGCATGGACATCCCCGAGATGGGCGTCCTCGCTTACCCGGAATTCCCGCTGGTGCACGAAACTCGCATTCCGGTCACCATCGGTGGATCTCCCACCGCGGAGCCTGCGGATACTCGTCCCACCATCATCTAGTTCAGGTACTCCCCAAGTGCGGGTGACGGTCATCGACCGTCACCCGCACTTGCGCGTATAAGAAGAGACACGCACATGGACTTCACCGAGATCCTCACCAACCTGATCGTCGTGCTCGTTGCGGCGAAGGTCGCGGCTGAAGTCGCCGAACGCATCGGCATTCCCGCGGTCGTCGGTGAGATCACCGCCGGTGTCCTCATTGGCCCGTCGGCCCTCGGCCTGGTTGGCCACGGCAACGAAATCCTCCACGTGCTGGGTGAATTGGGCGTCGTTTTGTTGTTGCTCAGCGTGGGCATGGAAATGGACCTCGCGGAGCTAAGCAAGGTCGGACGCGCCTCGCTGCTCGTAGCGATCGTGGGCGTGGTCGTTCCCATGGCCCTTGGCTTTGGCGTGATGAGCACGTTCCTCGACGCCGACTTCAACACCTCGCTGTTCGTGGGCGCCGCACTCACCGCGACGAGCGTCGGCATTACCGCCCGCGTCTTTGGCGACCTGCGAGCGCTCGCCACCACCGAGGCCCGCGTCGTGCTCGGCGCCGCAGTAGCCGACGACGTCATGGGCCTCGTCGTGCTCACCGTGGTCGTGCGCCTCGTGACCGAGGGCTCGGTCTCGTTTCTCAGCGTCCTTGGGATCATCGGCGTCGCAGTCGCCTTCCTGACGATTGGGACCGGGATCGGCCTCCGCGTCGCCGACCCGATTTTCTCCGGCATCAGCCGGATCTCACGGGCGACGGGCACGCTCGTCGCCGGCGCGTTTGTCTTCGCGCTCGTATTCGCCCGCATCGCCGCGGCAGCCAAGCTCGCGCCGATCGTCGGCGCGTTCGTGGCGGGGCTCGCGCTAACCCGGAGCCGCCAGTCCGACGAGATCCACCGCGAGCTTGCGCCCGTTGGCCACCTCCTCATTCCTGTGTTCTTCCTGCAGATCGGCACCGAGGCCGACATCAGTCGTTTCGCCAGCGCCGCAGTGTTGCGCGACGCCGCGCTACTGCTGCTCGTCGCGGTGATCGGCAAGCTCGTATCGCCGATCGGTGCGATCGGGGTGAAAGGCGACAAGGCCCTCATCGGCCTCGGCATGCTGCCCCGCGGTGAAGTCGGCCTCATCTTTGCGACCCTCGGCAAGACCGCCGGCGTGCTCGACGACGACCTGTACGCAGCGCTGCTGCTCGTGGTGCTCGTCACCACACTGGTCACGCCCCAGCTGCTCAAGCTGCGGTACTCCCAGCTACGCACGCCCGTCGCCGCGATTGACGAGCAGGGCGAGCCCGAGCCTGCGGGTGGCTGGCTTCAGCACACCGACGGCGAGGTTGAGCTGACTGCGCGGCCCCCGGTGATCGCAGCTGGCGCGATCGCGCTCGACGCCGCGCTCGCAATGGCGGTGCGCGAACCAGGTCCCGAGCTTTCGAGCTGGCTGACCGCGGTACCCGACGTGGCGAAGCGCTTCCGGCGCGAGCTGCTTCCGCGCCTGCTCGATGCCGCAGAACGTGGCAACGCCCGTTCGTGGCGGTTTCTTGATGTCACCGGCGTATTGGCGTCGATGGCGCCAACGATGGCCGAGGGGTTCGACCGGCGCCGCGACGACGCGCGCGCCATCGACCCCATCGCTCGCTACCGCCTCGTCGGACTTGAACGCCTACGCCGACTCGCGGTGGATGACCCAATCGCAGTCGAGGCGCAGCGGCTCCTGCACCCGGACCGCTTGATCCTCGGCCTGTTGCTCATTGACGTGCTCGACGCAATGAGCGACCCGTCGACCGCCGCGCGACTCGTCGTCGACGAGCTCGCGCTTGATCCCACTGACGCAGACGACGTAGTCGCGCTGGTCACCGACGCCGGTTTGATGCGGAGCGCGTCGCTGCGTACTGCAGCGTTCGCGGCGGAGTATGTCGTCGAACTCGCCTCGCACCTCGGCTCCCAGGAACGGGCGCGATCCCTCTACGTCACGACTGCGCTCCGCAACGCCGATGCGGAGCGCTGGCAACGCAATCGTCTTCAGGAGCTGTACCACCTCGTGCAGGAGACCCTCGCGAGTGACGAGAGCACCGCCACCGACCGCGTCGCGACGCAGCGCGCCGAGGCGTTGGCGCTCGTCGGTGTCGATCACGCGCTGGTCGAGCGCGTCTCGGCGGCGCCGCGGTCGTACCTGTTGCGACAGCCTCCCAGCGCGATCGCGCGACAGGCGGAAGTGCTGCGTCGTCCCGTGCACGGCAACGAGGTCAGGGTGATCCTCGACGATCGAGGCGACCGGACCGATCGTGACTGGTCGATAGATGTGGCCGCCCGCGACCGCCACGGCCTACTCGCCGATGTAACCGGCGTACTCGCGCGTCATGGGCTCTCGGTGATCGAGGCCGTGGTCGCGACATGGCCCGACGACGTCGCGCTTGAGGTGTTTCGCGTCCGCGGCGACGAGCCCGACGTCGACGCGATCGCGCGCGACATTCGCACCGCATTCGCCCAACCGCTCACGAGCGATCCGATGCCCGACGTCAACGTCACGTTCGACAACTCGGCCTCGCCCTGGCACACGGTGTGCGAAATCGAGGCCCCCGACCGGACCGGCCTGTTGCATAACGTCGCCGCGGCGCTAAGCGCGTCCGAGGTTGAAGTTGTGGCCGCAACCATCACCGACGCCGACGGCGTCGCCCACGACCGGTTCGAGTTAGTGGCCACGAACGGCCGCAAGCTCAGCGACCTCCAGCAGGCTGACGTGCAACGCTTCCTCGCTGGCGGGGTCGTCACCTCCCGCAGATGGTTTCGCCGGTCCTACAGCGTCAAACTCGACGCAGCTCTTCAACCGCGGTCGTGACCTTGGTCAAGGTGTCGAGATCGGGCACCACGCCCAGTCCCGGGCCGTTCGGCACGTCGAGCAGGCCGTCGTGGAGCACGAACGGCGCTGTGATGTCCTTGAAGAAGTAGCGATCCGATGCACTCGTATCGCCAGGCAGGGTGAAGCCTGGGAGCCCAGCAAGCGCGATATTTGCGGCGCGGCCGAGACCCGTCTCAAGCATGCCGCCGCACCACACCGGGATACCGGCGCCGTAACAGAGATCGTGCAACGCAACCGCAGCTAGGTAGCCGCCAACCCGACCGGCCTTGATGTTGATGACCTCGCACGCGCCAAGTTCCAAGGCGAGTTCGGCGTCGCGCCGCGTGCGAATCGACTCGTCGAGGCAGATCGGAGTGCCGATGCGCTTGGCCAAGCGGGCGTGACCGAGGAAGTCGTCTTCGGCCAGGGGCTGTTCGATCAGCAACAGGTTGTAGGGATCTAGCGCGGCGAGGGTGTCGACATCGGCCAATGTGTACGACGCGTTGGCGTCCACTTGCACCAGCACCTCATCGCCGAAGGTCGCGCGTACGGCTGCCACTGGTTCGACGTCCCACCCCGGCTCGATCTTGAGCTTGACGCGGCGGTACCCCTCCGCCAGGTAGCCGTCGACCTGTTCCACGAGGTCGTCGATCGACGCGGGAATACCGATGCTCACGCCGCACTCGACCGACTTCTTCACGGCACCGAGCGCGTCACCGAAGGAGCGACCCGCGATGCGCAACTGCGCATCCAGTACCGCCATCTCGAGCGCACCCTTGGCCATGCGGTGGCCCTGCACGCCCGCGAGCAGCGCGGCGACGTCGCCCGCGCCCAGGTCCTTCGTTGCAAGCAACCTCGGCACGAGGTGCTTACGCAACACCAGTTGGGCGCCGTCGACGTACTCCGACGAGTACCCGGGCTCGGACATGGCGACGCACTCGCCCCACCCATCGCCTTCGGGGGTGCGTACGCGCACGAGCAACGCCTCTCGATCGGTCTCGACGCCAAACGCCGTTCGGAACGGGCGCACCAGTGGCATCGCTATGCGTCGCAGCGCGACCGCCTCAATTCGCACAGGCGAAACCTACACACGCGTCCGAAACGGAATATTTCACTTGGTTAATTAGTTTGGTAAAGTAATGCCCGTGCCTAACGCCGACGCCGAAATCGCCGCTCGCCTGCGGCTGACCGCGACCCGCCTCCACCGCCAGTTGCGGCGTGAGGCGGGCGTTGGCCTCACGCCGAGTCAGACCTCAGCACTGGCCGCGATCGACAACCACGGCCCCCTGACGCTCGGTGCGCTGGCGGAGCACGAGGGCGTCGCGCCTCCGTCGATCACCAAGGTCATCGGCGTGCTTGAGGAGTCTGGGCTCGTCGAGCGGAGTCCTGATCCGAACGACCGACGCGTGCATTTCGTCGCCACCACCCGTTCGGGTTCTGCGCTCGTCACCGAATCCCGCCGCCGCAAGACCGCCTGGCTCACGAGCCGGATCCACGAGTTGAGCCCCGACCAGCGCCGCCGCTTAGACGACGCACTCGAGGTGCTCGACGCACTCACGCAAAAGGACCTCTTGCCCCAATGACCCGTCTCAAGCTCGCGACCTCAGACACATTCCGGTCGATGAAGAGCCGCAACTTTCGGCTGTTCTTCACGGGCCAGCTCATCTCCCAGGTAGGCAACTGGCTCACGCTCGTTGCCCAGACGCTGTTGGTGTTCAAGATCACCCACAGCGGCGTCGCCCTCGGCATGCTCGCCGCAGCCCAGTTCGGCCCGGTGCTGCTGATCGGCGCGTTCGCGGGTCTCGTGGCGGACCGCTCCGACAAACGCAAACTCCTGCTCACGATCCAGGCGCTCGCAATGGTGCAGTCCTTCGCGCTCGGTGCGCTCGCGTTTATGCACCACCCGCCCGTTGCCGCGATCTTCGCGATCGCCGCGCTTGGCGGCCTCGCCACCGCGTTCGACAATCCGGCGCGGCGTTCGTTCGTGGTCGAGATGGTGCCGGTCGAGGACATCAACAATGCCGTTGGCCTCAACAGCGCACTGATGACCGGCTCGCGCATCATCGGCCCTGCTATCGCTGGCCTGCTGATCACAACCGTCGGATACGGCTGGGCTTTCTGGGTCGATGGCGTGTCCTATATCGCGGTCCTCGTGGGCTTAGCCCGCATGAACCCCGCCGAATTGCGCCCCGCGCCCGTCACCCAGAAGGGTCGGGGCCAAATTCGTGAAGGCGTGCGTTATGTGCGCAGCGTGCCGGAGCTGTGGATCCCACTGATGATGATGACCGTCATCGGCACACTGGCGTTCAACTTCCAGACCGTGCTGCCCGTGTTCGTTCGCCGCGACCTCCACGGTGGCACGCTCACCTTTACGATGCTCTTCTCCGTCGTCAGCGCTGGCTCGCTCGTCGGCGCGCTCGTGACCGCTCGCCGCAAGATCGTCGGACTCAGCCACGTGAGTACCGCGGCCGTCGGCTTCGGTGTGGCGATGGCGCTGCTGGCGCTGAGTCCGAATACTCCCGTGGCATTCATGGTCGGCGTTTTCCTCGGCCTGACGAGCATCGCGTTCATGACTTCGTCCACTGCGATTATCCAGACGCGGGCGAACCCATCGATGCGAGGCCGCGTGATTGCACTGCAGGCAATGGTGTTCCTCGGCTCCACACCAATCGGCGGGCCCATTGTCGGCACGATCTCGCAGACCTTCGGCGCTCGCTACGCGCTCGGCCTCGGCGCGATCGGCTGCCTGGCCGCCGGCGTGTTCGGCCTGACGCGCAAGACTCAGAACCCGGTCGACGGCCTCGTCACCAACGAGGGCGACGCGCTCGACAGCGACGTCGGCGCCCTCGCCAGGAAGCTACCACCAG
>JBKJQZ010000055.1:0-2991 GCA_046594835.1 Acidimicrobiales bacterium | reverse complement strand
CAATCGTCGTCGGTGAACACCACGACATCCGCGCGGGCGAGCGACACCGCGGCGTTGCGGCCCGTAGCGGGGCCACCGTTGTGGTCCAGCCGGGCCACGGTCACCGCGAGCGGCGTTGCGAGCGCCCACGCGACCAGAGCGGCCCAGGTGTCGGCGTCGTTGGATGCGTTGTCGACAATCACGACCTCGAAGCGCTGCCGATCGAGGCTCTGATGTTCGAGACCGTCGATGAGACCGGGCAGGTAGTGCGGCCGCCGAAACGTCGACACGAGCACGCTGAGCTCGGGAGTGATCGTCGCCGAACTCCGACTAGCGACGGACTCGGCGATGACGGGCTGCGGGGTCAGCGGCATTGCTTGTGCATCATGCCAACGACGAGCCGGTACCGTGAACGCCGTGGAGCCCGGACGTGTACTCAGTGGCGGCGCGCGCGTTGCCGCTCGCACGGTTATCGCACGTCCCGTGGTGCGTTCCCGTCGGCTCGTGCTGATCCTGAAGCTGCGGGTCCTTGCGTGGTTGTCTCGCTCCACGGTCGATCTTTCGATCGACAAGAGCGTGCGCGTTGGCCGGCGCGTCGTCGTGGAATTTGGCGCCAAGGGCCACAACGTCATTCGGATCGGGCCGGGCACCAAGATCAGCGACGGTGTGCGCTTCCGCCTTTACGGCGGCACCATCGACCTCGGCGGCAAGGTCGACGTGCGGGGCAACGCCGTTCTCAGCGTCGCCGGGGGCAGGCTCGTGCTTGACGGACCCAACAATCTGAGTTGGGGAGTGACGGTCCACTGCGCCGAATCGATTCACCTTGCGAAGTTCGCCCACGTGGCCGAGTACTCCACCATCGTCGACAACAGTCACTTCTACACAGACCCCAACGGGTGGAGCTACCACAACACCCGCACGGCGCCGATCGAACTCGAGCAAGACGTGTGGGTGTGTCCGAAGGCCACCATCACGAGTGGCGTGCGAATCGGCGACCACACGATCGTCGCGTCCAACACGGTCGTGGTGAAGGACGTGCCCTCCGGCGTGTTGATCTCAGGCGTACCTGGGAAGGTCATTCGTGAACTCGACCTTCCGTGGAAAGAGAAGGCGCAGTGACCCACTACCGTGCGTCGCTGCCATGACGGTTCGAACGGTCATCCTCTGCGGCGGCAAGGGCACACGGGCCTATCCCCACACCGTGTCCGTGCCCAAGCCACTCCTCGAAGTCGCAGGCCAGCCTGTGGTGCGCCAGGTGATGGAGATCTACGCGGCGCACGGCTTTCATGATTTCGTGCTCGCCGCGGGCTACAAAAAAGAACTCATCGACGAGTTCGTGTCTGAGCTCAGCGAGCCCTGGGACGTGGAGGTCATCGACACTGGCGAGGAGACCAACACCGGTGGTCGCGTGCGCAAGATCGCAGACCACGTTGGCGACACGTTCTTCGTCACCTACGCAGACGGCCTCGGCGACGTCGACCTCGAGGAGACGCTGCGCTTTCACCATGCGCACGGCGGCATCGCCACGATGACCTCGGTGCCGCTGCCCTCGCAGTACGGCACCGTCGAGTTCGACGCGGACGGCCGGGTCGAACGCTTTCGGGAAAAGCCGCGCCTGCCCGATCACTACATCAACGGTGGCTTCTTCGTGTTCGACCGTCGCGCCTTTGACGCCTGGCCCGACCCGGGCGAGGACCTCGAGCGCGACGTACTGCCTGCGCTCGCCGCGCAGGGCGAGCTGTACGTCTACAAGCACACCGGATTCTGGAAGTCGATGGACACCTACAAGGACGCCCTCGACCTCACGGCGTTGTGTGACGACGGGACGCGCCCATGGATGCGCTCCGAGACCTCCGCGTCCTCGTAACCGGCGCGTCGGGCTTTCTCGGCGGCCACGTCGTCGAACAGCTGCGGGCGGGTGGAGCTGAGGTCCACACGCTCGCCCTGCGCGGCGCGTCCACCGACGACATCGAGTCGGCGGTTGCAGCCGCAAACCCACAGCGCGTGATCCACCTCGCCGGCTTCACCGACATCGGCGCCTCGTGGACCGACGTCGAGGGCTGTTTCGCGGCGAACGTGCACGCAACGGTGGCGTTGCTCGATGCGCTGCGGGGTGGCGCGTGCGAGCGGCTGGTGTTTGCCAGCACCGCCGATGTCTATGGCGATGTACCTGTTCCATTTCGCGAGGACGGGCCGGTGAGCCCGTTATCGCCTTATGCAGCAAGCAAGTTCGCCGCCGAGCGTCTGTGTTTGTTGGCCGTCCGCACCGGCGGGCCGCCCGCGGTGGTGGTGCGACCGTTCAACGCGTACGGGCCCGGGCAGCCGACCAACCGCGTCGTGGCCGACGTGATCCTTACCGCACTCGCGGGGCGCAACGTCGCGATGTCCCAAGGGCTCCAGCGGCGTGAATCCAACTTTGTGACCGACGTGGCGGCGGGAATCGTCGCGGCCACGCTCGTGGACGGGATCGATGGTGAGGTCATCAATATCGGCAGCGGCGATGCGATCACCATCCGTGCGCTGGCCGAAACGATCCTCGACGTGATGGGCAATCCGGTGACGCCACAATTTGGTGCACTGCCTGAGCGGCCGGTGGAAGTGCCCGTTGTTGCCGCCAGCACCGAGAAATCGGCGCGACTCCTCGGGTGGAAGACGCAGGTCTCGCTGCGTGACGGACTCGAGCAGACGATCGAGTGGTACCGCCATGGCTCTTAGTGTGGAGACGCCATGACGCATCCCCGACTTGAGCAATACGACGGCGCCCGCGTGCTGGTTACGGGCCACACCGGCTTCAAGGGCGCGTGGCTCGCCGCGTGGCTGCACCGCCTCGGCGCCGACGTGTACGGCTTCGCGCACCGACCACCCGAGCGCGGGGCCTTCCACGACCTCGGTGTAGACGATCTCGTCTCCTCGGTTGAGGGCGACGTACGCGACGGGGAGGCCGTCGACAAGGCCGCAGCGGCATGCGAGCCCGACCTCGTATTCCACCTCGCCGCGCAGCCACTCGTGCGG